>JBJXFT010000181.1:0-28687 GCA_046155725.1 Saprospiraceae bacterium
GATAACTGAGCCATATTTTTGTTGAGTTTTGCCGCCCAAAAATATCTCGGTTATCCGCTTTTAAAGCCCTCTTTTTAACCGCTTACCCTGCTACCCGCCCGTTGCATTTGATTGTTGAATCTGCGATCTGCTTCGCTCGCGTACACCCACCCTTCTTGTTTGGTGTTTGCAATTCTGGGTGGTATCAGGTGAAGTTTTACGGCATCTGTGTGAACCTTGTAGTTCACCCTTGCCAATGTACGCTTCAAATTCCACTCCAATGCCGTCTTCGACTGTTCTGCCTCTGCTTCCTTCAACCGTTGAAACTCTTTGATCAAGTACAGTTGAAAGGCAATAACAAAAATTCACTGCAATATCCTTGTGGGCAAAAATACCGCTGCCATAGCGTCCAGTTTTGCTTGTCATGCCGATAGCCCCAGTAGCCTCAACCCACTTTTTGGGCGTGAGGTTGAATGAGTTTGCGCCTGCCGTGCTTTTAATTCTAACGAATTCGTCAGAATTAAAACTTGGGTTGTGCAACTGCTCCCATACACCTAAAAATTCGACTGTATTTCTGTTGCGCATCCAGCCGTAGACCGCAAACTCATCCTCAAACCGCTTCATAATATCGCTCAAAGAGATGTACTCCTCGCTGTCCGAATATGACAACAGGGTTATCTCACTGCCCTCAACTACAATGGTTTTCTTTGCCATATTGGTTACTGCACCTTAATCAACTGCCCAATCTTAATGGCATCGGTGCTGAGGTTGTTGAGGCTTTTGAGGCGGCTGACGGGCACGTCGTAGTCCCGCGAAAGTTTGTAGAGCGTGTCGCCTTTCACCACGCGGTGATAGCCGCGCGGGGCGGGCTTATCGGTATCGTAGGGGTCGTCGTAAGAAGGCCGGTCGGTGTTGTTGGGCCTGCTGGGGTATGGCTCGTCGTCGTCGTAGGGCCGGTCTGTGCTGGTGGCGGGCGGTCTTTGGCCCGGCTTGGTGTTGGGAGTGGTGGGCTTTTCTGGAGCGGGCTTTGGTTTTTCTGGAGCGGTATACGGGCCGCCGGGCTCTATTTCGAAATCAAGTTCGCCATCTTCCACCACTGGGCCGGTGGGCGCTGGTTTTGGCTTGCCGCCTGGCCAATCGGTGGGTTTTGTGGGTGTATCGTCGGTGGTTTCTTTGATTTTTATGGGTCGGCTGTTTTTTCCGCGAATGCGGACCACCTCGTTGGCCTCCGGCTCTTGCCCACGGCGCAAGCCGTTCATTTCCAAAAGTTTTTCCAGCCGGATACCGTACACCTGCGCAATGTCGAACATGGTTTGCGCTTCGCGCACGGTGTGCTCGGTGGAGCGTCCATGCCATTTTTCGGACTTGCACTGAATGAAGATGCGGGTGTTGGTTTTGAGTTTCACGCCCGGCGGGTAGCCACGGTCGTTGTAATCCACCACTTTTTGAGTGCTGAGGCGGAAGGCGCGCGCCACATCTTCGAGGGTTTCGCCGTCGCGGGAGGCCACCACCTTCACGTCGTTCACCCGCCCGATGCGGCCGGTGGCTTCGGCTTTTTGGCCGGGAGCGTTGGGGCCGACGGGCTTGGCGGGCTGGCCTTGGCCGCCGCCTTCGGTGGGGAATGTGGGGGTGGGCTTTGCCCCTGGCGTGTCGTACTCGTACAGTTTGTATCGCTCGATGAGGTTGATGAGCTTGTCGGCATAGTCGGACGCGGTGGCATAGCCCGCTGATTGTAGGCCGCGCGCCCAACTTTTGTAGTCGGTGCGGTCGAGGTTGAAAAGGAAGCCGTAGCGCGTGGATTTGCGCGGGTCGCGGAGGAACTGGCCGTGGTCCACAAAACTCTCCTCGACCGATGTGTAGCTGCGGAAGCAGGACTCGATGAGGTTGCCATCGCGGTCGCGGTCGTCATCTTGTTTCTTGTAGGTTTTGCCGTTCCAGTTGCCGCCACATTTGATGCCGAAGTGGTTGTTGGCTATGGTGGCGAGGTCGCTGGTGCCTGCCGAACTTTCGAGCACACCCTGCGCGAGCACGATGCTGGCCGGAACGCCCACGCGGTCCATACCAAGGATTGCGGCGCGGTTGTACTTGGTGATGTAGTCCAGGTTGCGGTCTTTGGTGCTGTACTCGGCGGGCGCGATGACGGTTTTGTCCAAATCGCCACTGCCTTTTTTATACTTGGTGGATTGGCGCAGGGTGTCGCAACTTTGAGCAAACAGGGCGGCCAAAAGGGTGAGGAGGAATGCGTTTCTCATAGTTTGTGTGGATTGAGTTGTTGGGTAAAATGGTTTAGAGGTTGCTGGTTTGAGGGTTTGCAGGTTGCTGGTTTGAGGGTTTAAAGGTTGCTGGTTTGAGGGTTTGCAGGTTGCTGGTTTGAGGGTTTGTAGGTTATTGTGCTGCTTCAACTTCCCGAAAGTTCTAAACTTTCGGGAAGTTTAAACGGGGTAATGAGGGCGTAAAAGTAAACGCCTTTCGGAAAATTACAGTACGCGGCCATTCTTTTGAAATCCGCGTTCATCCGCGTCAGTCTGCAAAATCCGCGTTGCCAAAAATCTCCGCCAACGCCCGGCTCTCCTCCGGAAAAACCGCCGCGAACCTTTCCGGGAAAATGAAAAAATGGTGCACCGCCACGGGGAGCGCATCCACGCCTGCCACGCCTATCACCGATTCCACATGGGCGCGTGGCATCCCACTCGCGGCTTCCAACTTTTCCCAAATCCCTTCTTCGGAAAAAGCAGGCCACACTTCGCCCCGATATTGCAGCACAAAAACCTTGGCATATTCGTGCATCGCCACATTGTACCAAATGGCAGGCTTCGCAAATGCCAGCATGACCTGCTCCGCTGAAAAAAGCAGGCAGCCATCTGCCTCGTGCAATTCCGAAGCGTGGTCGTACGGGTGCTCTGGCGTGGGAAAAGGCTGGGGGAACACGATGACTTTCTCAAACTTGGGGAACAAAAACTGCTCGCGCCCAAACGTGAGCGCCACGGCCTGCGCCGCAATGGCAGCCTGCACATCGGGCGGCAGCGAATCTTCCGGGAAAGCCATCGGCTCCCAGTCCGTGCCCATGTTGAACATCGCCACGCGCGCCCGAAAACGCCGTTGCTCCGCCACCGAAAGACGACGGTAAAACCCAGAGCAGCGTTCCAAAAATGCCCGCAACTCCGCGCTCAAGTCGGGCGGGTTGCGGCTGTACCACCACCAGTTTATCTGGGGCGCAAGCATGAAAATCAGTACCGCTACAACAGTGCATGGCACAAAACCGATGGCATAACTTTCGTTCACGGTTATAGCAAGCACGAGGAAAAGCAGCGCAAGCAGGGCAAATGGGGCGAGGAGTTTATTGGCGAACATATTTTCAGAAAAAGTTACCGGTGTCGGTTTTGGGCAAAGTTCGGAAAGATTCTTGGCCTTGGGGTTGGATAAGAAATTGCCACCTCTATATTTGCACGACAGTAAACCCCCGATGGCAAGCGAACTGGAAAACAATTTTTCACTCAAGCACCTCCGTTTTATGAACCCTCCCAAACTTATGCCCATAAAAGACCTCTGGGGAGAACTCGGTTACACCAAATCCACCTTCCACCGCCGCTGCGCCGAAGCCGGCCTGAAAATCCGCCACCGAATGTTGTCGCCTGAAGAACAAGATCATGTGCGTGTCTCTCTCGGCTTCCCGCCCATGTTTTCGCCCCCCCCCCCCCCCCGCGCCCTCTCACATCGGAATACTGAGCGTGTGAGATGCTGTGGAACCCTGTGAGACAATATGGGCTAATATGGGACGCTGTGGGACTGTTCTTCGCTTTGGAGGGCTTTACCTTTGTGCCATGCTTGCAAGCAGTAAGGTGTTCAATGAACCGAAGCCTATCGGCTTTTACAAATCCATCTACTGCACAATGAAACTCAAATTTTTTATCTGCATTATTGGGCTATGCCATTTGGCCATTAGCCTGACTGCTCAGCAATGGCTTCCTTTTGAGTGCGGAACGGGGGCAAATCCCTATGAAAACCCTTCAAGCCAGAGCCAAAACTGCAACAACTCCTTCGCCAGTTTTCTGAATAACCATACAGACGACATGGTTGTGCAGGGGGTTGACGGAAAAATTCGCGTCAGGACGAACGTTATCTTCGCACAAAATGAGGATGGCGAAGGCAACTTTTCTATTTCGAATCCGGCGCACATCTCCTTTTTCGATAGGATATTCACAGATGTGAACCAAAGGCTGGAAAATCTGATCCAAGAAAGTTGCCAGTGTACCACATCGCCGGTCCACTACAACAATATTCACCTTGAATTTGTGCCCACTTATATTGAGATCAGAGACAACCTCGCTTGGGACCACTCGAACGACCCAGACCAAAGCACATGGAACAGTTTTGACAAACCTTATCTCAATTACATCAACACGCTCGCCCAACAATCGCCGGGCTACCAAGACGGCTTCAATGTGATCATCACAACCGACGGGCCTTTCTTCAACACCTACGTGTACAATAATCCTGACAACAAGCCCTTGTGGGAACTTGGGTACGTCAATGGCCAATATAATGGAGTCGCTTATTCTGCTAACCCTACTTACGATCTGTCACACCCTGCCATGTGGCATGCCCCAGACAGATACCTGATTTACCTCAATGGGTATGACCATCTGGGCGGTGATTGGTGGCTCGAAACATCGGAGATACCGCTCCTTGCCAAGGGCTTTTTGCATGAGTATGGCCACTATTTTAATCTCAACCACGTCAATTGCACGAACAACATTATGAACGGAGGAGCACCAGGCGCCCTGTCACTCACAGGGTGTCAAGTCCGGGAAATGTACCAAACTTTGATGACGAAAAACCTGAGAAAATACGTGATCTGCGAAGACAGGTTAGACTTCAACCTGACGGTGGACACAGATGAAACGTGGAGGATAAATACGCGCATTTTTGGTGACGTTGTGGTAAAAAACGGCGCGACATTGACCATCACCTGCCAAGTCCACATGTCGCCAAAAGGGGAGATAGTCGTCGAGAGAGGTGGGAAATTGGTAGTGGACGGTGGACTGATCACGGGCGACTGCTCTGATAATTGGAAAGGGGTCGTAGTGGAGGGCGACGTGCCGGGGAAGCAGTCGCAGTCGGGCAAAGTTGTTTTGAAGAACAGCGCGATACTCGAACACGCCAGAAATGCCATTTCGATGAACCCCGACCACCTTCCGTGGAATGATGGGGGGCTGCAAAATTTTTATGGCGGATTGGTGGAGGCCGAAAACTCAACCATCCGAAATTGTGTGCGCGGCGTGGAGTTCATGAGATACGGTCGTGGCGGCATCAAAGACAAAAGTTGGTTCAAGAACGTCACTTTTGAAAACTTGGCCCATGAAGGAGTCAGCATGTGGGCTGATGATGGGGTCACTTTCGACGATTGTACTTTCAAAAACATTGGAAGGCGGGGCATCCTGCCCTTCGACTGTGAAGCCATCGTGCGTGAGTCCAACACGTTTGAATCACAGCCCATTGGCGTGGACATCGTCACCACCTACCCGATCATCTTTTCGTCCAAAATTGGAGAGAAGGGTCTCGGAAGCAATACCTTCTTGTGCCAAAGTGCTGGGGTAAACATTCAATCTTCTGGCAACGTAGAGCCGCTCACGATTTTCAACAACGTCTTCTCTGGCAGCAACAAGGGGGTACGACAAAATGGGAACAGCCTGCTCTATGTCGAGAACAATGGCTTCTCCGGCCACCTCACGGCGGTTGAGATATTCGGTGGCGGCACCGCGTTCAGCCATGTCACGGAGAACGAAATAAACACCTCTTACCTCGGTGCGCATTCCGTGCAGCAAAACAGCGGGCTTCGATACCTCGACAACTGTTTTTCGGCCAACCAGTTGGTGGATGTTTTCGTGTCAGACGGCGATATTTTCCCGTGGCAAGGCAGCCCAATGGTGGCTGCGGGCAACTGTTTTACCAAAAACGACATACCCGAGATTGACAATGACGACGGCACCGGCCCTGTGTTCTATTTCGTCAAAACCGGCACACCCGTTACCTCCTGCAAGTACCCTGAAAACTTGCACAATGTGACGCTGATTACCAATGCAGCTGAGGAAACAATCGCCGCCTGTGGCCCGACCTTATCCCCTGGGGGAGGAGGCGACCTGTCTTGTGATTTTGACGAGAGCCTTCCCATCGAACAACTGAAACAGCAGCGCATCGGCCTGATTCAGCAATTGGGTGGGCTGGCAAATGGCAACGACGAGTTGAACAGAAAAACACTCGAACGCTGTATCGAAACCCTTGAGTCCGTCATTGGGCGCAAGATGCTCGATCCAGCATCGGGAGACTTGGGGGCTGGCAAAGAAAACGCCATCGCCTTCTACACCTCCGCTGGCATGGATTTCAAGGACTGGACCACTGCTTATGGCATCATGGTTCATTGCGAAGAATTGGGTCGGGCGAGAATTTTTGTAAACAGCCTCAGCACGCAGACACAGGATCAGTCTGATTTCAAGACGGTGCAGAACATCAACCTTGACTACTTAGCACAACCAAGGCTGTATGAGATTTCAGAGGCCAACAGGAATTACCTCTATGCTGTCGGCACTGCCAATGGCGCACTCAACGGGTATGCGCGCTCCTTGTACGAGGTATTGACCGGCGAGCGAATTGAGGTCGAAATACCAGACGTAGGGATCGAAGATCGAGAAAGCTCAACGATCTCAGACGCAATGCCCGCAGCGATTTTAGTTTATCCCAACCCTTCCAGCAACGGTGTGTTCAACCTGAAAATCGGGCGTGTACCCACAGGCGCAACATACACTGCAATGCTGACAGATGCCACCGGGAGGCCTTGCCACCAGGTCACCATCACCACAGATGGGGAGTATGGCCTCAGCAGCGAGAGCCTGCCCTCGGGCATATATTTCCTCACTGTTCGAGACGCGCTGAGCCACACCCTGTTCTATTCAAAATTGGTGGTGTTCAATTAATTCCTTCACCCGCCGCAGGTGGCATGCCCATGCCGCCTGCGGCTATTTTTTTTGGTTATGAAACATCTTGCATTTGCCATCTTTTTCTTCAATGCTTACGCCTCTTTCTGCCAACCTTGGTATTCAAAAATCATTGACCCTTTAAATGGGAGACAAGAAAAAGCAACTGATTTTTTCACAGTTCAAGATACGTTAGTAATAAGGACACTCGGCGTGTGCGGCAATAAATTATGTACAACGCTGGGAAAATACTCCACAGCAAATAATGAAATGTATCAGGTAGAGTATTTAGATATGGTTGAAGGCGGTTTTTCAGTTTTGTTTGGAAATGATAGATTTATTCTTTCTTCCGAAGATAAAATTCAAAACGAAGTAATTAATGTCAGTGAGGTAGACAATTCAAGCCTAAACTATATAACTACGATAGATTTAAAAATTTCGGACAGCAGATATGATGGCTACACCATAAAAAGGTCAATTGAGTTTAACGGCAAATTCTTCATTGGATGCCAGGCATTGGACAATCAAACCTTCATAAACTACCCGGGGTGGTACAACTACCAAGAGAGCGCCGTGTTCTTCGTGCTGGATGAGAACCTCCAGACGGACACCATATTGATTCTCCCGCCGTCCTCCGGGGCCTATCTGAAAATCGAGGATATGGCTGTTGGGCCAGATTCAATCCTGTATGTGTCTTTCTTGGAGAAATACCTTAAGACGGGCGTCCCCTTCCCCTATTTAGAAATCCGCAAGGTGCTGTATGGTTTTGACAAAAACTACAACATCGTTTCCCAATGGGTGGGGCCTGACCTCGATATGCAAGAATCGTGGGCTTGTCTTGCGGTCGGCTCAGACACGACCATATACATCAACCACAAGCACGATTACCGAACTTACCTGATGGCCATGAAGCCTGACCATTCGGTCAAGTGGGAGTGCCTGCTGGACTCCACCATTGGCTGGAACCTGTACCATATCAGAAGACTGGTCATTGCAGAAAATGGCGACATCCTGGGGACTGGTATCATTTCTTCTGCGGAGCACGAACTTGGAGAGTCAGGCTTTTTGTTTCGGATAAGCCCACAAGGTGAGTTAAAATGGAAGCGGGCCATCCGGGTCAACAAAGGCTTTGACCTGACGGTACCTGAGATATACCCCTATCAGACGGGGCTGGAGGATTTGGCGGAATTGCCAAACGGCGACTTGATAGCCGTGGGCTACGTCCGCAAATATGTGGGCAACACGCTCCCCGACGGCCCCTACAATTTTGACATCTGGATCGTGCGCACCAGCAGCGAGGGCTGTTTGTGGGAAGACTGCCCCTACATTCAGGATGTGGTGACTGAAGACAACTATATCCCAGTAGTCACGCCGCTCAACGAATGGGTGGTGGATTACGAGCACCCAGTGCCAGGCTGGCCGGCAGAGAAGATACGCCGGTACACTTTCTCCGCCGACTCGGCCTTCATAGATGGGAAGTACTACCACGAACTCATTTATTCGATCAACATGAGCGGCGGCCCCTGGGCATCAAGCGGCTCGTTTTTAAGGGAAGAAAACGGGAAAGTGTATACAAAGGCCGACAACCTGCCCGAACGACTGATCTATGATTTCCATTTTGGCATCGGAGATTCGCTGACAGGCGGGAACAATGTGAACCAAGCGACCCGATATGTCACTCAGGTAGGCTCCACGCAGTTGTTGGACGGAGTTCCGAGAAAAAAAATCACGCTCGACAGCCAGTGTGGAGAAACGGAATGGACAGAGGGCATCGGAGAAACCTACGCGCTCTTTTATTCAGAGTCAGTTTGCTCGCTCTGGGACGGGATACCGCTCTACATCCGTTGTTTCAGCACCAATGGGCAATTGCTTTACAAGCGCCCCGACATCAGCGGCTGCTATACCACCTCCGTCGGGGATGTAGGACTTACCACCGTCCATGTTTTTCCAAACCCCGGGTCAGACATCCTACATATTGAAGCAGAAAACGAAGAGTCCATAACTACTGTCGTACTGTACAACAGTATCGGGGTGCTGGCACTGACTACAAGCGATCTTTTGCCACAAAGCAACGGCGTGGATATCTCCACACTTCCGCCCGGGTTTTATGCGGGGCTGGTTTGCTTCGGCGACCACACGGTGAAAGCATTCAAGTTTGTAGTGGAAAGATAAACCTGCGGCACTACGCTTTTTGCTCGGTTGCTGCTGTACATTTTGATTGAGCGCAGCAGTCGGGCACATTCCGCATTAAGGGCGGCCTATCTGCAAACCTTCATGTAACTGTCCGTTTCCCAATTGAAAGCATAGCGCTCTACGGTGTTGGCCGGCACGGCACGGTCTACGTCGTCGTCGGGCTGAGTGCCCTGCGTCACCAAGTCAAACTCCCACCATCCGGTCACCGTTTCCACCGTCGGCAGCAAATGGATGGCCTTGTCGAAGGAATATGCCCGTTCTGATTCTTCGCCCAACACGCCCACATTGTCTTCGTGGATGGTGAGGTTGAACACCTTTTCCAAGTCCTCCAAATTGAGGAATCGAAGGTATTCGCCATAAATGCCCTGCCCGGTCCAGCCCATTTCGAGGCTCAGGCACCACTGGTTTTCGCCAAATTGGGCAAGCCCGATCTCGCCGCCATAGCCCCCGCCGCCAAGCGAAGTGAGGTGTTTGGCAAATCGCCCGATGTTCCACATCCCATCGCCGGTTTTGTCAAAAATCGCTACGCTGATTTGCACCCCACAGGCTTGGCAATCGCTCACCGCGCCCCGTTCGTAGTGCAGCGTCTCGAACACCGCCACTGCTCTTTCAATATCATAAGTGGTATAAAAAAGTACGGTGTCGAGCCGCGTGTGCATCCAGCCGTCGTCGGAAAGATTGGCAGAAAGTTCGTCCGAAAAAGTGTTGGGTTCCCAGAGCACCTCGCCATTCGGGGCAGTCGTGTCGGCATCGAAAAGATGGCTCAAAAGTGTGCTCTGGTCTTCTAAATCAAAGGTTTTGGAGTTTTCGGTTTGCGCATGAGACAGCACCGCGCAGAGCGCGAAAACGGTTGGAAGGATGATTTTTGTCATGGAAAGATTAGGTTTTGAAAAGGCAAAAATAGGGCATGGCGGGCAAGGGTTGTCTTTCAAAAACCCTTGCCCGCCCGAACGCTACGTTTCGGGCGAAGCCCGCTACTGGATCGGGAAAATACGGCTGGAAAAATTGCAGGCCGCCGCTTGGCTGCACGACGCTGGGGTGAACGTGATCGAGATCAAAAACTGACACTACTTTTCTTCCCATTCAAAATCTTCGGCCTTGGGCAAAGAATCGAAGGCGGCGTGGACCGTGGCGGGCGGAACGGTGAGTTTGCGGAAGTTCGTGTCAATCCATGCGCCATCCACATTCATCACGGCGCAGAGCGTGCCGTCGGCGCGGGTGAGTTCGTGGCGAAATGAATAGCGCGAGAAATCGCGGCGCATTTTGGTGACGAGCAGGTTGATAAAAACGCAGTCGCCGGGGCGCACTTCGCGGCGAAAAATGGCTTCCTCGCGGAAAAGGACTGGTCCAAAATGCTCGGCTTGCATCCGTTCGTACGTCAGGCCACAGCTGCTCAAAAACTCAAGCCGAGCCGTGGCGCCGAAGTCATAGTAAACCGAGTGCCGCAAGTGAAAGTTGGCATCGAAATCAGCCCAGCGCAGGGGCATGGAGAGGGAGAGGTTGGACATGGATGGTTGTTGGTTGATAATTGCTGATTGATAATTGTTGATTGCTACGAGAGCCCGACAACGCGCAGGTTGTCGGGCTCTCGGAAATGAATAATCAAGAATTAGCAATCGCCAATCAGCAATTATCAATCAGCAATCAGCAATTATCAATTATCAATCAGCAATTATCAATCAGCAATTATCAATTGCCCTTAGCGGCGGGTTGTTCTTTGCCTTTCACCTCGCCTTTTATTTCGATAAAAGTTTCGGTGGGGGTGGTGTTGGAAGTCACGGTCACGCGCTTGCTTTGTGCACCGGGCTTGCCTTTGGAATTGAATTCCACTTTGATTTCGCCCGTGCCGCCGGGAGGAATTGGCTCTTTGGGCCAAGTGGGCACCGTGCAGCCGCAAGAGCCTTTGGCGTTGCTGATGACGAGCGGCTCGCCCCCCGTATTTTTGAACTTGTAGGAGTGCTTCACGATCTCGCCTTCGTCCACGGTGCCAAAATCATACACCGGTTGGTCATATTGAATGGTGGTGGCCGGGCCGGCAGCCACAGGGGTCACGTTGGTGTTCATTCCGGGGATGTTGCCAGATTGCTCGCTGGGAGAGATCGCAGCCGCCGACTCGCGTATTTTTTCAGCCTCCGATTGGCCGAACCAGTTTTTGAAGCCGCCGCCAACGAGGTTGGCAACCAACAGGATGCTCAGCAAAGCGAGCAAGCCTATCTGTACTTGTTTGTTCCTTTCCATAATTGAAATATTTTAGTAGTTGAAAGTTACAAGTTGACAAGTTTCAAGTTGGCTTGACTCTGGAACTTGTCACTTGAATCCTTGGAACTACTTGTTTGTGGGTCAAAAGTAGAACGCTTGAAAAACGCCCCGTTTGTACCGTCGTTTTGGTTTGCAAAAGTTTAACAGCGACCCAAAATTAAGGGGATGCTACTTTTTCAAAACAGGCGCAGCCAATTGGCCTGTCTTGTACTTTTGCCACAAACCGATCCGGCTCATTTGCCTTCCAGAACATGGATTACTCCCGTTTGTTTTTTCGCGCACTGGCCGCGTTTGGGTGCGCCGCCCTTTTGGGCTGTGTGGCTTTGCGGGCCAAAAAATTGGAACGCTGGTACCCGCCCGCCGCCCCTGTTTCTGCGGAGGCGGGGAATGCCCCCCAAGCCGTGGGGGCAAATTTGCACTACCTCGGCTGCGGCGGCTTTTTGCTCGAATACGGCGGCGAAATGCTGCTGATGGACCCCTATTTCTCCAACATGGGCATGATAGCGGCGCTGACGGGCAAGATGCGGAGCGACACGGCACTGATCAACAAGTTTTTTCGGGAACGGCTCGGCAGCGCACAAGACACCGCGGGCAAGATCAGCACGGTGCTGATTTCTCACGCACACCACGATCATTTGGCGGACGTGCCGACGCTGCTCCGAAACAACCTTTCGCCCGAAAAAACCCGGGTGTACGGCAGCCGCACGATGGTGAACCTGCTGCGCTCGCACCCCGGCATTGTGGCCGACATGGCGGCGCAACTGCTGGATTTGGAAAAGCAGTTTTCGGTGCGTTCCCATGACCCCAACATCAAAAACGAGCCGGAGGCCGGGCCGTTTGTGTACACTTCGGGGCGGCGAATCCGCTTCGCGGCGGTGCCTTCTGGCCATGCGGGGCACTACTTTTTTTGGAAAGGGCACAAACTGCCCGGCACCGAAGGGAACGTGGAAAGCCCGCTGGCAAAGCCTCCGAGCCGTGTGCTCCAATTCAAAGAAGGCGAAAATTTCAACTTCCTGATTGATCTGCTCGACGAATCGGGCAACCCGGTGTTCCGCATTTTTTCCAATGCCGGAGCCGCTTGCGATGCGGGCGTGGGCTTCCCGCCACAGTATTTACTCCAAGAAAAACCGGTGGATTTGCTCCTGATGTGCGGGGCGAATTACAACCTCGCCAAAAATTATCCGGGCGCACTGTTGGAGCACCTTCGCCCGCACACGGTGTGGGTGGCGCATTGGGAAAATTTTTTCAAGCCCATCCGCAAACTTCAAAAACGGCCCGAAGTGGTGCCGAACACGGACATCCCGAAGCTGATGCGTTGGCTGGAAAAATTCTCCAAGGAAAAAGGATTCCCGAAGCGCATCTTTTTGGAGCATCCTTTGGGCAGGGCGGCGGGGTTTTGATGGATTGCGCGCCATAAGCGCATCGAAGAAGGGTGGAAGGAGAAGTTCAGAACATATTGCCCAAAAATATTTCGGGCGCAATATCTTTGCTGCCACCAAACCTTGTATCCAAAACCAGTCATCCTCTCCCTCGCCCATGTTCCCTTTTGAAAAAATCCTGACCTACATCGCCAACGAGCAGTGCGCCCTTGTGGTCGGCCCCGAAATCATGCAGTTCGAGGGCAAGCCCATGAACATGTACCTGCGCGACAAACTCCACAAGCAGTACGAGGGCGATGTGACGTACTACTACCAAAACGATGGCCTGTTCCTGTTCCGGTCGGACGATCCGTCTGTGAAATCTGATGTCGCGCTGTCTCTGCGCAAGGAATGCAACCTGCTGCCCGGCACTCCCGGCTTTGATGAGAACATTTTGAAGGCAGTGGCACAGCTCCCGTTCCACCTGATCGTGTCCATCAACCCCGACACGTTTTTGTCCGACACCTTTTACAAATACGGGGTGAGGCACCGCTTCTCCCATTTCCGAAAAGGCCCTCGCCCCAGCGACGAGGTGGCCCCGCCCACCCGCGAGGAACCGTTGATCTACAACATCGCGGGGAGTGTGCTGGAAGACGAGAGCCTGATACTCGACTACGACGACCTTTTTTCCCTTATCGGCTCTACTTTGGGGGCATCTACCTTGCCCACTGGGCTGCTCACCGCTTTGGGGAGCATCCGCACGTTCATCTTTCTGGGCTTCAATTTTGAAAAATGGCACACGCAGATTTTGCTGCGCATCCTCTCTGGCAAGCCTGCCGACCAGAAATATGCCGGGCCGCACAAACTCACCCCCGACACGCACACCTTCTTGGACAAACAGTTCAAGATTGTTTTTTGGGACGTTAACAACGGCGACTTCCTGACCACGTTTTTGCAGGCGGCCACCGATTTCAAAGACACTGACCCCAAGAATGCCAACCGAACTTTTATGCGCCCTTTGCTGGAAGACCCCCTCGCCCCAGAGGAGACCAACATCATCAGAGAGATACAAAATGCCCGGTTTGACAAGGCCATCGCCCGGCTGTTGGACTTTGCCAAGGGGAAAGCCGGGCTGGAGGACCAAGCCGTTCATCTAAGTTCGCGCTACCAGCACTTGACAAAAAACCAGACGGGAATTGACAGCACCGCCCAACTGACCACTTTGAACCAAATCACGGACACGGCTATCACGCTTGCACGTCAAATCGCCAGCACACCATGAGCGCCTCCTACCGATACCCAGGGGTAAAACCTTTCGAGGCTACTGACGAAGCCTTGTTTTTTGGCCGTGCCCGCGACCGGGCGGATTTGCGCGAACTCGTGAACCGCGAGCAATTGACGGTGCTTTTCGGTAAATCGGGCTATGGCAAATCGTCGCTGATAAAAGCGGGCTTGATGCCCGACCTGTTCGCCAACCCCAATGTGGTGGCAGACCCCAAAAACGGCGCAGACCTCCTCATCCCGAATCGCGCCATCTACATCCGGCTCAACCTGTACGGAAAAAGCAGCAAGGCTATGATGCCCTGCGACGCGCTGCTGCAACGCTTCCGCGAACAGGTGGGGCCGAACGACACGGACGAAAACCTGCGCAACATTTTTCGGGAAAAGCAATTGGGCAACACGCTCTGGAATGCTTTCAAATGGAGCAAATGTGCTTCCGAACAGCGCATCTTTTTGATCTTCGACCAGTTTGAGGAGTTCTTTTCTTACCCCCCAAAGGCACAGGCGGAGTTCAAGCAGCAGATTTCGGAGCTGCTCTACACCCGCATTCCGCAGGTGGTGCGCGACGAGATGGAGGGCCTTGAGCGCGAGCACAAACGCCGCCTCCACCAAGTCTTGGATGTCCGTGTGATGTTTGCCATCCGCTCTGACCGCATTCACTTGCTGAACAGTATGCGGGAGGAATTGCCGGCCATTTTGCAGACGCGCTATGAACTGCAGGCACTGAGCGAACAACAGGCACAAGATGCCATCGTGAAGCCGGCGCAACTTTCGGGCAGTTCTTTTTTGCTCAAAAAACCGTTTGAGTACGAGCCAGCGGCGTTGAGCAAAATCCTTTCGGAACTGAACAAAGCCCCCGAAAACTTTGCCGAACTGGAGCCGCAGAGCCACATCGAGGCATTTCAGTTGCAGATGGTGTGCCAGACGATTGAGCAGAAACTGATTGCTCAAACAAAAAAATCGAAAGGGGAACAGCCGGTGTTGGTCAAAGAAACAGACCTGCCCGATTTTGGGCAGATTTATGAGCAATACTACACGGACAAGTTGGCCGACCTGCCTGACGAGGCCACGCGGCACACGGCGCACATCTTGCTCGAAGAGGAAATGGTGATTGGCGCGGACATGACCAGCGTCCGCCGCGTGAGCATGGACAAGGATTTGCTGAAAGAGGCGATGCTGCAAAACCACCAGATGACGGTCACGCAGGAATTGTTGGACTATCTGGAAGACAAATTCCTCATCCGCCGCGAGACCATCGGCGGGCACGTCCACTACGAAGTGAGCCACGATGTGCTGTTGACTCCGCTGATGAAAGCCAGAGAAGAAGCCCGCGAACGAGAAGCCGAGGAGCAGGCCAAATCAGCCGCCGAACAGCGGGTGATGGAAGCCGAAACGCGAGCGCACAAAGATCGGATAGCAAAGGAGTATGCTGAAAAACGGCGGCGGCGGGCAAGGCTGCTGTCATGGGTTTCTGCTGCCGGTTTTGTGTTGGCGGCCATTGTGGGGGCTTGGGCTTGGGGGCAAAAAAGTGAGGCCGATGAACAAAAAAGAGTTGCGCAAAAAGCCTTTTTTGATTTAAAAAAGGCTGAAGATGAAAGGATAGAGGCTGAAAAAGAAACAAAGAGGCTTGAGTTTCATCACACCCTCAACGACATTGAGATCATCCTCAAATCGAGAGACGGTTGCCCCGATGAAGTGCAAATTTTTAAACTGAAAACCTTGCCGGGAGATTATCCTGACGATAGCACCCTCCAAAAAAGGGTGAATGATGTGAAAGCAAAAATTATCACCAACCACTGCCCAGTATTACAATGAAAAACCCCCAGCGTCTTCTCGTTTTTTTCGCCCTGCTCGCAATGCCCCAGGCGGTATTTGCTCAAAAACGCTTCAATTATAATGATATGATCGACAAGGCCAGGCAGTACAAAGCCGCTGGCGATTACTCCAATGCCTTCTTTGCGGCAGATGCCGCTATGCGTTATTCGGGTATTTCGAGCACCGACAAGTACGAAGCTGAGGCTTTGAAACAAGAAATTTTTCTCAAAATAAACCAACTGCGCGACGAAGCAGAAAAGGCCAAGAAAGAAGCGATCGAAGCAGCGGAAGAGGCGAAAAGATTGGCTGGGGTTGCAGACAAAGAAAGGGGGATAGCCCAGAGGGCTAAAATAGAAGCATACATCCAGCGCGACAGAGCAGAGAGAGCAAGGGACACGCTCGCCATACTTGCCCAAAAAGGCAAAGAACTTGAGCAAACGTTTTCCTCCGGCAGCGCTTACGACACCTTGTACCAAAGGGGCCTAAGGCACTTTGCCTTCAACACGCTGGAGCAGAGCCGCGACTACGAAAACGCGCTCACCTATTTTGCTTTAGCGCGGTTTTTGAAGCCCAGCGATCCATTGCGCTACTTGGTGGACGCTTCCCAAATCGGCATCAAAGCCGAGGCCGATTTTTTAGCCGGAAACCTCGACAGCGCAGAATTCAGATACAAGCTGATAATACTGAAGGCAGACAGCGCCAAGCACGAGCACGGTTTTGAAGAAGATAGAATCAAGCAAATCGAAGAAGTGAGGGGCAAGTACAAAGCGTTCACACAAAGGCGCGGGGAAAAAGACACCGGGCCGGCGGTGCTGGTAGGAAATTGGTGGACGCTTCCGCATGAGTTCGGAGCGTATCAAAACATTGAAGACCTGACTTTCAGGGACAACCCCTCCAATTTCAAGAAATTCCCCACGGTGCTGGGCAAGTTCCAACAATTGAAATCATTGAGCTTCATCAATTGCCCCAATGCCCGGCACCTAACAGACTGGAAAAGACTGATACACCTCAAAAGCCTTACGCTTAGAGAGAATGCCAACTTGTACGCCATCGAGAAATTGGGCAAAGATTCTTTGTCCTCTTTGTCAATAGACGGCTGCCCGGCCCTGACGCTCATCCAAGGCTGCGAAAATTTGACGCAACTCTCTATCCAGCGAAGCCCGCAGGCGCGGGTGTCGAAACTCCTTGAAAAGAACCGGTATCTCTCTAAGCTTGAACTGGCCGACTTGACCGAAGGCTCTCTGAATATTGATAGTCTCAAAGTGCTCCAATCCCTCAGCCTCGCGCGTATGAAAGCGAGCAACCTGCAAGGCTTGAAAGACATCGGCCAACTCCAAGAACTGAAGATAGACGAATTAGACAATCTGGGCACTTTCGAGCCTCCCGGTAAAGTGAGCGCGGTGTACATCAGCCATTGCCATGCTTTGGACAGTTTGAACCATTGGCCAGCCTCCGTTTCTCTAACCAAACTTGTCCTTTTTGAAAACAATGGCCTGAAAACCGTCCCCAATTGGCGGCTATTCCCCAATTTGAATACACTGCTCATCCAAAGCAACCAAAGCCTCACCCGAATACCCCGCACAAGGGCTTTGAAAAACCTGGACCGTGCCTATCTGCTGAACAACCCCAAGTTGCGCACCAACAGCCTTCAGGTTGGGTTTGGCCTTGATTGGGATGTAAGAGTGTCAAGTTTGAAAATCGAGTTCGAGCATCGGCGAAGAATGCAGTTGAAGATGTTCAAAAACCAAGATTTTGGCTTGAAAGGCGTGGCCAGCTACATCTGGAAAAACTTTTATACCCCCTCCCCGAGTGTCGTCAAGCACAATACCGAAGGGTGGGTGTTGGGCGGCGTGCTCACTTATTATTCGCCATACCTGATCTACACGGGCTTGGGCATTGGGTATGCCAATCTCTATAGTCTTTTTACAGACCAAAGCGGCCAGCGAACCCAGCACTTTGTATGGATCAATACCATCGGCGTACAATTGGCACCTCGCTTATGGCGCAGAAACCTGCTCCGAAAAGACAAACTCAGCCTAAACATGGACCTCTACACCATTTCCAATGACGACAAATTCATCAGCAGAGACTATTTTATCCATCCCTCCTTTGGGCTTACCTATCACATCACCCTCGACTTGCATAAAAATACCAATTTTTTGCGCATCAACGAATCAAGAAAGCACACCTTCTTCAAAGGGAAGAAGGTGAGGGTGGAAAATTTGCCCGACGAAATTTGGGGCGGGGATTAGCAGCATACGGGTGCTTGTACCGGCTGCTTTAGCTGCCGGATGTGCAAGTGGCTTCCCGTATTCCGGCAGCTAAAGCAGCCGGTACATGGGACTCGGTTTTGAAATCTTTAACCCCCAACCGCGCAACTCCGAGCGGCAAGTCGCGTTTTGAAAAAAACTACACTCACTCGCTCATTCACGCACTCGAAATGAACAAACTGATTCTCGCGCTCCTTGCCCTTTCGTTTTCAGCCAATTCCCTCCTTGCCCAAACCCCTGCGCCGCCAGAAAAAAATGACCCGCAGGCCAAAAAGGTGTTGGACAAAATCCGTAAGAAATACGATGCCTACAAAACCTTAGAGGCCACCTTTTCCCTCGCCATCGAAGTGCCTGGCCAGCCGAAAGACGTGCAGAAAGGAACCGTGTCGCAAGAAGACAAGAAATTCCGCCTCGATATGCCCGACCAAATCGTGGTTAGCGACGGCACCACCACTTGGGCCTACCAGAAAAAAGCCAACGAAGTGCAAGTCAACAACGCCGACCCAAACGATGCCAACGCTTTCCTCACGCCAAAAGACTTGCTGAACCGCTACCAAAAAGGAGATTTCCTTTACACCATTGCTGACAAAACTACCGAGGGCGGCAAGGTGCTCACCCAAATCGAGTTCAAGCCCAAAGACCGCAACTCGGAATATTCCAAACTCCGCGTGGCCATTGACGAAAAGGCCGGCACGATACAGAGCATCAAGGCTTTTGCAAAAGACGGCTCGCGCTACACGTTCAGCATCACGCGCTTCTCGCCAAACAAAGCCCTGCCCGCAGGACAGTTCTCATTCGACACCAAACAATTTAAGGGAGTGCGCGTGGAGGACTTAAGAATGTAAGTTTCAAGTCTGCAAGTTTCAAGTTCTTCGGATCTCGCCTGCTACTTGAAACTTGCCACTTACAGACTTGGAACTTGCTGACTTGGAACTTGGAACTTACCATCTCAACACTTCTGAGATTGCTTTCGCCACCTTCTCCATCGAAGGAATCATCGTCTGCTCCAGCGTAGAATTGAGCGGCACGGCGGGCATATTCTCCGAGCCGAGGGTGCGCACCGGCGCGTCGAGATGAGCAAAGCAATGTTCCTGAATCCGCGCCGCCAGCGTTTGCGCAAACGAGCCATTCACCTGTTCCTCCGTGACCACCAGCACCCGCCCGTGCCGACGCGCTGCGTCGTACATCGCTGCTTCGTCGAGCGGGCATAGCGTGCGCAAATCCACGATTTCGATTTGGCCGGGAAACTGTTCGGCGGCGTTCAAAGCCCAGTGTACGCCCATGCCGTAAGTGACGATGGCGAGGCTTTCCCCGCGTTCAACCTTTTGGTTTTCAGCAGTTAGAACTGTTCGCGCTTTCCCGAAGGGAATGACGTAATCCTCGCTTGGCTCCACCGTGCGGGCGGCTTCGGTGCCGGGGACTTTGCTCCAATACAAGCCCTTGTGTTCAAAAATCACCACGGGGTTTGGGTCGTGCCAGGCCGATTTGAGCAAGCCTTTCAGGTCAGCCCCATTGCTGGGGTAGGCGATTTTCACGCCCCGGATTTGGGCCACCACGCTTTCCACACTGCTGCTATGATAAGGGCCGCCGCTTCCGTACGCGCCGATGGGGACGCGCAGGACGCAACTGACCGGCCACTTGCCGTTGCTCAAATAGCAACTTCGCGCCACTTCTGTGAAAAGTTGGTTCAGCCCCGGCCAGATGTAGTCGGCGAATTGGACTTCCACAATTGGGCGAAGCCCCACTGCGCTCATGCCCGCCGTGCTGCCCACGATGAATGCTTCCTGGATGGGGGTGTTGAACACGCGGTGGTCGCCGAATTTTTCGGCCAAGGTGGCCGCTTCGCGGAACACGCCGCCGAGCCTGCGGCCCACATCTTGGCCATAAAGCAGGCATTCCGGGTATTGGCGCATCAACTCCTCGATGGCGAAAAGAGCACAGTCCACCATCACTTTGATTTCGCCGTGTGCCGGGCTGCGTTCGCCGCGCTCCTCGGTGATGGGCGTGGGCGCAAAGTCGTGGGTGAACAGGTCCTCCGGCCTTGGGTCTTCGGCATTTTTGGCAAGTTCAAAATCGGCGGCCACGGTTTTTATCGCCTCGTTTTCAAGGGTTTGAATTTCTGTTTTTGAAAAATCATGCTCCAATAAAAGTTTTTTCAGAATAGGGTAGGGGTCGCGTTGGGCGTGTTCGGGCAGGTCGTCGCGGTACCATTCTTTGCGAACGCCGGAGGTGTGGTGGTTCAAAAGGGGGACTTTGGCATGGATTAAAAACGGCCTGCGCTCGCGGCGGATTTTTTCCAAAACCGCTTGCACCGTCGCCCAACATTGGGCAAAATCGTTGCCTTCGATGCTCACTGCTTCGAGGCCGGGAAAACCCTTGGCGTACTCGGCGGCATTCGCCACGCGAGTCTCGGCGGCGTTGGCGGAAATGTTCCAGCCGTTGTCTTGCACGAGGTACAGGATGGGCAGTTTTTTCAGCACGGCCATCTGGAACGCTTCGGAAATTTCGCCCTCGCTGATGGAGGCATCGCCGAGGGAACAGACGACGATGGGTGAGAGAGGTGAGAGAGGTGAGAGGGTGAGAGGGCGAGAGGGCGGAGGGCGGTTGTCTGTGCTTTTTTTGAAATGATATGGGTATGGGTTTTCAAGATCAACCAATGTGCCGCCATGTGACTGCTGACTGCTGCTGCCAACTGCCACTGCCTCTGCCTCTGCTTCTGCCAACTTTTCCCTGTACCAAAAACCCATTGCCGCGCCCGTGGCGGGTATGGCCTGCATCCCCGTGGCACTGCTCTGATGGGGTATTTTCGGGAAATTCTCGTCGCGCAAAGAAGGGTGGCAGTAGTAGGAACGCCCGCCGGAAAACGGGTCGTCGCGCTTGGCCATGAGTTGCAGCATGAGGTGGAAAGGGCGGAGGCCCATGCCGAGCAAGATGCTGTCGTCGCGGTAGTAGGGGTAGGCGTAGTCCTGTTTTTGGAGTTGCATCCCGACGGCCAGTTGGATGGCCTCGTGGCCGCGCGAGGTGGCGTGTACGTACTTCGAGACGAACTTGAAATTGGCCTCGTAAATATCGGTCATGGCCTTGGCGGTCGCCATGAGCCGGAAGGCTTTTTCAAGGATTTCTTTTGGGACAATGGGCTGCTTGCCCGTTTTTTGAACTTTCTTTGTGGTGGACGTTCTGCTTGGCACGGCGATTTTTTTTAGAAAACAAATCTGAAAAGGCGGGCAAAAGTAGTCCATTACCATCCAAAACATGACCCACGGTTTTGTCCTCGGCGAATTCGCCCCCTTCCATCGGGGGCACGAGTTTTTGATTCAACAAGCCCGCGCGCAATGCGATGTGCTGACGGTAGTGGTCTGCTCTTATGAATCTGATGAACTTCCCAGCTGGCTGCGCTACCATTGGGTGAAGAGCACGTTCCCGGAATTGGACGTGCGGGAGGGAACGCGCGGGGAGGGAGCGCGTGAGGGAGCGCGTGAGGGAGCGCGGGGTTTAGCCCGCGAAAATTACTACACCACGTTGGAGGAATATCTGCTGCGCAATGTTACGCGGGCTGAGGGCGCGCGGGGTTTAGCCCTCGAAAACGACGAGATGACGCGGGCTAAACCCCGCGCTCCCTGCCTCTTTGAAAGCGGGGAAACGCAAAAACCGGTTGCCAAACGGCTCGGGTTCCAGCACATTTCGATTGACCCGAAGCGGAAAAACTTTCCTGTTCGCACTACCGAAATTTGGGAAAACCCGCTCGCGCACTGGGACCTGTTGTCCAAAAATGTGCGCCCGCACTACATCAAGCGCGTGGCACTCGTGGGGCCGGAAAGCTGCGGGAAAAGTTATTTGGCAGAGCAATTGGCCGCTCATTTCCACACGGTTTTTGTAGAGGAATATGGCCGCACTTACTGCGAGAAATTTGGGATGGACTCCACGGAACTGGATTTTGCCCATGTGGCAGGAGGCCAACTTTACCGAGAAGACGAGATGGCGCTGCAAGCCAACCGCATCCTTTTTTGCGACACGGAACTGATCGTCACGCAGGTGTGGAGTGAGGTGTATTTCAAAGGCAAATGCCAGCCTTGGATTTTTTGGGCGAACCACGCGCGCCGCTACGACTTGTTTTTGTTGCTCGCGCCCGACATTCCGTGGGTGAACGACGGCTTGCGCGAATACGAGAGTCAGCGCGAATGGATGTTCGAGCGGCTGCGCCAAGAATTGGAAAGCCGGGGACTGCGGTATGAAATCATCCGAGGTGGATTTGAGGAACGGACGGCGAGCGCGATTCGGGCGGTGGAGTGCTTGGAAGTCAGCACAGAGCCAACTGCGCAAGTTTGACTTAGAAAACATCGGCACTGGAATAGAGCCAAACCCTACAAACACGGATTTGCCTTATCTCACGTTGCTGCATCGCCGTACATTTGCTCAGCCCCCCATCTTCTTCACTCTTCAACCGTTGAAGTATCATGCTGTACCTTCGCACGGCCCTTGTTTGCGCCTCCTTTTTCTTCGCTGTTTTCAGCCTCTCCGCGCAATGCCCCATTACCGTAGACGCGGGCCCAGACGTTTACCTCTGCGCACCGCCCCCGCCCACAGAACTCAACGGCAGCATTTCGGGCGATTACCTGAACTTTACCTGGACGCCCACCACCGGCATGATGGGCGGCAACACCCTCAGCCCAACGGTGACAGTGAGCCAAACCACCAGCTACGTCCTTTCGGCCACCGCACCAGATTATAGCAGCAACTTGATTTCCAACGGAGACTTTGAGAGCGGCAACTCTGACTTCACCAGCGACTATGTTTACAGCCCTGGCAATTTGGTGCCTGAAGGTTTTTACGACGTGCTCGACAACCCCCAAGACGACCATCCAGCCTTCGCGCCTTGCGACGACCATACCTCTGGCTCGGGCAACATGATGGTGGTGAACGGTGCAGGCGTGCCAAACCAAAACGTGTGGTGCCAAACAGTGACCGTCACGCCCGGCACCCAATACGTTTTCTCGGCTTGGCTGACTTCAGTGGTGGCAAGCTCGCCCGCCATGTTGCAGTTCAGCATCAACGGTACTCCCTTGGGGGGCATTTTCAACGCGCCAGGCTCCACCTGCAATTGGCAAGACTATTTCCAGGTCTGGAGCAGCGGCTCCAACTCCAGCGCCACCATCTGCATTGTCAACCAAAACACCGCTTTCGGCGGCAACGATTTCGCGCTCGACGACATCGTTTTTGCCCCCACTTGCATCGAGCGCGACACCGTGACGGTCTTTGTGGTAAATGTTACCGCTGTCGTATCTCCCCCCCTCGTCATAATCCCTTGCGACGGCGCGACGGCACAACTTTCGGGCGCAGGCTCCAGCGTAGGCCCCAACATCACCTACGAATGGACGACCTCCGATGGCAATATCGTTTCCGGCGCAAACACCCTCACGCCCACCATAAATGCCGTAGGAGAATACACCCTCACCGTTGCCTACGTAGTGGACGGGGAGGAAATCTGTTCAAAAACCGCCACCGCCACCGTCATACTCAACCCCAACCAACTCAGTGCTTGGATAACTCCGCCACAACCGCTCGGCTGCGGCGCACCCACCACATTGCTCATCGGGAACTCCAACCAACCGGCATTTTCTACCTACGAATGGAGCACTTTCGATGGGAACATCGTAGGCAGCAGCAGCCAAAAAACCTGCACCGTAAACAAAGTGGGCACCTACACCCTGCTCGTCACCAACACCAACACGGGCTGCACTTCCACCGCAGAAGTGACGGTCGTGCTCACCAACAGCGTGCCAGTCGCCAACGCCAACTCTACCGGAATGATCACCTGCGCCAAAGACACCATACCGCTCTTTGGCACCGGCAGCAGCACAGGCCCCAACTTCGCATACTCTTGGACCACCATCGTTGGGCAAATCATCGGCTCGCCCGACAGCCTCAACACCTTCGCAGGAGCGGGCGGCCTTTACATCCTCCACGTCACCAACACCACCAACAACTGCACCTCCAACGACACCGTGACGGTGCCCGCCAACGTGACCCTGCCCACCGTCGTCGGTACCTTGCCGCCCCAGATTTCCTGCGACCCCAACCAAGACACCATATCCATCATCATCTACGTCGGCCCGCCGCCTTTCGTGCTCATAAACTGGATAACTGCCAATGGCAACATCGTGTCGGGCCAATACACCCCCGCGCCGCAGGCCGACCAGCCCGGCATCTACACCGTGTCGGTTTTTGACCCCGCCAACGGCTGCTTCAACTTCGACACCTCGCAGGTTATGGCCAATTTCACCGTCCCCAACGCCAGCATCCTGCCCACTGATACGGTTACTTGCCAATCGCCGAGCATCGTTTTGGCAGGCAACGGCTCTACGGTCGGGGCCAATTTTTCCATCGCTTGGACTGTAAGCAACGGCGGCAACATCGTCAGCGGCGGCAACACCCTCACGCCCACCGTCAACGCCGCAGGCGATTACCTGCTCATCTTGACCGACAGTGTGAGCCTTTGCGCCGACACGGCCATGGTCAGTGTATTGGCCGATACCAACATCGTCGTCACCGTCGCCAATGCCCCCGATACTCTGAGTTGCTCCGTCAACACCGTCATGCTCAATGCCGACGGCTCCTCTTCTGGCAGCAACCTGATTTACCTCTGGACTACCACCGACGGCGCCATTTCGGGAAGCCCCAACATCCCCAACCCAATTGCCACGGCCGCCGGTACCTACCAACTTTTGCTCACCAACACCACCAATGGGTGTTTCGCTACAGACCTCGCCATCGTAGCGCAAAACACCGCTCCGCCCCCCATTTCCATCAAGCCGCCCAGCAGCCTTACCTGCGCGGACACCGTTCAAACCATTCAGGCTCAAAACGGTAGCCCTTCGGGCAATTTCATTTACCAATGGACATCCGCCGCAGGCGGCAACATCACGGCGGGGCAAAACACCCTCGCGCCCACAGTGAACCAACCCGGCACCTACACGCTCACAGCCACCAACCTCGCCAACGGCTGCACGGCCACAGCATCCGTCAACGTCGCTTTGGAAGCCAATTACCCCAACGTCCTCACCGCCGTGCCGGGGCCGCTCACCTGCGTCACGGCCACACAAGTTTTGAACTCAAACGGCTCTTCCACCGGGCCAAATTTCAATTACGCTTGGACGACCCCGAACGGAAACATCAGCATGGGCGCAAACACGCCCAGCCCGACCGTGGACCAACCCGGCACCTACATTTTGCAAATCACCGACGCGGACAACGGCTGCACGACTACTTCCACCGTCGTGGTTTTGCAAGACACCCTCGCGCCCGCAGCGGTGATTCTGTCGCCGCCCGACACGCTTGATTGCTTGGCAGTGCAATTCGAATTAATAGGCGATGGAACGGGGGCGGGGGTCTGGACTACCGCCGATGGCAATATCATTTTCACCACAGGTTTTGTCGCCGAAATTGACGCGCCGGGGCTTTACATATTCGGCACCACCGACCCGAACAACGGTTGCAGCGCAGCAGATTCGGTGCAAGTTTTCGAGGACGTACAAATCCCCACCCTCAGCATAGCCCCTCCCGCGACGCTCACTTGCATCATCAGCACCATCATGCTGAATGCCACAGCCTCCGGCCAAAGCCTCCAGTTCGATTGGCAAACAGCCAACGGGAACATCGTTTCTGGCTCCAACACCCCCGCGCCCCTTGTGAACGAGGCAGGCAATTACGCCCTCACCGTCACCAATGGCACGAACGGTTGCAGCGTCACCGCGGTGGCCAACGTCGCCCAAGACACCGCCCGTCCGAACATCCTCATCGCCCCGCCTGCGGCCATCACCTGCGATTTCCCTGCCCAAACCATTCAGGCGCAAAACCTTTCCCTGCCGGGAAATTTCACCTACAACTGGACGGCATCCGGCGGCGCAAACATCGTTTCAGGGACAAACACCCTCACGCCCACGATTGACGCGGGCGGGGTCGTAACCTTTGCTTGCTTCGACATCAGCAACGGCTGCGAAACCATTTTGTCCGTCAACGTGCCACAAAACACCGCCTTCCCCATCGCCAACGCGGGCGCGGACGCTACCCTGAGTTGCCTCACAAATTCATTGAGCATCAATGGTTCTGGAATGGGCGCGGCCAATTTGACCTTCGATTGGCAAGCCACCAACGGCGGCAACATCCTCTCTGGCGGCAACACGCCCAGCCCGCTCATAGACCAGCCCGGCACCTACACACTCACGGTAGAAAACCCTGTCAACGGCTGCACCGCGACGGACGTGGCTGAAGTTTTCAATGACGCAAACGCTCCTTCCGCCAACGCCGGAACGGCGGCCACGCTCACTTGTTCCCTGCTCCAAACCACCCTCAACGCCACCGCCAGCACGGGGTCAACCATCTCGTACAACTGGACGGCCTCGCCGGGCGGCAACATCCTTTTGGGGCAAAACACCCTCACGCCCACGGTGAACGCGCCGGGCGTGTACACCCTCGCCGTCACCAATTCCGCCAATGGCTGCGTGGCCACCAGCAGCGTCACCGTGCCAGAAAACAAGACCCTGCCCGTGGTGGACGCGGGCGCAACGGCCACGTTGAATTGTTTCGTCACCAGCCTCTCGCTCACTGGCTCGACTTCCGGCGGCGCAGCCACTTATGCTTGGACATCCGCCGCAGGCGGCAACATCATTTCAGGCGGCAACACGCTCACGCCCACAGTAAATCAAAACGGCACCTACACCCTCACAGCGACGCTCGCCAGCAACGGTTGTTCGGCCAGCGACGTGGTGACGGTGGGCATAGACACGCTGGCACCGGCATTCCAAATCGAACCGCCTCTTTTGCTGACTTGTTTGCAGCTGACTGTCGGCCTCGTGGCTTCTGTGCAGCAGCCAGGTGCAGGGAGTTTTTCGGCAAGCTGGGCAACGATTGGCGGGCATTTCATTTTAGGACAGAACTCGCTGAGCAACATCGCGGACGCGCCGGGTTTGTATATTTTGACGATTCAGAACTCGATAAACGGCTGCGACGCGCAGCAACAAGTGACGGTAAATCAAGACACCATCGCACCAAAGGCCATGATTGCGCAGGGCGGCGACATTACCTGCGCAGTGCAAAGCCTGAGCCTTGACGGCAACGGTTCTTCGGTAGGAAATCCATTTTGGTTCCTCTGGACGGCCAGCGCGGGCGGCACGATTTTGAATGGAGCAAATACACTCACACCTACCGTGGGCAGTGCTGGCACGTACACTTTGCTGGTAGACAATTCTGCTACTGGCTGCACGGCCATAGCCACAACGACGGTGGGGAACAATACCACGCCGCCCATCGCGGTCATCGCCCAACCGGACTTGCTGACTTGTGCGCAAAACACGGTGACGCTCAACGGCGGCGGCTCGAGCCAAGGGCCAAATTTCACGGCCTCGTGGGCGACTTCGGGCGGCAACATCGTGTCGGGTCAAGGTACTTTTGTCGTGGTGGCGAACGAGCCGGGCAACTATCTGCTGACGGTTCTGAACTCGGAAAACGGCTGTGCCAAAACGGCGCAAGTGCTTGTGCAAGAGAACATGGCACCGCCCGGCGCACAAATCGCGCCTGCCTCCCAACTGCATTGCAATCTGCCACAAATCGCGCTGACGGGCAGCAGCCCTACCGCCGGAACGATGAACTACGCTTGGGCAACTGCCAACGGGCACATCTCCAACGGAGCCAATTCGGCCACGCCGCAGGTGGACGAACCGGGCACTTACGCGCTGCTGGTGACCAACCCCGCCAATGGCTGCACGTCCACCCAATCGGTGACGGTGACGGCGATTCCCGACCCGGCCTTCGTGCCTTCGCTGACGCAGCCCAATTGCATCCATTCAACAGGAGCAGTGAGTTTTGGTGCGGTATCGGGCGGCCAATCGCCCTTCCAGTTTTCTGCGAACGGCGGCCAGAATTTTGGAAACGCGCCGGTGTTCAACAACCTCGTGCCGGGCGATTACGCGCTGGTGGTGAGCGACGCGCACGGCTGCACGGCATCGGAGGAAGTGACGATTGCGCCGCCGTTCCTGCCTACCCTGGCTGTGACGGACGTGCTGCAAATCGAGCAAGGCGATTCTATCCTACTCACGCCGTTGACCAATATCCCGCCCGCCCAAATCGCTTCGTGGGAATGGTCGCCTGCCGAGGGGCTTTCCTGCGCGGGTTGCCCGCAGCCTTGGGCAAAGCCTTTGCGCAGCCAATACTACACGGTGACGGTGAAGGACGTGAACGGCTGCAAAGCCGAAGAACGGATTCTGGTGCAGGTGAGCCGAAAACGGCACATTTACCCGCCCACTGTATTTTCGCCGAACGAAGACGGGGAGAATGACCGCTTCACGCTGTACACCAAGGGGGTAAAAGAGATTCGCCGATTGGCGATTTTTGACCGTTGGGGGGAGCAGGTTTTTGTGCGGAAAAATTTCCAGCCGAACGACGACGCGCTGGGCTGGGACGGCACGTTCCGGGGTTCGCCCTTAAACCCGGGGGTGTTTATCTGGGCCGCCGAAGTGGAGTTTGTGGACGGCCAAGTGGAGGTGATTTATGGGGATGTGACGGTGCT
>JBJXFT010000189.1:0-9697 GCA_046155725.1 Saprospiraceae bacterium
CGACAACGAGACAGTCATCACCTCGAAGCACAGCAAATTCCTCTCTCCCCGCCAGCCATTTATTTTCCACACGCACACCCACAGTCGTGAAAACCACCTCTTGTACCCTCGAAACTTGACGACCGAATGTTACGAGCTCACACAGACAAGACATGATTTTGAGGCTGACTTTGCCGCCATATCAAAAGCCGTTCACCCATGGCTCATGCTTTGGCTGTATTGTCGTGACAAAAACCAAGGGTGGTTAGAAGATGAAATATCTGACCTTCCCCAGAAAATTGCATGGTCGATTTTGAAAGACATTGCCCGCAAAGCGCACACAGACGCTGAGCTACAGGGAACACTTGCTGACTGGCGAGAGAAGTTTTTTGGGGCAATTGCGGCGGGAGTAAAAGAAAATGTCGAAGCCACCTATGAGTTTTTTGAAGCCAACGGACATGGCAATCTCAAAGAAGAAATCACTGCCTTTTCCCAAATCTGTACTGTTTCTGCAGAAGAAAGCCTGTTTTTTATTCAGGGTCACATCGCATTTGATGCGATGATTGAGCCATACTTTGATAAGGTTGTTCGGTTTTTGACTCTTGAACAAGAGCTTGCGGAAAATTCGCATGACCGAAAAAAGCATTGGCGAAATGTAGCGAACAAACCCCTTCGGGACATTCTATCCCGCAGTTATCGGCTATGCCTGATCCCTCCCCGCTCTTGTCAATTTCTCGAAAACGTCAAAGCAGACATTGTTGGAGACTTTAAACTGCATGACTGACAATTCACTCCTCATCCTTTCATTTTTTGCAACAGCCATTCCCGCTCGGCCACAAGCGGGGTTTCACGCACCTTGGCCTCTAGGCGCTTTCTCGCCTCCTTGTCATTAGTGGGGATGCGCAAAAGCCTCCCAGTGAAGCGGGCCAAGTTGCGGTACATCTCGCGGTGATAGCCGATTTCCGGGTGGCGGCGCAGCCAAGTGAGCATATTTTCCAAAAGCGATTCGAGCGGGCCGATGGCGTTTTGCTCGAAGTAGATTTTAAGCAGCATTTTGCGGCTTTCGAGGTTGTACATCGGGTCGGCGAAAGTGACATTGCGCAGCAAATCGAGCGTGGTGTCGTAGTCGCCCCGGCGAAAGTGGAAGATGGAGAGATTGTACTGGTACACATTTTCGCGCTCGGCGGCGGCCAACTCGAGACGGTATTTTTCAAGGAATTGCAAGGCTTGGTCCCATTCTTCCAAAGCCACGAAACTCATCAGCACGTTGTTGTAGGTATATCTTGAAAGGATTCCGCGCTCGTCTTGAAGGAGTTTGGATTCAAGCCCGAGCAGGTAAAAATCCAGCGTAGTCTGGATGGCTCTTCGGTCGCCTTCGTTGATGCGCCGGATGCCGTGGTTGATGGCGAGCATGAGCAAACCTTTGGCTTCTTGTGGCGGCAATTTCGCTGCGTTTTTTTTCAATATTTCCCGAAACACCGCCACGCGCTCCAAATCTTCGGGGTGGCTCAGCATCTCATGTCCAAGGTGGTAGAGCGCCACAGCAGGAAGGTTTTCGTGCGGTCGCCCCGGCAAGTGCGCCAATACTGGGAAGGTCCAATCGGGCATTGCCGCCGACCGCTCCTGCCGCTGCACCGCCCCCTGTGCCTTGTCCATACAGGCCAATTGCATCAATTGGCCGGCATACCATGCGTTCAGGCTTTTGCTGAGGCGCTCGAACGGAAAGTTTTGCCCGCGCTTTTGGCGCATATTCCATTCGTATTTTTCTTGGTTCAGTTGAAAGTCAATGCGGTAGCGCTCCAAGGAGGCTTCGCTGGTTTTTCCCATTGCCTTTTCAATTTCTCGCTCGGCCAGCGCAAAGTTTTTTTCCAAACCTCGGCGGCGCACGGCACGTAGCAGGTAGAGTTCGCGCTGACAAGGCTCGGCGTTCATTTCTTGCCAGATGAGAAAATTGCGCAGCACATCGAGCAGGCCAGCCATTTCGTAGCGCAGTTTTTTGTCGCAATCGCCCGTAAGGCCTAATTCGGCGGCGGCTTTGCGGGCATCGGGTTGCGTCTTTTTGGCGAGGCAGGAAACGAAATAGTCAAAGAGGCGGGCGTGTTCCGGGCGAACACTGAAAGCGGGAGAATGCAGCCATCGGCGGAAATTGTTGGTTTCCCAAACGGAGAGCGATTTGATTGCTTCTATTAGCGCGGAATTTTCCATATTTTTTTGAAAGCACTTAGAGCCTGCCGACAAGAAGAAGAAAAAATGCCAAGCACCGAATGTAACATCTTAGTGGCCCTTAGTTCCTTAGTGTTTTTGAATTTTGAATAATTGATTTTCAATGAAAACCGACAAATATCCGTAAAAACCGTTCCGGCAAAACTAAAAAAATGATTTTGTTCAGGCACGCACCGGCCCGGACTTTTGCTCCGTACCAAACATTTTCACAACTATGAAAAAGAATCTTTTTTCGAACCTGCTTTCGCTTTGGCTGATATGCCTTGGCCTTTCCCCGGTTTTTGCGCAGCAAAACCAAAAAATCGTTTTCCCAACCCCAGTAGGCTTCCAGACCTCGGCTGGCACGTCCGTGACTCAAACTTCGGATGGGGGCTATTTGCTGCTCGGCAATGTGGACATCACAGACTGGAGCACCATCGGAATCAACACTCGCCCCAGGGTCATCAAACTGGATGCGAACTTGAACACCGTCTGGGACAATTTGTACGTCCCGCCGCAACCCGGGCATGGTGGCCTGACTTTTCCCAAAGGCGATGCTTTCGAACTCGCCGATGGCGATTTTGTGCTGGGGCTGCACAATGATTCCAGCGATGTTCACCTGCTGCGGATCAATCCCGATGGCAGCCTGCAGGCTGAAATAGCTTTGCCCGCACAATACGAGCGTTCCGCGCAGGTGCTGGACATCATGGACAATGGGAATTGGCTCGTTTTTGTGGATGCCAATCAAAACTCCCTCAAACACCTTGACCCGGACGGCAATGTGGTGTATAGCATCAACGTCAACTACAACGCGCCCACCGTGCTGTCCAACGGAGACCTCCTCCATTTCAAATACACGTCGAGCACAGGCAAGACTGTTTTTACCAGGTTGAACAATCAAGGCATACTTATCTGGCAATCGCAGCCAATTCCGGGTGCTTACGGCGGCGTAGTGGCATTGCCCAATGGCGGGTTTGGAGTCTATTTTCTCGAAACACAGCCAGATAAATGGCGCATTCGCTTCTTCGACGACGCTGGCTTGGAAACAGGGCTTTCGCCAGAAATGCTTTTCCCAGGAACGGTGTCAAGCATCAAAGCCTATCCTGACGGCAGTTTCCTTGTAAGTGGCGTTACCGTCACCAATCGAGGGTATATGCTCCGCATCCAAGCCGACGGCATTTTGGTGTGGAGCGCAGAATCGCCCGAAGATAGCCAATCGCCCTTAACGTCCGTGTTCGGCACACCCACGGCCGACGGCTGGGCGGCCGGTGCGGGCGGCACCTTGAGCGATCAAATGGGCTTCATGCGGGTGAGCGAAAACACAGGATTTGTGGTCAACACCCTTACTGGAACAGTACGGCACGACGCAGATGAAAACTGCGTGGCCGATGCGGGCGAACCCCAAATCCAGCACCCAAGGGTGACGGCCTCCAATGCCTTGGAATCGTTCACCACACACGCAAATGCTCTGGGCGAATACACGCTTTTGCTACCTGCGGGCGATTTCACCATTAGCACCAACCCCAACCACCCCTTCTTTTTCCAATGTCCCACGGCGGCCAACACTGTATCGTTCCCACCGGGCGGCAACGGCAGCGCGACGCTGGATATGCCCATTCAAAGCCTGGATATTATCCACGAAATCAAAGGGAAAGTAATCGTTGACCAAAATGACGACTGCATTGCCGACGCGGGTGAGCCTGTTGCCAAATTTTGGCACTTGGTCGTAGGGTTTGGCACGAACACCATAAACCTGAAAACCAACAGCGCGGGCGAATACCAGGTTTTCGTGCCTTCTGGCAACTATTCCATTAGTGCAAAGCCTTGGAACAGCAACTTCGGGATTTGTGGACAAGCCACTCGGTCGGTGAATTTTGCCAGCACCACCCCCTTGTCACAGACAGAAGATTTTGTAGCCTTCGCCGAAATGGACTGCACCAATATGAGCGTGTCGCTTGACAATGCACAAGTCCGCCCCTGCACCACGTCGTCCTTTACGGTCAATTACCGAAACGGCGGCACCATCACCGCCAACGATGTGACCGTCGAAGTCGTGCTCGACCCTGCGCTCCAATACGTCAGCGCAACGCCCTCGCCCAGCAGTGTTAATGGCAACACGCTGCATTTCGATTTGGGTGATTATGCGCCAGCGTATGATGGCGTCGCAAAATACATCAGTGTGCAAGTGCTGCCAAGTTGCTCGCTCGCCATTGGCCAGCAAGTGTGCGTGTCGGCGCACATCACTCCCGACGATCCTTGCCCAGATATGCTCTCGTGGCAAGGAGCATTCGTGACCGTCGAAGGGGAATGCCGCAACGACTCCGTCGTTTTCAAAATCCGCAACATCGGCAATGCCCCCAATGCTGGGCTGCTCGATTTTGTCATTGCAGAAGACCAAATCGTGTTGCGCCAAGACATGTTCCAACTTCCCGCCGGAGGCGAGCAAATCGAGGCAGTGCTGCCCATGCCATCCATGCCGCCAGATTCCTCCACCATAACCATTACTGCCGATCAGGAGCCGGGCGCACCCGGCCCAGACCCAGTCACTTTTTCAATTACCAACTGTAATGGAATAAGCGGTGGCAACCCAAGCGGAATGGGCGGCGGCTCCGGGCCTTTCTCTTACAACAAATGCTTTGAAGTGGTGAACTCCTTCGACCCGAACGACAAGACGGCTTCGCCGCTCGGTTTCGGCCCGAAGCACCTCTTGCGCCACGGCACTCCGCTCGAATACACCATCCGTTTCCAAAACACGGGCAACGACACGGCTTTCCTCGTCATCCTGCGCGACACGCTTTCGGGCAAAATGGACCGCTCGCGCATCGAACTGCTGGGCGCAAGCCACCCCTTCGATTTTGCCCAAATCAGCGACAGCATCTTGCACATCCGGTTCGACAATATCCTCTTGCCCGACAGCCTGACCAACCCGGAAGCGTCGCAGGGATACATTTCGTTCAAGATTTACCCCCAGCCGGGCTTGCCCGATGGCACTTTGGTCACAAACCGCGCGGCCATCTATTTTGACCAAAACCCGCCCATCATCACCAACACGGTTTGGAGGACTTACGGCGAATATTTCGTGGTCTCGACCGACGAGGCAAAAGGCGGCGAGCACATCCGGGTGAATGTTTCGCCCAATCCCTTCCTGTCCGAAACGGCTTTTGAACTGCCCGAAAGTTTGTCAGACGGCTTGTATCAATTGGAAGTTTTTGACCCTTCGGGGAAATTGCTCCGCAGCGTGGAGTTTTCTGACAAAAAATGTCTGCTGCGCAGGGAAAATTTGGCCACCGGCCTCCATTTCTGGAGGATAACCCATGAAGGCAAAATGCTGGCGAGGGGGAAGATTGTGGCAGGGAATTGACCACCCCCGAAGAAGTGGCTGCCTTTTTCCGGCAATTCGCCGCGAGTGCTCTGAACACTGCCCTTTGATTTTTCCTGCATGAATATACCCGACCAACATCACGGCCTCGGAGGTTTTCAGAAACCTTCGAGGCCTGAGGTTTGTGAGAAGAGGCTGTCGAACAAGTAATTTTTTTCGACAGGATTGACAAGATTTACAGGATTTACGCTCCTTTTTAGTGAATAACCCTGTAAATCTTGTCAATCCTGTCAGAACTTAGACTTGCGAGACAGCCTCTTCTACGATACCTTTGAGACCGAAAATCGAATCAAGCAAATCATGGTAACACAAGATCAAATAGACGAGATCGTCAGAATCTTCGTGCAAAAATGCCAGCCGGAAAAGATCATCCTTTTCGGCTCCTACGCCCACGGCACGGCCAACGAGGACAGCGATTTGGACATAGCCGTGGTGAAAAAGTCCGAGCTGCCGCGCCGAAAGCGGAGTACGGAGTTTCGCATAGCATTGCGAGAAAACGGGCAGCGGTGGCTTTTCCCGATGGATGTCTTGGTTTATACGCCCGAAGAAATGGAGGCCTATAAGTCAGACAAATATTCGCTGGTTCATGAAATACTGCTTACTGGCAAAACGCTCTACGATGAATCCAAAAAATCCGCACGGCTGGTTCATCAAGGCTGAACGCGACCTCCATTTGGGGCAGTTCGCCTTGTCTGATCAGGAAAATAGTTACCCTGATCTCATTTGCTACCATTGCCAACAGGCGGCTGAAAAATATTTGAAAGCGCTTGTGATGCACCACGGTTTGCCGCTTCGTAAAACCCATGACCTCGAAGAATTGCTGGACTTGCTTGCCCCATTAGAAGCCTCTATTACAAGGTTATTCTACGAGGAAGCGCTCAAAATCAACTTGTACGGCATCGAAATCCGCTACTCAGAACCTGAAGAAGACCCGACCCTAGAAGACGTGATCGAAGCCTTGCAGGTCGCTGGCTTTTTCCGGCAATTCGCCGCGAGTGTTCTGGGCATTGCCCTTTGACTTTTCCTCTATGAACCCAATCGAAAAATCGAATCAATCGAACCAATCCCATGAACCTACCCGAACTCTCCCTCCGCCGCCCCGTATTGGCCACCGTGATGAGCATCCTCATCGTGTTCTTTGGTGCTGTTGGCTACACTTTCTTGGGCGTGCGCGAGTATCCCGCCATTGACCCGCCCAACATCACGGTGCGCACCAACTACACGGGCGCAAACGCCGAGGTCATGGAAAGCCAGGTGACCGAGCCGCTCGAACGCGCGATCAACGGCATCGCGGGCATCCGCTCCATCTCCAGTTCCTCGGCACTCGGCAACAGCAACATCAGCGTCGAATTCGAGCTCGGCGCTGACCTCGAACAGGCCGCCAACGACGTGCGCGACAAGGTCGGTCAATCCTTGCGCAACCTCCCCCAAGACATTGATGCCCCGCCCGTGGTGACAAAGGCCGACGCGAGCGGCGACCCCATCCTATTCGTGCCTATCCAGAGCAGCACGCGCAGCATCATGGAACTCTCGGACTACACCGAAAACGTCATCCGCGAGAAAATCCAGACCATCCCCGGCGTATCGGCGGTCAACGTGTTTGGCTCCAAACTCCCCGCCATGCGCCTTTGGATGGACCCCGCCAAGATGAGCGCCTACGGCCTCACCGCGCAGGACGTGCTGGCCGCGCTCAGCCGCGAAAACGTGGAACTTCCCGGCGGAAAAGTGCGCGGCGACGCGACCGAGATGACCGTGAAAACCTTTGGCCGCTTGCAGACGGAGGAGGAGTTCAACAACATGATCATCCGCCAGACGGGCAGCAGTTCGATCCGGTTCAAAGACATCGGCGAGGCCGTTTTAGGCCCCGATAATGAGGAAACTGGGGCGCGGCGCAACCTCGTGCAAGGAGTGTCAATGGCCGTGATCCCGCAGCCCGGCAGCAACTGGGTGGAAATAACCGACGAGTTTTACCGCCGCTTCGAGCAGATTCAAAAAGACCTCCCGCCCGACATCGTGATGAGCGTGGGCATTGACAAAAGCCGTTTTGTACGCCGTGCCATCAGTGAGGTGACCGACACGCTTTTCATCGCCATCGGGCTGGTGGTGCTTATCATCTACCTGTTTTTCCGCAACTGGGTCATCGCGCTTCGTCCGCTCATTGACATCCCGGTTTCGCTCATCGGCACCTTCTTCCTGATGTACCTTTTTGGATTTAGCATCAATGTGCTGACCCTGCTCGCCATCGTGCTGGCCACCGGTCTCGTGGTGGACGACGGCATCGTGGTGACGGAAAATATTTTCAAAAAACGAGAGGCGGGCATGGACAAATGGACGGCGGCGCGAGAAGGCACCAAGGAGATATTCTTCGCTGTCATCAGCACGTCCATCACGCTGGCGGTGGTGTTCATTCCCGTTGTTTTCCTGCAAGGTTTCACTGGGAGGTTGTTCCGCGAGTTCGGCATCGTGGTAGCGGGCGCAGTGCTGATTTCGGCTTTTGTGTCGCTGACTTTGACTCCCGTTTTGAACGTAAAATTGGGCGGAAACGTCGCCACGCACGGCTGGTTTTACCACGCCACCGAACCTTTTTTCAAAGGGCTTGACCGGGTGTACGGCAACTCACTCCGCTCCTTTATGCGGTTCCGTTGGGTAAGCCTTTTCATCCTCGCCGCTTGTTTTGGCCTCATCTGGTATTTTTATGGAAAGATGAAAAGCGAACTTCCGCCAATCGAAGACCGCAGCGTCATCCGCACCAGCGTAACGGCTCCCGAAGGCACCGACTACGACAAAATGGAAAGCATCATCTACGGCCTTTCGCAAAAGGTCATGGATTCGATCCCCGAAAAGAGTATGGTATTTAGCTTTGCCGCACCTGGTTTTGGTGCGGGCAGCACCAACTCGGGCTTTGTCAGCCTCTTGCTCACCGACCCACGCGAACGCGAACGAAGCCAGATGCAGATTTACAACCAAATGCTGGCGATGACCAAAAAAATGCCCGAAGCGCGGATGTTTCCCAGCCAAGAAGAAACCATCACGGTCGGCTTCGGGCGCGGGCTGCCCATCCAGTTTGTGATTCAGACTTTGGATTTTGAAAAGTTGAAAACCGTCGTCCCCAAGTTTCTCGAAGAGGCGCGAAAAGACCCCGTTTTCGCCAATGTGGATGTGAACCTGAAATTCAACAAGCCCGAACTGCAAGTCACCATTGACCGACTGAAAGCCGCCGAACTTGGCGTGAGCGTGCTCGACGTGAGCCAATCTTTGCAACTCGCCCTCTCTGGCCGGCGCTTTGGCTACTTCGTCCAGAATGGCCGCCAATACCAAGTCATCGGCCAAGTAGACCGCGCTGACCGCGACGAACCGCTCGACCTTGCTGCCCTCTACGTCCGCAATAGCCGTGGCGAAATGGTGCAACTTGACAACATCGTGTGCTTCGAGGAAACCAGCAACCCGCCGCAGCTTTACCACCACAACCGCTACAAATCCGCGACCATCAGCGCATCTCCCGCTCCCGGCAAAACCCTCAGCGAAGGCATTGAGGTGATGGAGCGTATCGCCGCCAACGTGCTTGACGACTCCTTTGAGACCGATTTCACTGGCCCATCGCGCGATCTTCGAGAGAGCAGTGGCAACACGCTATTTGCCTTCATGCTCGCGCTGATGCTCATTTACCTGATCCTCGCCGCCCAATTCGAGAGTTTCCGCGACCCGCTCATCATCATGCTCACCGTTCCGCCCGCCATCGCCGGTGCCTACCTCAGCCTTTCGCTCACAGGCAACACGTTCAACATTTTTTCCCAAATCGGCATGATCATGCTCATCGGTCTGGTTACGAAAAATGGCATCCTCATCGTCGAGTTTGCAAACCAAAAACGCGACGCGGGGATGCCCAAAAGCCAGGCCGTGTGGGAAGCCGCCCAAGCCCGCCTCCGCCCAATCCTGATGACTACACTTGCCACAGCACTCGGCGCCTTGCCCATCGCGCTTTCGTTGGGTGCGGCCAGCACCAGCCGCATCGGCTTGGGCGTGGTAGTAGTGGGCGGGCTGATGTTCTCCTTAGTGCTCACGCTGTTCGTCATCCCGACGATGTACCTGTTTTTGAGCGGGAAAAAGCGGAGCGCTGCACCTTGGAGCAAGGAGTGA
>JBJXFT010000226.1:0-11816 GCA_046155725.1 Saprospiraceae bacterium
TTGTGATGGACGGCCAAATCGCTTGCGTTTTTGCGACGGCCTACACCGACGCGGCCATTTGGGGCGAAAAGGATATTGACCCTTCCGTTTACATCCACCGCATCGTGACGAACCCGGATTTTCGGGGGCGGAATTTTGTGGGCGCGATAGTGGAATGGGCCAGACAGCACGGCAAAGCCTTGGGCAAAAAATTTGTCCGCCTCGACACCTGGGCCGAAAATCTGAAACTGAAAGCGGTGTATCTCCGCAACGGCTTTCAATTTCTGGGCAACGCCGCCCCAGCAGACCCCACTGCGCTGCCAAGCCATTATTCGGGGATTGTGCTGGGGTTTTATGAGATGGAGATTGGGTGAAATGGGAGCATTGTTTCTCCTTAAAAAATGTTTTGTTTAAAAAATAAGAATCATACCTTTGTAAAATCATACACCTTTTTCATAAACAATATTTTGTGCTTTGGATTTTACAATCCCGAATCGAAAGCTTTCAAAACGGCTCTCTGACCCTGTAGAAACCGTAAAATCCTATGGGATGCCCATAGCAAAACGCATCAGGCAGCGCCTACAAGAATTTGAAGCGGCAGAAAATTTAGAAGTTATTCGCTCGCTTCCCGCAGCCAATTGCCACGAACTAATAGGTCAAAACGCTGGCTACCTGGCAGTTGATGTTTCGGCAAATTATCGTTTGATATTCCAGCCCGCAAATGACCCGCCGCCTTTGAAAGATGACGGCGGCTTAGATTGGTCGGCGGTCACTGAAATTTTAATCCTTGACATTATTGATTACCACTGATTCCGTCCCTTTCCTCACTCCTTCCACTCATGGCTCGCAGCAACAAAAGAAATCTCGAAATGGCCCGTGAAATGCTTTCTCCACCGGGCGACACCATCCAAGAAACCATTGGTGCCCTCGGCATGAACCAGTACGAACTGGCCGAACGCATGGGCAGACCTGTAAAAACTGTAAATGAAATCATCAAAGGCAAGGAGGCCATCACACCCGCAACAGCCGTACAGTTGGAGCGGGTATTGGGCATTCAAGCAGCCTTTTGGCTCGAACGTGAACGCCAGTATGTACAAGCCTTGACGGCTATTGAACACGAGAAAAAACTGGAATCTTGGGCAGAGACTTGGCTCATTCAGTTCCCCATAAAAGCCATAGAAAAACTCAATTGGATTCCTAGAACAGAAACCCAAGCCAAGACAGTTGCCGCGCTCCTTTCTTTTTTTGGCGTGGCAACACCAGACGAATGGACCTCGGTCTATATCGGCGAACAACTTCAAAACTCGTACTACCGAATTTCGTTGGCGCACCTTACCGAACACGGTGCTCTTTCTGCTTGGCTTCGAAAAGGTGAACTTCAAGCGAAAACCTTGAGAACCACCTCTTTCGACCGAAAGAAGTTACAGAAAAACCTTCCCGCTATCCGAAGCCTTGTACATCAACATTCTGCCGATTTTAAAGAGCGGCTGCAACAACTCTGCGCTGAGGCTGGCTTGGCAGTGGTTTTCACCCAATGCCTGCCCAAGACCAACGTGAGCGGTGTGGCTCGATGGATAAACAACGGCCAAACTCCGCTCATTCAACTATCTGGGCGATACAAATCGAATGACCATTTCTGGTTCACGTTTTTTCACGAGGCCGGGCATATTTTGAAGCACGGTAAAAAGGACTTCTTCATCGAAGGTGTCACCAACTTTCGACTGGATGAAGAAAAAGAACGCGAAGCCAATGAATTCGCAGCGAACTGCTTGATTCCTGCTCGTGACTACAAAAATTTTGTTGCAGAAGGCGACTTCTCCAAGCTGGCGATTCTTGGGTTTGCTGCATCCATCGAAACCCACCCAGCGGTGGTCGCGGGGAGGATGAGTCACGATGGCTTGATTCATTTTAGCGAAGCCCAGCAGTTCAAAATCAAAGTGGACATTCTCGCAGAGTGCGAGGAAGTCTGATTTTTTCACACCCCACACTCCACGCTCACCGAACTCCCCTTCCCCGGCTCCGTCCGCAAATCCAGTGTGCCACCGAGGTATTCCACCCGCGATTGGATGTTGAGCCAGCCTACGCCGGGCGCGATTTTCAATTTTTCGGGATCGAATCCTTTGCCATCGTCTTCCACCGTGAGGTTCACGCGGCCCTCGTTTTCGATGAGTTGCACCAGCACTTGGGTCGCTCCGGCGTGCTTCACGATGTTGTTGAGCAATTCCTGCGCGATGCGGAACAGGATGACTTCCGTCTGTTGCGGCAAGCGTTTTTCAAGGCCGAATGCCTGATAGTGAACCGCCAAGCTGCTCGTGAGGCGCAGATGGTCGCAGTAATCTTGCAGCGCGTCTTTGAGGCCGAAGCGCACGAGGGCTTCGGGCATCATGTTGCGGGCAATGTGGCGGAGCTCGCCGATGGAGCGGTCGAGGTCGCCGATGACTTGGCCGAGGGCGACGGCGCCGGTTTCGCTGAGGATTTGATTGCCTTTCATACCGTTCAAAGATTGTTTGACACCAGAAAGCATCCCCCCGAGGCCATCGTGGAGGTCGCGGGCGAGGCGGCTGCGCTCGTCCTCTTGGCCGCGCAAGATGGCATCCGCCACGTTGAGTTGCTGTTCCTGTCGGAGTTGAGTGATTTGTTGTTGAGTGATTTTTACTTCCTGTTCGGCCAATTGGCGGCGGTGGCGGAGGTTGCGCACCGTGAGGAATCCTGCCAAGAACAGCAATCCAGAAAGTGCCGCCAAGCCTCCGATAAGGCCGTTTTTTTGCCGCAGGCGTAGTTTTTGCAATTCGCGCTCGCGTTCGAGCGACCCGATTTGTGCCTCCTTTTTTTCAGTCTCGTATTTGGTCTCCAAATCCTGCGTGGCGTGGACGAGGGCGTTGTTCGCCAGCGTGTCGCTCATGTCAGAAAACTGCTGGCGCAGGGCGCGGTACTGCCCAATATTGCCCCCCGCCAACGCGAGGTCGGAGAGGATGAGGAGGCAGTTGGCGACCTCGTCGTTCATGCCTTCTTTCTTTGCCTTTTCGAGGCCATCCTGCGCGTATCTTTTTGCGCTTGGAAAGTCTTTTTTCCACAAGGCAAAACGGGCCAAACTTTCCAGCGCGCCTACTTCGCCAAACAGGTCGCCCGTCTTTTGCGAAATCGTCCATGCCTCGCGCATCATTTTCGCTGCTTCGGCGGGCTGCTTGTCGTGGGTCATCACGGCGATGTTGTTGAGGGCAAACACCAGCAGCGTGGGGTCTTCCACTTCTCTTGCGAGCCGTTCCACGCGCCGACAATAACCGAGTGCTTCGGCGTTGCGGTGCATACCCAGCGCGGCGGCGGCCATGATGTGCAGCGCGGCGGCCACTTGCGCCGAATCGCCGAGCGCGGTGGCTTCCTCGAAGGACTTTTGCCCGTACTCAAACGCTTTGTCGTGCAGCCCCAAGTCGGCGTACTGCCGCGACATGTTGTTGCGCACCACGAGCGGGAAATGCGGCGGCAATGCCACGCCCTCCATCGCCCGCAAGGCTTTGGCAAACGCCTCAATCGCCTGCCATCGGTTGCCGAGGAAATCCCAGGCATTGCCCATGTTGTTGTAGGTCGCCACCAATTCCTTTTTCATGCCCAGCCGTTCGCAGATGGGGATGGCCGCTTGGCAATCGGCGATGGCTTCGCGGTAGCGGCCCAGATTGTTGTAGGGGCCAGAGCGGTTGATGCGGCATTTGGCGATGCCGCGCTCGAAACCGATTTTTTCCGCCAATGCTATCGCTTGCCCGAAGTACAGCACGGCGGTGTCGGGCTGGGTCTGGGTGATTACTTTTCCAGCCTCCATGAGTGCCCACACGCGGGCAGTATCGGTCGGGGCGGTTTGTGCCAGATTCAAAAGGCTGTCGCGCTTGGCATTGGTTTGCGCAAGCGCGGCGAGGGGCAGTAGCAGTAGCAGTAGCAGTTTCATAGTCGAGCGGCAAGTACCTGTCGGAAGCCACCGGGGTTGCAGTAGCAGCAGCAGTTTCATAGGCGGTATTTTCCGGCTCAAATCTTTCTCCCTTTCCCGCTATTTTCCCACCCTTTTTTTTGAAAAACAGCAAAATCCCCTTTTTCGGGGAGAGTAAAAACCTCGTTTTGGTGGATTGCAGGTGGAGTGGGTTGCGGCCCATACTACTGGATATTTTTATGGAACACAGATGACGCAGATGCGAGCAGCACAGATTTAGGTGGATCGTATGTGGTGGTGGGAGAGCCTGTCAATTCATGACATCCACTTCCATCACCAAATCCAAGAGCAGGCGGAGGTCTTGGTAGAATTCGTGCACCATCTCGTAGCTCGTGTTGCTCGTAAAAAGCGAAGGCTCGAGCAAGTCGCGGTCTTGCCGCAGCGCGAGGTATATTTTGTCGCCGATGATGGAAAAGTAGATTTCCTTTTGGCGGCTCAAGTCTTGAAAATGTTGCCGAAAGCGGAGAATGGCTTTTTGAAAATCCTCCGACACCACATCCTTCACCCGCACATCGGGCGTGGCATAAGTGTCAAAAAACACCTCAAATTCTGGCAAAATCCCCTCGCGCACCCGTCGCCCGCCTTCCAGGTGGAAAGCCCGTTGGCTGCGGCTCAAGTATTTTCGGTAAGCATCGGGCAAGCCCAGCACCCCGCCGTGCATATCCCAACGCTGATAATCGGCCACCAAGAAAATGCCAGAGAACACAAGGTCGAGCCGGCTGCGCACTTCAGAGAACTCGCGCACCCGAAGTTCGCAAGCCTCGAACGGTGTTTCGCGCACCTGCCCCCGAATCAAATCCTCGCCCGCATAGTCGTCGCAAGCCGTGAAAATCCGGCTTTCCAAGAATGTTTCGGCTGGGATAAAGCCCTTCGGCTCATAGCCATCGAAGGAAAAATTCACGTCGTTGTCAATAAAATCGAGCAAGAGCGTCACCACGCGCGGTTTGAATTCTTTGAAAAAAACCTGTACCCGGAACGCCAGATAACTCATCCAAACCCCCACAGGGATCAGCAGCGCAAGCGTGACCGCGAAAATGGAAAGGTAAAACTGCAGAGCCGCCACCCCCGCCAGCATCAGCACGGAAAGCACCAACAGGCGCATCAGGCGCCGCCGCCGCTGCTCCATGTGCAGCAACTCGGGGTGAATGCTTTGGTTGTAAAAAAGCCGGAAGTCGTGATAGGCAGATTGCACGGCCAAATGTAGGCACTTGCCGACAAATCAAAACAGCGTCCCGTCCTTCCTCGGCGGCACCGCCCCGATGTGCTTGTACGCCTTTTCGGTCGCGCTGCGCCCGCGCGGGGTGCGCTGGATGTAGCCTTCCATGATGAGGAACGGTTCGTGCACCTCTTCGATGGTGCCGGGTTCTTCGCCCACAGCGGTAGCGATGGTGGTAAGGCCCACGGGACCGCCTTTGAATTTGTGGACGATGGTGCTCAGGATTCGGATGTCCATCTCGTCCAAGCCCGCTTCGTCCACATCGAGCGCAGCGAGGCCATAGCGGGCAATCTCTTGATTCACCGAGCCGTCGCCTTTGATTTGGGCAAAATCGCGGATGCGGCGGAGCAGCGCGTTGGCGATGCGGGGCGTACCTCGGCTGCGCCGGGCTATCTCGTGCGCGCCCTCGGCGGCAATGGGTATGTCAAGAATGGCTGCCGAGCGGTGCAGGATACGTTCGAGCGTCGGCACATCGTAGTAGTCCAGGTGGCAAGTGATGCCAAAGCGGGCGCGGAGCGGCGAAGTGAGCAGCCCCATGCGCGTGGTAGCGCCGATGAGCGTGAAGGGGTTGAGCGTGATCTGGATGCTGCGGGCATTGGGGCCGGAATCAATCATGATGTCAATCCGGTAGTCCTCCATGGCCGAGTAGAGGTACTCTTCCACGACGGAGCCGAGGCGGTGGATTTCGTCAATGAACAGCACGTCGCCCGGCTCAAGGTTGGTGAGCAGGCCAGCGAGGTCGCCCGGTTTTTCGAGCACCGGGCCAGAAGTGAGTTTGAGACTTGCCCCCAGTTCGTTGGTGATGATGTGCGAAAGGGTGGTCTTTCCCAGTCCCGGCGGGCCATGGAGCAGCACATGGTCGAGCGCTTCGCCGCGCTGCTTGGCGGCTTGGATGAAGATTTGGAGGTTGTCCACAATCTTTTGCTGGCCGCTGAACTCGTCCAAGAGTTTGGGGCGCAAGGCCTTTTCGACGAGTTTTTCTTCGCCTGCGGCAGGTTCGTTTGCGAGTGTTTTTGGCAAAGTGCGTGTGGGCTTTGGTTTGCAGATGTGTTCACCCACGCATGCATTCGCGGGTTGGCGAAGCAATCACTCGCTTTTGCGGAACTGCGCCACGCTCACTTCTTGCCCCATGGCGAGGCGCAGGACGTAAGCCCCTTCGGGCAATGCGCTGATGTTCAGGTTTTGTTCCGTCGCTTCGGCAAGCATTTCCCCGGCCATCATCAGCCGCCCGCTCATGTCGAACACTTGCCAGAGGCCGTCCGCTTGAGCGGGTTCGGCCAAGAGGATGCGCACGTTTTCGGAAGCAGGCATGGGCGCGAGGGTAATATGGCTGGCTTTGCCAAAAGTGGCCGTCACCACGCGGCTGTAGGAGTATTTGCCGTCGAAATCCACCTGGCGCAGGCGGTAATAGTTTTTGCCTTGTAGTGGGCGTTCGTCGGTGTAGGAATACTCGCGTGGCTCGAAGGAATCGCCCGCGCCTTTTACTTGGCCGATTTCTGAGAAGTTGCGGCCATTGGTGCTGCGCTCTATGGAGAAGTGGGAGTTGTTGCGTTCGGTGGCGGTGGCCCAAAAGAGGTGAACAAAATTGTTTTCGACTTTTTCTCTAAAAGAGATAAGCTCTATTGGAAGTGCTACTGAGCCATTAAATGTAAAATCATTGATGCTGAATGTTCCGGCGGCTGAAGTTGACTCCCATCCATAAAACCGAAAAGTTATTGATGAAGTAAGACCCTGGAAAGATGGCCCCGACAAATCAATAGTGCCTGTTTCCGGCATAGCACTATTAGTAATTACAGGAGTGCTAATATCGGTTGAATAACCATCTAAACTTGATCGGAATGCCAATGACCCAGGTCCCGTTGCGCTTACCTGTCCGGTAAAATCAAGGCTCGATAAATTAATTTTATAACCCGCATTGGGGGTCAATGTAAAATAGAAGTAGTCATTAAGATCTATTGAGCTGCCTGTGCTCCAATCTCGTGCGTTATACCTATTAAGGGCCGAATTGCCATTGGTACCACTGCCTCTTCCAATCCCAGATACCGTAATATCAGGATTTACATTTTGTCCTGTGGTATAAGGGTTGTCAGTATTGGGGTCAGTACCATTAATCGGATTGTCAAAAATACTTTGAGTCCAACTTGGGGTGCTACATACAATGCAAAGCAATAGAAGAAGAGCGAGATTTTTCATAAACAACGTATTGATTTTACCTTAAAAACTGATTTGAAAAATTACGGGCAAATCTCCCCCCAAACCTCCCCAAACCCCACCCTCCCCCCATCTTCCCCAGCCCAGCCGCGCATCGTCACCACATCGCCGTCTTGCAAAAAAGTGCGGGTGCTGCCGTCGTTGAGCGTTATGGGGTTTTTGCCGCCCCAGGAAAGTTCGAGCATCGAACCGTAACTATTGGGCGTTGGCCCACTGATCGTTCCGCTCGCCATCAGGTCGCCCACCTGCACGTTGCAGCCGTTCACCGTGTGGTGCGCCAGCTGCTGCGCCATTGACCAGTAAAGGTATTTTGTGTTGGATTGGCAAAGGGGGGTTCTGACATTATTTTTTGGAGAAATCACCGCCACCTCCAGTTCGATGTCGCAATTCTTCGCGCCCTTTGTCTTCAAATATTCCAGTGGCGCAGGGGTTTGCTTCGGGCCTTTCACGCGGAATGGGCGCAAGGCTTCGAGCGGCACAATCCACGGCGAAATGCTGGAACCAAAATTTTTGCCCAAAAAAGGGCCGAGCGGCACATACTCCCAGCGCTGGATGTCGCGCGCGCTCCAGTCGTTGAACAGCACGAGGCCGAAGATGTGTTCCTCCGCTTTTTCCACGGGGATTGGCTCGCCCAGCGCGGTTTCTTTTCCAATCACAAAAGCCATTTCCAACTCAAAGTCCAGCTGTCGCGAAGCCGCAAAAATAGGCGTGTCGGGTGCGCCTCCTGGCGGCAAAATCTGTCCGCTCGGTCGGCGAATGGGCGTTCCGCTCACCACGATGGACGATGCCCGACCGTGATAGCCTACTGGAAGCCACCGCCAATTGGGCAGCAAAGGATTGTCGGGCCGGAACATTTTGCCCACGTTGGTGGCGTGCTCGATGCTGCTGTAAAAGTCCGTGTAGTTCGGCACCCGGATGGGCATCAGCATCGTGGCGGAAAGTCGGTCGGTGAGAATGCGCTGGGCGTTTTCGGGGCTTTCCGGGAGTTCGAGCCATGTGCGCACTTTGCGGCGGATGCCGTTGGTGACGGGCTTGCCGAGCGCGATGAATTCATTGAGCGTTGCTTGCGCGAATATTTTTTTGAAAAAGCGGCGTTTGCCAAAAAGCCCCGCCTCGGCGGCAGCTTCCAAATCCACGATGTGATTGCCGATGGCGATGCCCGCGCGAGGCCGCGAATCGCCCGTGTGGAAAATGCCGAACGGGAGGTTGTGGAGAGAAAAATCAGCATCGGGGGAAATGTGTAGCCAAGACATGGGATTGGTTCGATTGATTCGATTATTGCGATTGGTTCGATTATTGGATTGGTCCGATTGAATGGATTGAGAGGCAAAGTTCTTAAAATTGCCGCTTGAAATGTGTGAAGGGATAATTTTCATGGCGTGCATCCAAGTAATTTTTGAGGAAGGTCAAAATATCACAGACGCCGAACAGCAACGGTGAGGCCGCCCCACCAGCAACCCTGTCTACCTGCCCTCCCTGCCTGACGGTAGGCGGGCCGGCAGGCAGGCAAATCCCCAAATACTCAAATCAACCGTATTCATGAAAATCGATTTTTTTGAAACCATAAAAGCCCCCTTCTTTGGGCCAGAAGGGGCTACCGTGCGCAGGCGTTCTTTCCGCATCGTCATGCTCTACGCCATTGCCTACCCGTTCAGCACGGGCATCGTCATCTATGCGGGGCTGATGACTTTTTCGATGGTATTGACCAATATCACGGGGTTTTTGCCACAAATCGCCAAGGATTTGTACGAAGGTCAACTCAACACGGCAGGCTCTATTTTCCTTTGGCTGTTTGCGTTTTTCCTCGGAGGGTTCTTCGCGGGCTGGTGCGTGGAGCGCGAAAAACTTCTCAAATGGCGATACCTCCACTTGCTCCCCCTGTTCACCGTGATGCTTTTTTATTTCGTGGTCGGCATCTCTGGCAAAAACGCCGACACGCTCCATCCCGTCGTATTTCCCGGCATGATACTCTTCACCATCGGGGTGCTCAATGCCATGGTGAGCCTCACCACTTCCTCGCTCATCAAAGCCAGCCAGATGACGGGCATTGTGGTGGAGTTGGGCGTGGATGTGGCCGAACTTTTTCATTCCGAAGGCGAAAAACGGCGGCTCATCCGCCGAGAAGCATGGCTCCGCATCGTGGTCATGTGCAGTTTTATCGGTGGGGCCATGCTCAGCGTGGCACTTTTCCCGGCCATCGGCACCAAGGTTTTTTTTATTCCCTCGGCCATTGTGGCGGGCGTGATGCTGCACGACGTTTGGAGGTTTTGAATGCGGAATAGGGAATGCGGAATTGCGAATACGGAATGGGGAATCTCCAGTTATCCAGTCACCAAATCCACAATCACCATGGTGCCAAAAAAGAGGCTGGCCAATCCGTTGGTGGTAAAGAACGCCATGTTCACCCGGCTCAGGTCGTCGGGCTTCACCAATCGGTGCTGATAGAGCAGCAAAAGCAAAAACCCGCCCGTGCCCACCCACAGCAGCCAGCCCGTTTGGGGCGCAGCAGAAGCAAGGTGCCGCGCGGCCAACACCATCAGCACCGCCGTGCCGAGGTGCATCCATTCCGAAAGGCGCAAGGCTTGTTTTTTCCCAAAAAAAGAAGGCATGGAGTAGAGCCGCTGTGAGCGGTCGAAATCCTCGTCTTGCAGCGCGTAGATAATGTCAAAGCCCGCCACCCAAAGCAGCACCGCGCAGCCGTAAAGTATTGGAATCCAATCAAACCGGCCCGCGGCGGCCAAGTACGCGCCCACTGGGGCAAGGCTCAGCCCGAGGCCCAGCACCACATGACAAAGCCAGGTAAATCGCTTGGTGAAACTGTAGCCCAGCACCACCGCCAACGCCACCGGCGAAAGCCAAAAGCAGCGCGGGTTGATGAACCAAGTGCAAACAATAAACAATAAACAATTGGCAATCACGAAAGCCAGCGCGGCCTTTGGCGGAATGATGCCTGCCGGGATTTCGCGGACGCGGGTGCGCGGGTTGGCCGCGTCAATGTCGCGGTCGAGCCAGCGATTGAAAGCCATGGCCGCGCTGCGGGCAAACACCATGCAAAGCACGACGAGCAAAAGTTTTTGCCAAACCAGCCCGCCGCCCGCCACGGTGGTGCCGACAAAAAAGCCCACCATCGCAAACGGCATGGCAAAAATGGTATGGCTGAATTTTATGAGCGAGAGGTAGTTTTTCATCACGCGGCAAAGGTGGGCATTTTGGAGAAAAACTGCGTTTTCGCACACATCTGTGCCGCGCAAGAATCGCGCTTTCCGAAAGCATTCTTTTCTATAGTCAACGCAAAGCGCCTGCCTGTCGGCAGACAGGGTTTTGAAAAACGAACTGCGCTCAAGCGGTGATCCCCAATCGAGTCAATCGGACGCAATCTTCAAAAATCGAATCATTCGACTATACCTTTGCCGCAGTTTACATTTACACTACCTTATTCATGGGCAAAATTCGCGCTGCCATCACGGGCGTACATGGCTGGTTGCCAGAAACCAAACTGACCAATTTCGACCTCGAAAAAATGGTGGACACCAATGACGAGTGGATACAATCGCGCACTGGCATCCGCGAGCGGCGCATCCTCCGCAAGCCAGGCTGGGCTACTTCCGATATGTGCGCCGAAGCGGTGAAAGGCCTGCTCGAAAAAACGGGGGTGAAGCCTGGCGAAATTGACATGATCATCGTCGCGACGGTGACTGCCGACTTGGTTTTCCCAGATACTGCCAACACTGTTTGCGACAAGGTGGGGGCGAAAAACGCCTTCGGCTTTGACATCAACGCTGCCTGCTCTGGCTTCCTTTTCGCGCTTTCCACCGGGGCGCAATTCGTTCAAAACGAAACGTACAGCAAGGTCATCGTGGTGGGGTCCGACATGATGTCGTCCATCATTGACTACCAAGACCGCAACACCTGCATCATTTTTGGTGACGGCGCGGGAGCCGTGCTGCTCGAACCCCGCAAAGACGGCTTGGGCATAATAGATTTTGTGCTTCGCGGTGACGGCTCTGGCCGCGAACTCCTCCACATGAAGGCTGGTGGCTCGCTCAAGCCCGCGTCTGCCGAAACCTTGGCCGCCCGCGAGCACTACGCTTGGCAAGACGGAAAGCGTGTATTCGTACACGCCGTGAAAGGCATGACCAGCACCTGCGAAGAAGTGATGCGCCGCAACAAAATGACCGCCGAGGATGTGCAATGGGTAGTGCCCCACCAAGCCAATATGCGCATCATTACCTCGGTGGCCGAGCATCTGCGCTTCCCTTTGGAGCGCGTGATGATCAACATTGAACGCTACGGCAACACGACCGCCGCCACGCTGCCGCTCTGTTTGTGGGACTATGAAAAGCAACTGAAAAAGGGGGACAACATCCTCCTCACCGCCTTCGGTGGAGGGTTTACTTGGGGGGCGCTTTATTTGAAATGGGCTTACTGAGTGTT
>JBJXFT010000227.1:0-36747 GCA_046155725.1 Saprospiraceae bacterium
CCCCCCCCCCCCCCCCCCCCCCCCCCCCCCCCCCCCCCCACTTTTCTAAACCCACCAAAAATCAGCTCCTGCTGCGCATCAGCCCTTCCGCGTGCTGCTTCATTTCCTCAAAAGCCTCTGCGCCAAATTCGGGGGAGAAATCCACCAGACCGTCCGTCAGTTGCCACAGTGTGAAATGGTTCACCTGCTCGCCCATCGGGCTGCGGTGCCAATGAGAGCCGCCCAGTTCGTTTATTTCTACAAAATGAGTTTCCACATCGCTCACCTTGGCAGTCCAAGCGCGGTTTTGAACTTCTGACACGGCTGCCCGCTGCTCGCGATAAGCAAGGCTGTCCTCGCGATAAGCAAAACCATCTTTGATGACCACCGTACCCGTGATCATGTCGTGCAGGCATTGGCTGCGGGCATTGAAAAACATCAAAAGGTAGCCAATGAAAAAGGTGAACATGTTGAGGATGTGCCCAAAAAACCGCCCGGTGGCCGTGCCAAAGCCAATGCGCTGGCCGCCTTCGCTCACCACCCGGATGTTCATGGCGCGTTTGCCGATGGTGGCCCCGCTCTCCCCGCCTTCTTGAATGGCATAATAAAGCCACCCAACAATGAAGGGAATGAAAAAGGAGGGGATGACCAGGATAAGCCCGTCAATGATGCGGGCCGCGAAGCGTTCGCCAAAAGAGGCGTACACCAAGGGTTCGGAAGAATGTTGAGTGCCAAAAGAATTGGGCTGATCAAGGATTGTCATATCGCTCAGTTTTGTTTAGGCCGAAAGGTTTGACATTTGAGGCCACATCGCCCAACCTTTTTCGATAGACCTGCTGTCTTGCCGAAAAATTCGGGGCAACAAATCTATGAAGGCAATTTCTACACCCCGCCGATTTCTCACACTCAACCCGTTTGCAATGAAGCACAAAACTTTCCCCCTCTTCGCGCTTTTGGGCATCGCCGCCGCCACATTCCTGAGCGGCTGCCTCCGCGACGAATGCAGCTCCACCCGCACATTCGTCCGCTACGACCCGATCTACAAAACCCTCGCTGAGTGCCGGGTCGGCATCGTTGCCCAATCCCCGCGAGAGATGCGCCAACCCGGAAAAATCTATGCCCACGGCCACTACCTGTTTATCAACGAAAAGCAAGAAGGCATCCATGTCGTGGACAACAGCGACCCCGCCAGCCCACAGAAAATAGCCTTCTGGAGCATCCCCGGCAACGTTGACATCGCCATGCGCGGCCAGTACCTCTACGCCGACCAGTACATTGACTTGCTCACCATTGACCTCACCAACCTACAAAACCCCCAAGTAGTGTGCCGCTCCGAAAATGCCTTCCCGCTTTTCGGCTTCGACCCCTATCGCGGCTTCCTCGTGGATTATGAGCAAACCGACGTGACTGAGCAAGTCTCCTGCGAAGAGCGCAACAATTGGTTCCGACGGGACGAAGACGTGTTTATTGACATTGCTGCTTTCGAGAGCAACACCGGAGGCGGTTCGGGCATCCCCGCAGGCGCGGGCATTGCAGGCTCATACGCCCGCTTTGGCCTTTTTGGGGATTACCTCTACACCGTGGACCAATCGCTGCTCCGCACCTGGTCGGTGGCTGCGCCCTGCGCGGAGCGCCTCGATTCGGTCTATGCTGGCTGGAACATCGAGACTATTTTCCCTTGGAAAGACCGCCTCTTCCTCGGCTCGCAAACCGGCGTGGTCATTTTCAACAATTCCAACCCCGCCCGCCCCGTGTTGGAAAGCAACTTCTCGCACGCCACGGGCTGCGACCCTGTTGTGTGCGACGACAAGTACGCCTACGTCACCATCCATGACGGCACGACTTGCAACGGCACCTTCAACCAATTGGACGTGATCGGCATTGAGCACTTGCCCGCCACATCGCTGCTGAAAACGTACTCGATGAAGCGGCCCTTCGGCCTTTCCGTGACCAACGAGCACCTGTTCCTCTGCGACGACGGGCTGAAAATTTTTGACAAAACCGATCCCTTGAATTTGAAACAACTGTCGCACCTCAAAAACGTAGAAGCCTACGACGTGATCGCATTCAGCGACAGCCACCTGCTGCTCGTCGGCGACGGCGGTTTCTACCAATTTGACGTAAGCGACCCCACAAACCCGAAACAGATAAGCCTATTGCCGGTGCTGAAGTAAGCAGAAAAACATGAAAAACATCCTCACTTTCCTGCTCCTGTTCTCTGCTGCCGTCACGGGTTTTGCGCAGCAAAAAGAAAACTGCCGCGACGTGGTGTACCTGCACAACGGCTCGATTTTTCGCGGCAAAATCACGGAACATCAAATCGGCGGAGACGTGGTGATGACTACCTGGAACGGCGGGAAATTGCGCATATCAGCAACCAAAGTGCAAAAAATAGTGCAAAAATGCCGCGGCGAAAAGTGTGTGCCCGTCCCCATGTCCCAACGCCCCTACACGTTCCGCGAAAGCGGCTGGTACCATGCCACGCGGGCAGAAACGATGTGGGGCAAGAGCGGAATGGGCTTCGGGCTGCAGCACAGTTCGGGTTTGAAGTTCAACCGCTTGCTCGGCGCAGGCATCGGTGCAGGCATCGAGAATTTTGCGCCCCACGACAACGACGTGAGCACTTACCCCCTCTTTGTGGAAGCGAGGGGCTACCTTTCGCCAAAATATGTTTCCCCATTTTATGCCATCGGCCTCGGCTGGGCTTTTGCAGGAAAAGAAAATGACTTCGTTGACGGCTCTTCGGAAGATTGGGAAGGCGGATGGATGGCGCAAGGGCAGGCAGGCTATCGCTTGGGAAATCACTTCACCCTTCATGTTGGGCTGCGCTTTCAACGAAAGACACGCGCTTGGCAGCTTTGGTGGGGCGAGCAAAGAGTGGACAAAATCCTCCAAAAACGTTTTGAATTCGGAATAGGCATTTTGCTTTGACACACCACGAAGGATGGCTTTTTTCGGCAAAAAAAACTACACGGAACAAGAACTCGTGGACGGCTGCGCCGCCAACGACCGCCGCACCCAAGAGGCGCTGTACCGCCGTTTTTTCCCCGAAATGCTCCGCATGGTGCGCCGGTACACCCGCGACGAGGACACGGCCATCGAGGTGGTGAACAACGGGATGCTGCGGGTTTTCAAGAAAATCCACACGTTTGCCCACAAAGGAAGCCTCGAAGGTTGGATGCGCCGCCTCGTGTACCATTGCATGGCCGACTATTACCGCGAAAACGCCCGCTACCTGAACTTTTTGGTGCTCGAAGACCACGACCAAAGCGTGCCAGAGCGCGGCCACGAATCGTTTTACGAAGAAGACATCCTCAAAGCGGTGCGCACTTTGCCGCCCATGTCGCAAGAAGTATTTCGGCTCTACGCCATCGAAGGGTACACGCACGCCGAGATAGCCGCAAACCTCCACATGAGCGAGGGAACTTCCAAATGGCACCTCAGCACCGCAAGGCAAAAGTTGAGGGAAATGCTTAGTGTCGAGCAAAAAGTGGCAGGTTTACCCGCCGTAGCCTTGGCGAAGGCGGGGGCAGTAGGCAGGGGTTGAACGAGGAACGATAAACGATGAACGATAAACCAGAAACCCCCAAACACATCGGACTACATTTTTTTTAATAAACATGGATACGAAAATTACGGACAAAGGCTGGGCGGCGATGCACAAATTGCTCGACCGAGAGATGCCTCAAAAACGCCGCCGACGATTTGGGTGGTGGTGGCTGCCATTGCTGCTGTTGCCCATTGCGGGGTACGGGGGTTGGCTTTGGATGCATTCGCCCGAAAGCCCGGCAAAAAAACAAGAGGCCGAGCCGGAGCCATTGGTGGCGAGCATTGCGCCCATTTTGGAAAAACAAGCCGTTGTTTCGGCTCTCAACAGCGCGGATATTTCTACAAATGCCACCGCGCCAAAGGTGCGTAAAAGCGAGACAGAGGTTTCAAAAACAGGAAGCCGAAATGCGGGGCAGGAGATGGTTTTTGCCGAAAAAAATGTGGGCAAAACAGATACGCCAGCGCAACCGAAACTTTCCGAAAACCCACCCTCATCGCTCGGGGCAGAAAGTTCGGAGGCTTCAATGCTTCCATCAAAACTCCCGCTTGTGCTACTCCACACAACTGCACAAATGATTGATGTGGAAAGCAAAAACGCCCTTTCGCCCCATTTCATCGCAGTGGCCGACAGCCCAAAACCCGTCAAAAAGCACCTTGACAACCGATGGTCTTTTGGCTCGACTTCGGCCATTTCCACCGAGCAGTTCAGCACTATCAACGGCTTTTCTACTGGCCTGAGCGTGGATTGGAATTTTGCCCGCAAATGGGGCCTGCGCACCGGGGCTTTCTACAACATCCACCGTCCACAAGTGGAATCCCGCCCCGTGGCATCCGTGCTCTCAGACACCTACACCTCCAGTGTTTACAACGATGTTATTGTCGTGGAAGTAAATACCGGGCACGAACTCGTCAACAGCGGCGGGAGTGCATACGGGGATTCCTTGGGGAACAATGTGTTTATCCCCGTCAACCGTTTGCAGCGCTTGGAAATCCCCGTCGCGGTGTTCTGGCAGCCCGCCCGGCCGCTGAAAATCTTTGGCGGTGTGTCCCTCACCCGCACGCTCTCGACCAAGGCCGACCGGCAAAATTACTCTGGGGCCTACATCCTGAAACTCGCCAGCCGCACCGCCGAGGACGGCGCCAGCAAATTGAGTTCGAGCGAACTGGACAAATGGAGCGCGGATGCGATGCTCGGCGCAGGGCTGCGCCTCGGCAGAATGTTTGAGGTAGGTGTGTCTGCAAAAATGCCGTTCAGCAAGTTTCCGGGCTTTGCGCGCACCAGTAAAAACGTTATCAATAGCGGCTTCACGGAGCATTCCGTCAGCGCTACCCGCAATCAGAGCAGGCCGGTGTTTTCGCTTTACGGGACTTTGTTTTTTTGAAGAGTGGAGTACCGGCTGCTTTATCTGCCGGATGTGCATAAGGACTTTTTCGCAGCGATACGGCGACTAAAGTCGCCGCTACAATACCGCTCAACATACCCATTCGGTTCATATCGTATGAAGCAAGTTGAACCGCAGCAGGTCGCCCCGATTTTTCGGAGGCGGCCTGTGTTGTTTTTGGGCAACGTTTACCAAACCTTCGGAGGTACGACGTTTACTAAACCTTCGGAGGTTTAGTAAACGTCGTACCTCCGAAGGTTTGAGGCGCGACGCACTTAAAAGTCCGTCGTACATTAGCCCCGAAACAACACAGCATGAAAGCCAAACCCGCGCCGCTCCCTGAGCCAGAATCTTTGCCGCCGCCCTCCCCCACCCTTCCGAGCGAGATTGACTTCGTGGAGGCCAGCGTGAGCCTGCGTTACGAAGATGTTTTTCAATGGGCCTACCCCAACGAGGTGGCCGACGTGCGCTGGCGCGAGGGGGCTTACGAGTTTGTGTGCCACAACGGCGTGGCCTTGCGCGTGTCGGTGCTGGCGGCGGGCATTTTCCGATTGCGCTATTCGCCCGACGGGGTTTTTCAGCCCGATTTTTCGTACGCGATTGACCCGGCATTCGAGCCAGAAAAAGTAACGGTGACGCTCAACGAACACGCGGGGGAATACCAGCTTGATTCTGGCGCGCTGCAAGTGGTGGTGTCGAAAGCGGATTTGAAAGTAAAATTTTATGACGCGGACGACCGCACACTGTGCGAGGACGCGGGCGGTTTTTCCGCGAAGCGGACTATTTTGAAAGGTTGGTGCGAACTCCGCATGGAGAAGAAATGCCACAAGAAGGAGGTGTTCTTTGGCCTCGGCGACAAGTCTTGCGGCACCAACCTCGCGGGCAAAAAGTTTGAAAACTGGTGTACGGATTCTTATGGTTTTGGCCGAGACACAGACCCGCTCTACCGCGCCGTGCCGTTCTATTATGCGCTGAACCAAGGCGTTGCCTACGGCATTTTTTTTGACAACAGTTTCAGAACGCATTTCGACTTTGATTCGGAAGAAGGCGGCGCCACGCGCTTTTCCGCCGAAGGCGGCGAACTGAACTACTATTTTCTCCACGGCCCTGGCCTCGACGACGTGGCCCGCGCTTACGCCCGCCTGACGGGTGCGCACGAACTTCCGCCCGTTTGGGCGCTCGGCTACCACCAATGCCGCTGGAGCTACCACCCCGACTGTCAGGTGCGCCAAATCGCCGCCGAATTCCGCGAGCGCCAAATCCCCTGCGACGCGATTTACCTCGACATTGACTACATGGACGGCTACCGATGTTTCACTTGGGACGCGAAGGCTTTCCCCGACCCGAAATCGCTGGTGGGCGACTTGCGGGCAATAGGCTTCCAGGCGGTGGCGATGATTGACCCCGGAATCAAGGAAGACCCGGCCTACGCTGTTTACCAAGAGGGTTTGGAACAGGGGATGTTTGTGCGGACGGCGGACGGCGTGGTGGCGAAGGCTCCTGTGTGGCCGGGCTTTTGCACTTTCCCGGATTTCACCGACCCGAAGGTGCGCGCGTGGTGGGGCTTGCTGTACGAAAGCCTGTACAACGACATCGGGATGGCGGGTTTTTGGAACGACATGAACGAGCCTGCGGTGTTTCACGTCCACCACAAAACGCTGCCCGACGGTGTGCTTCACCAGCACGACGGCTTGCCGTGCAGCCACCGAAAAGCCCACAACATCTATGGCTTCCAAATGAACCGCGCTTCTTGGGAAGGCTTCCGCCGCTTGCAGCCGGAGAAGCGGCCTTTCCTGCTCAGCCGCGCTTCGTTCAGTGGCGGCCAACGGTTTTCGGCCATCTGGACGGGCGACAATTTCTCGGATTGGGAGCACCTGCAAATCGCCAACATTCAGTGCCAACGGCTCGCCATTTCGGGCTTTTCGTTTTGCGGCACCGACATCGGCGGCTTTGCCGGCAATGCTGATGGAGAGCTTTTTGTGCGCTGGCTTCAACTCGGAGTTTTTCACCCTTTGATGCGGGTACACAGTATCGGGAGGCACGCCAGTGGTGATGCAATGCCTGTCGAGGAAGCCGAATTGACCGACCCTGCACTCCACATTTCAGACCAAGAGCCTTGGTCTTTCGGAGAAAAATGGACAGATTTGGCGAAAAAGGCCATCGAACTGCGCTACTGCCTGCTACCTTGCCTGTACTCGGCGATGTGGCTGCACACTTTGGATGGCTCGCCGGTGCTGCGGCATTTGGCGTTCGCCGATGCGCATGACCCAAAACTCTGGGAGGTGGAGCGCGATTTTCTTTTTGGCGAACACTTGCTGGTCAGCCCGGTCATTCAGCCAAAAGTGCAGCGACAGGGGGTGTATTTGCCCAAGGGCAATTGGTACTATTTCTGGACGGGGCAGCCGGGCAATGGGGAGGTGTTTGTGAACGTGATGCCGGAGCAGATTCCGTTTTTTGTGCGCGAGGGCGCGGTGCTGCCGGTGTACCCCACGCGCCAGCACACGAACGAGCCGGTGGGCGAACTGACGCTGTATGTTTACTACAAAAACGGCATGGAGACCAGCCACCTGTACGAAGACGCGGGCGAGGGATACGCCCATCAAGAGGGGGTTTTTAGTTTGAAAATTTTTGAAACAGAGGGGAAAAACGGCACGTTCACGTTGCGCCAGCGAAAAGAAGGGGAATACGCCCCGGCTTACGAGAAGGTGAAAATCTACCTCGTCGGCTTCCCAACTTACGTCAAGAAATGCACGGCAGACGGGGCAGAAATCCCCATCAAAGAAATCAAACTGCGCGACCGCTCGCTGTACACGCTGAACTTGAAACCTGATTTTGAAAAAGTGGAGTGGAGCGATGAACTATGAACGAGGAAGTATGAACGAGGAACTAAAACCTGACCACATTGAGCACACCGAAACTTAAGCCATGTTTTTCTATGAAGCATCTTCTGATTCTAAGTTTGATTGTTTGCCTAAATTTCTGTGCCCTTAGCCAGATGCCCCACCTTTTGGGAGACATTCATCAGCCGGTTCATTATCCTTTTCAATCTTTGAGCGGTGGTTTCCACACTATACATGGCAAGGTGCTTTTTGACGGGAGTACGACAGATCAATTTTCTGGCTATTGGACTTACGATGGTACGAATGCTGTATTCATCAGCGAATACAGCAGCATAACAACAAGCCCTGCGGAGACGGAAGATGGGTTCTATTTTATGTGGTATTCCGATGCGACAAAATATTGGTTAATGAAACATGGGGGAGGCCCAGGTGTGAACCTCCTTATTGACGAAGTACAACTCCATACTCCAAGCAGTATCCCTACCATTGCCTACATAAACGGGAAAGTCTTGTATGCCGACGGGGAGGAATCTACGGGATACGAACTTTGGTGCGCAAGCGACTCGCTTGGCAGTGCAGCTTTGGTAAAAGACGGCAACCCGGGGCTGAGCAGCACGTTCCCTATTGAACTCACTAAGGCTGACAACATAGTTTACTATCGGGGAGGGTATCAGGGGCGGCAGTTGTGGCGGAGCGACGGCACGGAAGCAGGAACATTCATGGTTTTTCAGATCATGCTCACCAATCAGAATATCCAATCCAATTCTTTGAAAACCTTGGGCGACAAAGCCTATTTCCTGCTCCAAAAAACATCGGGCGAGACAGAACTCTGGGTGAGCGATGGCTCTGTAGTAGGTACTGCAAAAGCAGCAGATGTGCCTTCGAGCGTGTCCGACGTTGAACGTTTTGAGGCGTTTTTCTTACATGGAAAATACATTTACTTAGCCCAAGATCAGCAAAACTTGAATTCAGAATGGGTAGCCTCCGATGGCACTCCTGCTGGAACAGAGATATTGTTGGACTTTCCTGCAAACGCCGGGTATCATGCCGAATATTACGGCACTCGCGCCAAATCCATTTTAGATGGGTCATTCTTCTTCTTCTATTGTAATGCCGACAACGATTCTGAACTTTGGAAAAGTGATGGCACTGCGGCAGGAACACAGAAGGTCAAAGTAATAGATGCCTATGCTTCCTTTTTGCTTGGAGGAACCCAAAAGGACATCTTCTTTCTTGTTTTTCAGTCGAATGAAGCGGTTCATCTGTGGGCAAGCGATGGCACAGAACTTGGCACTCGACCTATCAAATTCTTAGGGAACGAAAGCCACATAATAGACCATCTTGGTTTTGCAACCACGGACTCTACCGTTTGCTTTGAGTCTCCCATCCTGACGCCTCCAGATTTCCTCTACCGCAGCGATGGCACGGAGCAAGGCACCTACCGCGTAGAGGGCGCACTTGCGCCACATCTGGCAGGCTCTGACCCGATTGGCTTCGTGCCTGGCCCAAACGATGCGGTTTTCTTCCGTGCGAATCTCGAAAATCACGTCACAGGAGTTTGGCGCAGCGAGCCTGATGCACCTTTTGAAGTCACGAGGTTGGACACCACAAGCAAACACAGCTACTTGCAAATAGCCACCCCGATGTCTGTTTCCGACAAGGTGCTATGGTTTTCTGATGACAAAACCCTGAGCGTGACGGACGAAGCCGGGGCAATCAGCCAAATCCACCTTCCTGTAAGTTATTCTGGCTCTTGGAGCCTTGGGCCAGGGGGCGCCATCTACTTTACTGCCAACAACGATAAAAGTATCTGGCGCAGCGACGGCACACCGAGCGGTACTTTTGAATTTTTTGCAGCCCCTACAAACAGCATTGCTTATCCATTAAAAACAGTAGGCGACAGCATTTACTTTCTGCAACATTCTAATCAGCCTTACCTATCCCTGTGGTCGAGCGATGGCACATCTAACGGAACACAGGCTATCGGCACAATCTATCATAATGGCTCGACAGTTTTCCTGCGGGAGATAGACAACCGTCTTGCTTACAGCACATACGCCCTCAATCCTTCTGCCCAGACATTGCACGTTCGTGGGTTCTCACCGGTTGTTTTCCCCCAATTGCCTTCTTACGCATTTGCAGGAATAGCCGTGGCCGACAGTCAGCTGTTTGCATTGGGGCCTCGTGCTTACAATGCAGGCAACTATCAGCACTCGCTCTGGGTGGTGGATGGCGATCAACCTATCTTGTTGAAGGATTTTGCCACTGTGCCAGGGTACTCCCATTTCTCCGACAAATATCAAAACCGGCTTCACGAACTTTCTGGGAAGGTTGTTTTTGGCGCGGGCCTGACGACAGGCAATGCAGAGCTCTGGACGAGCGATGGCACTACAAATGGTACTTATGAGGTGCGCGACCTAAACCCAGCAGGGAGTTCAAAGCCCGACAATTTCGTGCGCTACAATGATCATCTGTTACTTTTTACCGCCAGCGATGGTGTGGATGTAAGCTGGTGGGCAACCGACGGCTCTTGGAATGGAACCTTCAAAGTTTCATCGCTTGCCACGGTTAAGGATTATTTTGTGCCAAAAGTTGAAAATGCCTACCTGCATGAAAACCGACTTTATTTCTCCATGAACGATGGGATAACAGGCCAAGAACCTTGGGTGATGGTATTGGAAGATTCGCTTGTGGTGAGCACCATTGTTCCCCTGCTGCAAAAAAATGACCTTGCGGTTTGGCCCAATCCGGCAAAGGGTTTTGTCAACATAACTTTGGAAAACCAATTTGGGAAGCCCGTTTGGGCAGAAATCACCAACCATGCTGGGCAAATAGTGTATAGACAGAAACACACGCTTCCAGATTTTGGCGCTCTATCCATACGTTTGCCGCACCAGAGCAAAGGCATACATTTTCTGCGTTTGACCACAGAAAATGGCAAGATTTGGACTCAAAAATTGATACTCCCAGAATAGCTGTGCTCATCGCTTTTACCGCCGAAGGCGACGGCGGGCATCACTTCATCACCCTATCATTTCATCACTTTATGCTCTCGTGGCAAGAATTTGAAAAAGTAGAAATGCGCGTCGGCACCATCGTGGAAGCCAACGATTTTCCGGGGGCGCGAAACCCGGCTTATCAACTCGCGATTGATTTTGGCGAGCACGGCATCAAGAAAAGTTCGGCGCAGATCACCGATTTGTACCCGAAGGAAAGTTTGGTGGGGCGGCAAGTCATCGCCGTGGTGAATTTCCCGCCCAAGCAAATCGCCAACTTTTTCTCCGAATGCCTCGTGCTGGGCCTCGTGGGCGAACACAAAGAAATCACCCTGCTCCAACCCGAACGCCCCGTGCCGAATGGACTAAGAGTGGCCTAACGATCGCTTCATCACTTTATCACTTCATCACTCATGAACTGGCAACGCATCTCGCTCCACGTCCTTTTTTGGGTCGTTTATACGCCCCTCAACGCGGTGCTCAACTGCATTTTGCAGCGCGTACCTGTGATAGAAAATTTCCGATTCGCGCTGATAAGCGAGACATTTTCGCTCCCCGTGAAATTGCTGCTTACCTACTTTGTTTTTTACTACGTCATCCCGCTTTACCTCGACCGCAGCAAAATCTGGAAACTCGTCGGGCTGCTCCTGCTGGCCTTCGCCGTAGCCACTGTGCTCTACCGCCTCGAGACGGCCTACATTTTTTACCCTATCTTCCAGCCAGACAAGGTGTACAACTTGCTCAACCCCGAAGGGCTGCTGCTCACGGAGTTCGACTTGTTCATCACGCTGGCTGCCGCCGTGACCATCAAAATGATTCGGGTACACTACAAAAGCCTCGAATTCGAGCAGGAACTGATGCGCGAAAAATTGCAGTCCGAACTCAGTTTTCTGCGCGCGCAAACCAACCCGCACTTCCTGTTCAACACCCTCAACAACCTCTATGTGCTGGCGCGGAAAAAGAGCGACAAAACCCCCGATGCCATCATGATGCTCTCCAAAATCATGCGCTTCGTGCTCTACGAATGCCGCGCGCCGCGCATCGCTGTGGCCGACGAGGCTAAGGTGCTTCAAGACTACATCGAGCTGGAAAGGCTGCGCTACAACAAGCGGCTGACCATTGACTATCAGGAAGACATGGACGACCCGCTTACGGCCATCGCTCCGCTCTTACTGCTGCCTTTTGTGGAAAACAGTTTCAAGCACGGTGCGGGCGGCACCACGGGCGATGTGCAGATTTTGATAAAAATAGCCCTCCGAAACAGGCAACTTTCCTTTACTGTCAAAAATACCGTGGACGCCGATTACGACACCCAAGGCAATGCCAACGGCATCGGCCTGCGAAACGTGCAGCGCCAACTCGCCCTCATCTACCCCGATCAGCACCAACTCAGCACCAACCGCGAAAACGGGTTTTTCACCGCCCACTTGAAAATTGATTTGGCAGAGACATAGCAGAACGATGAATGATGAATGATGAACGATGAACGATGAACACATACGGGCCGAGATAGCCACCTCTCACAGCTCTCACTTTCTCACGTCTCTCACCCCTCTCACGTCTCTCACGTCTCTCACCCCTCTCACGTCTCTCACCCCTCTCACGTCTCTCACCCCTCTCACATGATAGTAGTAACAGGCGCAGCAGGATTTATCGGCTCCTGCATGATAAAAAGGCTCAACGACGCAGGCTACCTCGATGTGCTGGCGGTGGACGATTTCAGCCGCCCCGACAAAAACCGCAACCTCGAAGGCAAACAACTTTGGGGGCAAATGCACCGCCTCAACTTCGTGCGCTGGCTCGAACGCAACCACACGGACGTGGATGCGGTGATTCACCTCGGCGCCCGCACCGATACCACAGAGCAAGACGCAGAAATATTCAGCCAATTAAATCTGGAATATTCCCGCGCCCTCTGGATGCTCTGCGCGGGTTTTGAGGTCCCCCTGCTGTACGCCAGCAGCGCGGCTACTTACGGCCTCGGCGAAATCGGCTACGCCGACGACCACGCCACCATTCCACAACTCCGCCCCCTCAACCCCTACGGCCAAAGCAAGCAGGATTTTGATGTGTGGGTGCTGCAGCAAACGATGAACGATGAACGAGAAACTATAAACCACGGCGCAGCATCGTTCATCGTTCATCGTTCATCGTTCCCCTGGGCCGGCTTCAAATTCTTCAACGTGTACGGCCCCAACGAGTACCACAAAGGCAGAATGGCCTCGGTCATATTCCACACCGCACGGCAGATAAAAGCCACCGGGGCGATGAAACTGTTCCGCTCCCACCGCCCCGAATTTCGAGATGGCGCGCAGAGCCGCGACTTTGTGTATGTCAAAGACGTGGTGGATGTGCTGCTACATTTTTTGGAACATAAGCCCGCCAACGGCATCTACAACCTCGGCACGGGGAAGGCGCGGACATTCTTCGATTTGGCGGTTGGGACATTCGGCGCGCTGGGCTTGGAGCCTAACATATCATTCATTGACACGCCCGCCGACATCCGCGACACCTACCAATATTTCACCCAAGCCGAGATGGGAAAACTCCGCGCAGCAGGCTACCGCGAGCCGTTCATCGGGCTGGAAGAAGGCATTGAGGATTATGTGCAGCGGTATTTGCGGGAAGAGGTTTTGTGGTAAGAATGCAAAGTGGTTTTGAAAAACGAACTGCGCACAAGCACTGATTCCCAATCGAATCAATCGGATTCAATCTTCAAAAATCGAATCATTCGGCTATATCACCGATTCACCCTCAAAAAAATATCCGGGTTGATGCCCCGAGCTTTTAGGTGTTGGCCAATGTTGGCTTTTACGCCTTGCCAAAGTTCGATGTCTTTGTTCCAATCCACAATCAGCCAGTCTTCTCCGGGGGTGGCAATCACCACCTTTTTGCTTGGAGTAAGCACCCAAATCAATCGCTCGACCCCAAAATCAAACAGTTTCTGCGTTTTCAAATCGAGGAACTGAGCGAAAGTGTCCATCCCAGTATCGTCCAACGAAACTTTCATGTCCACTTCGATGGCGAATTTTGGCGCTACGTCCAAGTATTTGAAATCGAACTTTTCGCCAGGCAACTGGGCGGTTTCGTAAACAGTCACGTCAATGCCTAAGTTGCTTTTGTGTTCGAGGTGTGCGCCGACTTCGCCTATGTAAACATCGTAAACTTCAGGGTTTAGCCGTCGTAGCAACAAGTCATACAGATATTTTTTGAGGAGGGTTTGAAGTCCAGAGTCAGCCATGATGTCGTCAAGAACTTTTTTCTTGCTAAGAACCTCCTTGTACCCTCGATAATAAAACGGGATGCCATCAATGGTCTCCCGAACGAGAAAGTTCGGCACGGAACGTACGCGGCGTTTGCCGTTCACCGGTTTGACAAGAGTACCGGTTGAGGTTGGAGCAGGTGCAGCAGCAGTCATTTTCGATAAATTTTATGGCAAAAATAGTGTCTGGCTTTCCAATTTCAGGTTTTATCGACCAGTTCCACAGACAAAAACTCATCTTTCAGATGTTCAAAATCAGCGTCGGTCGTAAGCAAGGTAGCATTGAGGATGGAGGCTGTGGCAGCAATCCACAAATCGTTTTTCCCCATATTTCTTGAACTCATGCGGAGCGTTCGGCCTTCCAATTTCCCTTGGCTAAATGCGTCGATCTCGGCGTAACACTCTATGAGATCTTCAGAAAAAATATCGGTCACAATGAGCTCCTCGCAAAGGGTTTCTACCCTGTCCATCCGCTTTTTGCCCCAACGGTTTATCTTCGCAATTGCTCGGATTTCCCCGACGCTCACAATGGAGAGCACCGCTTCGTTCAGAGTCGAATCCAAGGGCCTGAATTGTTGATCGAGTTGCGCTGCCAGATTGCTTTCTCGAAGGTAATGCAGCAAGATATTGGTGTCCAAAAGGTATCTCATCTGGAAAGTTGTGATAGCAGCAATTCTATGGGTTCTGAAATGTTGATTTCTTTGACCAATTTGTCAAAGCGTTCCCGATTCACCCCTTTATAGTTTCTGGCTTTTTTCACAGCATCGAGGTCGAGTTTTTTGGGAATCGGGCGATGGAGTTCCTTGAGCAAGTCCTTCTGAACGGGCTTACTTTCTTTCCCGTTGTCAACTACAAGGCGTACGCTTTCAAACCGGATTGATTTGAAAATGTGCAGGATTTGTTCTGCCTCGCTGACATTGCCTATTTCGATGGTCAATTTCATTTCGATAAAATTTTGGACAAAAGTAATGTCGTGCTTCCCAATTTCAGATTTTTTCGGGCGCGCGTTTCAGCCCTTTTTCTTAAACCGATACGAGTACAAATCCGACTCGCCCTCATAATAGCCGTCGAGCGAAAGGTTGTTGAAAGCACTTTGGATGGACTCCACCGCGTCGCTCACGTTGTTCACCCGTTTGCCGTTCACGCTCGTGATGACAAAGCCAGGCTGCATATTGGTATCGTGCACTAAGCTCCCGCGCCGCACACTGCTGACGAGCGCGCCCTGCAAACGCAACTTGCGCTGCTCGTCGCGGCTCAGGTTGCGCAGCGCAAAACCCAATTTTTCTTCCAGTTCGTCGCCTTGCACGCCAGCCATGCGCGTGGAGTTGTTCACGTCTTTGAGCGTGATGCGCGAGCGGACTTTTTTGCCCCCGCGCCAATAGTCCACCTGCACCGCCTCGCCAGGCCGAAACCGCCCCACATATTCCTGCAATTCGGAGGTACTGCGCACGATTGTGCCATTTACCCCGATCACCACATCGCCCGCTTGAAGCCCGGCATCGGAGGCTGCGCCCTCAGAGGCTATCCGGTTGATGAGCACGCCCTCTGCATTGGGGAGCCCAAGTTCGCGGGCAGTTTCGCTGTCCAAATCTTGGATGCCCACGCCAAGGTAAGCGCGTTGCACCGTGCCGTATTCGCGCAAATCGCGCACTACTTTCTTTACCAAATTGGAAGGGACAGCAAAGGAGTAGCCCTCGTAACTGCCCGACTCGGTGATGATGGCGGTGTTCACGCCGATCAATTCGCCCGTCGTGTTCACCAGCGCGCCGCCCGAATTTCCGGGGTTCACCGCCGCGTCCGTCTGAATAAAAGATTCGATGCTCGCCGCGCCCGAAAGGATGTTGATGTTGCGGCCTTTGGCGCTCACGATGCCCGCCGTCACGGTGCTTTCGAGGTTGAACGGATTGCCTACGGCCAACACCCACTCGCCCACGCGCACCGAATCACTGTTGCCAAAAACCATGAAGGGCAACTCTTCTTCTTCGATTTTCAGCAGCGCAATGTCCGTGGAAGGGTCGGAGCCGACAAGTTTGGCCTTGTAGGTGCGCTTGTCGGCGAGGGTCACTTTTATGTCGCCGCTTTTTTCCACCACGTGGTGGTTGGTCACGATGTAGCCATCGGGCGAAACCACCACCCCAGAGCCAGACGAACCGGTGAGCGAGCCGCCGCCCCAAATGTTGCCGCCCGACTCGATGAGCGCGCGGATATTCACCACCGCAGGCGTGGCCACCTCAGCGGCTTCGATAAAATCGGTGGGCGAAGAAGAGCGGAAAGCGCTGTTGGAGCGGCTGTCAAAAAGTTTGTCCACCAGCCCCGTGAGGCGCGTTTCGCCATCTCTGTTGGCCCACACGATTCTGTTCGGCTGGGCAAATTGGCTGTAGATGAACACCGAAAGCAAGGAGCTCAGCACACACACAAGGGAAAGCAAAAAGTATTTTCTCATAGTATTGGAAGCAAAATTGGATGGGAGAACGACGCTGGCTGCGAATTGTTTGAAAGACAACGCGCCCGCCAGTGGGTTGGAGGAAGATGAAAAAACGTAGCCAAAAATCAGGCCACGAGCGTATTCCCTTTGGCAAGCTCACGGCAATGATGGAGGGTTCATGTTCCACATTGCTGTTCGGTTCATTTTTCATGGCCATTTTGATGCGTTTGCCCTGCGCTCCGCCCGACAGAGAGAAAGTATTTCCCACTCTTGTATAATTTCGCCGCATGAATTTTTGGAAATACCAAGGCGCGGGCAACGACTTCGTGATGCTCGACCAGCGCGCACATCAATGGGTTGGCCGGGCCGACACGGCGCGCATCGAACGGCTTTGCGACCGCCGTTTTGGCATCGGCGCCGATGGGCTTATCTTGCTGCAAAACCTCCCGGGCTATGATTTTGAAATGATTTATTTCAATGCCGACGGGCGTGAAAGCACCATGTGCGGCAATGGCGGCAGGTGCATCGCGGCATTTGCGCAGCACTTGGGCGTGGTGGGCGAGCGATGCCGTTTTAGGGCGATTGATGGGGAGCATGAGGCCATCGTTTCTTCCCTCCTGGTTGGGGAAGGGCAGAGGGCGGGGTCAGGGCTTTGGGTGGAACTCAAAATGACCGACGTTCAAACCGTTGAAAAACAAGGCGAGGCCTACATCCTGAACACCGGCTCGCCGCACTACGTCCGCTTTGAAAACGATTTAGAAAACTTGGACATGGTGGCCCAAGGCCAGGCGGTGCGCTATTCCGAGCGTTGGAAAAAGGAGGGGATAAACGTGAACCTTGTGGCTGAAACCGCCGCAAAACCCTGCCTACCGGCAGGCAGGCGCAAAATGCAAAATGCAAAATCAAACACCCCACTCCCAACTGGAGAGGGGCCGGGGGCGAGCTTGCAAATCCGCACCTACGAGCGCGGCGTGGAGGACGAAACATACGCCTGCGGCACGGGGGTGACAGCGGCGGCCATCGCCTCGTTTTTGGAGCGCGGGGGCTCGGCGGGGGATTTTGAAATCGCGGTGCACGCCAAGGGCGGCGAACTTGCCGTGCGCTTTCATGCCAACGGCGACGGCTCGTTTTCCAATATTTGGCTGTGCGGGCCGGCGGTAAAAGTTTTTGAAGGGATTATTTGAGTGCTCCACTTCCCGAAAGTTTTCAACTTTCGGGAAGTTCAAGTCACACCTTACTTTCTGAACCATGAAAAAAATCTCAACCCTCCTCATCTTCAATTTCCTGACGGCGGTCTCATTCGCCCAAACGGACTCTTTGCCGGCGATGCCCAAACCCGATTCAAAGCCCGAAAAAATCGCAGCCTCGCGGCGCGAACTGCTCGCTTCTTTCCTGATGGAAGACCCTGCTGGCGCGGGGCTTTGGATGGACTCGCTGGCAAGGCTCGAAGACGAGCATTTCGCAGGCCTCATTTGGGACGAGCGCTGGCTGCTATACTATTGGACGGAGTCTTTCGGGACACTTTTGGAGGAGGCGAGCCACTTCGACGAAAACCAACGTGCCATGCAATCGTGGAAAACCCAGCCCCAGCAGGACAGCCTTTTCGAGTGGGTGGATTTTAATATCAACGAGCGGCGGTTCGAACTTTACAGCAGCATCCAAAATGCTTTTTTGAACACGGAGGAAAAGGCTTTCACCACGCTCTTGCTCGACTACCTTTTGCGGCTGAACAAGGACGAGGAGGAATGGGCCGAACGCCTCGAAGCGTTTGAAAAACTTTACCCTTCTTCGCGCTTTCTGGCATTTGTGCGCAGCATAAAACCGCGCATCTTGAAACCTGCGAACAAGGGCTACGGAGTTTCTGGGGGGCTTTTGGTGGGCAATTGGAGGGGCGACATAGAGCGCACACTGCACACGCCTTTTGCTTTCAACTTGGATGCGTACTACTGGACGAAGCGTTGGAACTTCTTGTTCGACGGTTCCTTTGGCGGCCCCCGCCTCGCCCGCGATCTGTACGTTGACCCAGACGTGTGGCCGAAAGACGACCCCACCAATTTCTTCACGCTGGGGCTGAGCGTGGGCTACGACATCGTGAACGCCTCCAAAATCCGGGTCTTTCCCAGCCTCGGGGGCGGGGTCGGAATTCTCAAGCCATCCACCGAAGATGAAAAGCCGCTCCCCGAATACTACGACAGTTTCAATTTCACGGAATTCCACCTCGCTGCCGCGATGAACATTGACGTGAAACTGTTCCGAAAAAACCCCGGCCAATGGAATGTGCCCAAAGGTTCGTACCACGGCATCCGGCTGAAGTTTGGCTGGAACGGCCTGAACTTCGGCAAACAAAACCCCAACCTGCAAGGCCAGATGCTTTTCTTTTCTGCCAACTACAACGTCTTTGCCTTCATCCCGAAAAAATAACGGGCATTCCGTATTCCCAACTCCGCATGGCTACCTTCGACTGGCTCTCCGACCTGCAACCCCTGTTCGCCGCGCAAGAATCCTGGCTCGACCGCTCATACCACAAAGCGGCCACAGCACATCTGGTGTGCGATTCAAGCACGCCATTTTCCATCGCTTGCGGGGCCGGGCTTTTGGCCGAGCACATCCGCCGCTTCCGAGTCGCGCCTGCCATTGTGCAACGCTTGGGGCAGGTGACCGATGCGCAAGGCCGCTCGGTTTTCCACGAAAGTTTCCTCAACCATTTCCAACGCCTGCGCCTGCGCGCCCAAGTGAACGCCGCCCCGGAAGGCACCTTGCTCCTGCCCGGCGAGCCAGCGCTGAGCATCCAAGCACCCGAAATTCAGCTGCGGCTTTTGGAATCCGCCATTCGCCTGTTGGTGTGGGAATCAACGCACTGGGCTACGCTGGCGGCATTCGAGCAATGGCAGAAGGGCGTTTTCTCGGAAGAAGAGACGCCGCACCCGCCCGTTTTCCCTTTCCATAAGGAAGGATGGAAAATGCGGGCGGGGTACATTGGGGGAGGAGCGCTTGACCACTCGGCTGGCGACTTTGAGCCGCCAGCCCAATGGCCAGGATTGACCAAAATCGAGCATTCTTCCGGCCAGCCGCTCGCCCAAATCCGGCGGCTTTTCAAAGGCGAAACCCCGCTCGGCGATGTTTGGCTGACGGCGGCGCAAGATGCCCAAGCGAGCGTGAGCCACACGCACATCGAATTTTTGGACAAAAAAAAGGGCAAGCCCACGGAGGTTCAAATGTCGCGCTTTCAAAACCTGCTGCAGCCCGTGCTGGTGAAAGGCCACCCCGCGCTCAACTCGCCCAGCCTCGACTACCTGCGCCAGCGCACTTGGAAACAATTGGAGGCTTTCCACGCCATGAATTTAGAAGATTATCCAAGGGGCTGGTTTTTGTAGTTTCAAGTCTGCAAGTGTCAAGTTTCAAATACGCGGGTGGCAAACCCCTCTTAAAACTTGCAGACTTGCTACTTGCCACTTGAAACTGCCGACTCATTGAAGCACCCTCTTGTACGTTGCCAGACACCTTTCCCGCGCAAACGTGTGCTCCACCATCGGCTCAGGATAGGCGGGTGTTCCAAACTCCGGCACCCACTGTCGGATATACTTGTGTTCCGGGTCAAACTTTTTGGTCTGCTCCGTAGGGTTGAAAATGCGGAAGTACGGCGCGGCATCGGTGCCGCACCCTGCCGCCCATTGCCAGCCACCCGAATTGCTGGCGAGGTCAAAGTCCAAGAGTTTCTGCGCAAAATATGCCTCGCCGTGCCGCCAATCGAGCAGCAAATGCTTGGCAAGAAAACTGGCGACAATCATCCGAACGCGGTTGTGCATATACCCCGTGGCGTTCAGTTCGCGCATCCCGGCATCCACGATTGGGTAGCCCGTGAGGCCATTTTTCCATTTTTCAAAATCATGGGGCGCGTCGCGCCATTCCACGCGGTCGTACTGCGGGCGGAACGGGTGGCCGACGACGTGGGGGAAATTGGCCAAAATCTGGCTGTAAAAATCCCGCCAGATGAGCTCGTTCAGATACGTCGCATTGAGCGGCTGGGCGTGGCGGGCTTTTTCTCGGATGCTGATGGTGCCAAACCGGAAATGCACTCCGAGCCGCGAAGTGCCGCCGGGCAGGCTGAGGATGTCGCGCGTTTTGTCGTAGTGGCGGATGATGCCTTGGGCGACGCTGGTGGGCGGGAATTCGATGCCGGCTGGCTCGAAACCCATATCAGTGAGGGAAGTATGAACGATGAACGATGAACGGTGAACGAGATCAGTGGCTTTCAGGAAGTTGGAGAAATATCTCTCGGTCGGGTAAGAAGTCAGGTAGAACGAAGTGCGCTGCGCTTGGCCGTCGCTATCGGGCAGGGTGCGCCATCGGGTTTGGAGTTTTTCGAGCCAACGCCGACTGTACGGGGTGAACACGGTGTAGGGTGTGCCGTCGCTTTTCAGCACCTCGTCTTTTTCAAAAATGACGTGGTCTTTGAAGGTGTGCAACGGGATGTTTTTGGCCGAGAGCGATAGGCGCAGGGCATGGTCGCGCTCGATGGCGTAGGGTTCGTAGTCATGGTTGGTGAATACGGCGGCGATGTCCAAATCTTGGAGCAGTTGCGCCCACACTTCCTGCGGCTTGCCGTAGCGCACGAGCAGGGTGCTGCCCGTTTCTTCGAGCCGAGCCTTCAATTCCGACACGGCGTGGTGGATGAACTCGACGCGCGCGTCCTTTTTGTCAGAAAGGTCGTCGAGGATTTCGCGGTCAAAAATGAAAAGGGGAAGCACGAGATTTGGCCCGCGCAGGGCGTGGTAAAGCCCGGCATTGTCGTCCAAGCGGAGGTCGCGGCGAAACCAAAAGAGGGAAATGGGTTGGGGCATGGCTGCAAATCTAATAGGCCTGAATCAGCACGTCTGCCGGAATCCGCAGTTCGCGGTTGAGTTTGCGAATCATTTCCAAGTTGAGTTTTCGTTGGCCGGAAAGGATTTCCGACTTTCGGCTTCGGCTGCCGAGCACGCGGATTAGTTCAGAATCCGGCAAACCCATTTGTTCGAGGCGAAATTTGATGGCTTCTATTGGATGGGGCTTCGGCACGGGGTAGTGCAGGTTTTCATACTCTTTGACCAATAATGAGATGATTTCCAACTCGTCGCCAGCCTCGGAGCCAGGTTCGAGGTCGAGTTGCATCAGCGCGTAAACTCGTTCAAGTGCCGCCTCGTATTGGGCTTCTGTCCTAATCAGCCTTAACATATTTGACAGTTTTTGCGTCCACGTCATCGTATTCTTTGTGTGTGCCGAACCAAATGACAAAGACAATTTTAAACTTAAATTCAATGTCAACAATCAATCGGTATTTGTTGCCGTGAATATTGAAAATCACTCTTTTCCCGCTTATGATAGAGGCGTTTGCAAATTGCCCCTTCATCTCGTTCGGGCTGCCCCATTCCGCTTCTGTGACTTCATCGTACCATGCGAGCAGCGCACCCTCCGCCTCGGGGTATTCTCCCAAATATTTTTTTAAAGTCTTGACGGCAATGATTCGCATTGGTGATGCAAAGGTAAGGTTGTTCCCGAATCGGGAACGCTTTCAATTAAAGATTCTCGCCGCTACTGCTTCATAATTTTCCGCCCTGAAGTTGTAGTCCAAGCGGAGGTCGCGGCGAAACCAGAAGAGGGAAACCTTTTGAGGATGCATATCACAGTTTGTCAAACGCGAATGTAGCGCAGGTTTTACTCGCCCAAAACCCCCGCCGCCCATTGCAGCCCAGCCTCGGATTTGCGCAATTCGCTCAGCAGTTTCAGATATTTCAGCTGCGCATCGAGCCAGCGCTGCTCGCGGGTGTTGAGGAGGAAAATCGAGCTTTCCCCGATTGCAACCCGTTCGTTCTCGGCCTCCAAAAGGCGGCGGTAGTTGGCCGTCAGGTCGCGGAAAAGCACCGCTTGAGCGCGGAGGTTTTGCCGGTCGTTGGCGTACTGCCGCACTTTGGCCTCGATGGTTTGGCGTTTTTGCTGGAGTTCGAGTTCCGTCTGCGCGATTTTGATTTGGGTGATTTGCCAATCGCCGCGTGCCTTGCGGTTGAGGAGCGGGTAACTGGCGCTGATCCCCCATTTCACGTCGTTGGCCAGCATGGCCGGGCCTTCGGCAGCAGCGGTGGGGAAGAACTGCCAGCCGCTGCCGAGCAGGTTGTAGCTGAGGTCAAAAACGGGCTTGCGCTTTTCGTTTTTGAGGCGGCGCTCGGTGGCGAGTTGGCGGAGTTTGGTTTGGCCGATGCGCAGTTCCGGGTGCTGGGCGCGGGCCGTTTGCAGCAAATTTTCCGCATCTGGCCCCGCTTCTCCTTCTATGTCAGCGTTCAAAAGCGTTGGCGCGGCGGGCAGGTTTTCTGGCGCAAGTGCTTGATTTTCGTCCCACAAAAAAACCGACAGCGCGAGCGCGGCATTTTGCGCTTCCGTGCGGGCGAACTGCAGTTCCACTTGGCGGGTCTGGATTTGGATGTAGGTTTCCAGCGTGTCAATGGCGGCCCTTTCGCCTTGCAGGAAGCTTTGGCGCAGCCCTTCGTGGCGGGTTTCGGCCTGGCGCAGCACGTCGGCCACGATGCCCACGGCGTTGTCGGCATAATTCCAAGACCAATAGGCTTTGGCTGCTTCGAGCAACAAGTCGTTGCGGGCGGCCATTCGCTCGGCTTCGCCCAGATCGAGGCCGGCGCGGGCGAGCAGCAGCCCCGCGCGCCGCTCGTCGAAGAGCAGCCCCTGGCCCAAAGCCCAAGTAAACCCGACGCTGGCTTGGCCGTTCTGAGGCAATTGGTTTTCGGGGTTCAAAAAATTGCCCGACGCGAGGTTGTACGCGCCCTTGAATTCCAGGCCCGCCCAGGTGGGCAGTTTCAGCCCTGTTTCCGTGTATTGAAAATACGTTTTTCCGTTGAAGTTTTTGCCCCAATGCTCGGCGTAAGCCTTCGGGTCAAAGCCGCCTTTGGCGCGGAGCATGGCGGCTCGCGCTTGGTCGATGTAGAGGTCGGCTTGGCGCGCGAGCGGGTGGTTTTGCAGCACTTGCTGGCGGAATGTGGGGTAATCAAGGGTTTGGGCCGGGGCAACAAGGGGCAAGAGACAAAGGGCAAATGTGCTGCTCGCAGCTGCCCACAATGCGCGATGCTGAGCGCAGCGGAACGCCTCGGCAAGCCACTGCCTCAGTTGCTTCGCTGCGCTCCGCGTTGCAGGGCGTTTGAGATTTGCCATCCTAACCAACCAAGCGTTTTTCATTTTTTCCCCTCCTTTTCTTTGCCGCCAGCGCCGGGCAGGTTTTTGTACAAATCTGGCGGAAAACCGTTGAGCACCCGCCACAGTTCGTACCACACCGGCACATCGCTGAGGAGCGCAATGCCTTTTGCGCCGCCCCCGGGCAAGATTGCCGTAGGCCAAGGATGGTCGGCGGCATCGGGCGCCACGAGGAGGCGAAACTTGCCGTTGGAGCTGATGTTGCGGTCAATCGCCACCACATGGCCGCCAAAGGTGCCCAGCGAAACACCCGGCCAGCCACTAAAAAAGAACGCGGGCCAACCGTCAAAAATGAACCGGACTTTGCTGCCCACGGCCAGCAGCGGCAGGTCGAGCGGCTTGAGGTACATCTCCACGGCCAACTGATAGCCAGCAGGCTGGATGCTCAGGAGCGGTTCGCCTTCTTTGATGATTTCGCCGATGCCGGGCTTGATGGCCTGCACAACGAAACCGTCTTGCGGGGCCAGGATGTAGTAGAACGACTGCCGCCGGGCGTAGTTCTCGCGCTCCGTTTGGAGTTTGCTCACGCTGGCTTGCGCGTCGAAGCGGTCGCTGAGCGTGCTGAACCGGTCGCTCTGGGCTTTGGCGATCTTGTTTGCAGTTTCGTTCTGCACGAGCCGCAGTTCGGTGGTGTAGATGTCCAAGTCGTTGCGGCTGCTGCCAAGTTGGTTTTCGGCGGCTGCGAGTTTGGTCTCCGCATCTTGGCGCTTCAGGCGGCGCTCTTCGAGTTTGGTGAGCGGTTCCAGCCCTTTGTCGTAGAGGTTTTGGGCGCCGACCAATTGGCGCTGCGCCACTTGCAGGTCAATACTTGCCTGCGCGACTTTCAGGCTGTCGCTCTCGATTTTGAGTTTGGCTTGTTCGATTTTGTTTCGGGTTTGGGAAATTTTGCTGTCCAATTCCCGGCGCATGGCCTCAATTTGGTTCTCCAATGCGCCGGCTTTTTGGCCGTAAGATTCGATAGAGCCTTTTTTGGCCGATACCTGTTCGCCTACGCGCGCCACGAGCTCAGGGTCAAAATACTCGGGCTTGACCTCCGAGAGGAACACGAGTGTGTCGCCGCGTTTCACGGCTTGCCCCTCCGCCACATACCAGCGTTCGATGCGCCCGGCGATGGTGGCGTGCACAGTTTGGGGTCGCTGCTCCGGGCGCAGGGTGGTGACGCGGCCATCGGCGCGCACGTTTTGCGTCCAGGGAAGGAACATAAACACCAAGAAAATACCCAGTATTACGGCCATGAGCCGCCTGAACGACCAGTGCCAAGCCGGGAGACGGGTTTTGCCCGCAGAGGCAATTGCCTTTGGATAAGCCGAAGGGGGCAGGTGGTTGTCGGATATGTTGAGCATGGTTTGTATTTTGGAACTCCGTTCTGGGGTACGTTACACCAAATTAGAGCGGAAAACCTTTTCAAAATCCTTGGTTTTTTGCGCCGCTTCAAATGAGCCATCGAACACGATTTCGCCTGCTTTCAAAATTAAAACCCGGTCGCACACCGCAGCCATCACGGGGTCTTCGGTGACGCAGACAAAGGTCCAAGGCTGCGTTGCTTCGGTCAAAAACTGAGCAGTGCTTATTCGATCTTTGAAATTAAGGGCTGCCAAGGGTTCTTCCATCACCAGAAGGTTGGGCTGGGCAATTACGGCCCTCGCGACCAAGAGTTTGGTCACGACGCTTCGTGGAATGTTGCTCCCGCCGGGCAGTAGCTCGGTGTCCAGCCCCTTGGTGCTTTCGCGCACAAAATCATTGAGGCCCAATTTTTCCACGACATTGAGTACCCGCGAGAGACCAGTGCGCTGGTTTCCGAGGGTGATGTTTTCCAAAATCGAAGCTTTGAAAATGTCTTCCTGAGAAGACAAATCTCCGATGTGTTCGCGAAGGCTGCGGAGGTCGAGGTTTTGTTTGGGGAGGCCGTTGAAGAGGAGCGAGCCGGTAAAGTCGCGCTTGACCACCGAAAGGATTTGCATCAAAGTGCTTTTCCCGGAGCCGTTGTAGCCCGCCACCGCTATTCGCTCTCTCGCGTTGATTTTCAAGGAGATATTTTTCAGCACGGTGGTTTCGCCATCTTGAAATTGGTAACTGAGGTTTCGCAGCTCGACCGAGATTGGCTGTGCTTCGGCACAAAATTCTTCCACGCGCACTCCGCCTTCACGCTCCAGGGGAAGGTCGGCCACCTGCCCCAATTTCTCGGTGGCCGTGAGCACGTCATAGCCGACCTCGTGCAAAACAATCAATTTTTCGACCGATTCTATCACGAACAACACGAGGATTTCGGCAGCCACAAACTGGCCGATATTCAATTCGTTTTGCATCACCAACATACTGCCAAGCACCAAAAAACTGCCCAATGCGAGCACCCGAAAGGCTATGCTGCTGACGAATTTGAACATGAGAATCCGCCAGTGCTTGGCGCGGGCTTCGAGGTAAGAGGCCGTGATTTCGCCGGTGCGGCGGAGCGGGAAGTCATTTTCGCCCGCCAATTTGAACGTTGCCGCCACGCGCCCTACTTCTTCGAGCCAAAACACAAGTTTGTACTTGTATTTTGATTCTTGCAGGCTTGTCTGGATACCATTTGGGGACATCCAGTAAAACAAAACGAACAAGATGCCGAGCAAAATCAGCGAAAACGTGAGGAAACTGGCATGGTAAACGGACAGCAACAGGAGGCTGAACACAATCTGCAAAATGGCGGTGCTGCCGTCAATCAGGATTTTGGGCAGCCCTTTTTGCAGCGTGATGGTGTCGAAAAAGCGGTTGACGAGTTCGGGGAGGTGTTCTTTCCGCAGGAGTTCGAGGTTGAGCCGAGGGATTCGGGCCGCGAACTCTACTGCCGACTCGGCAAAGATTCGTCGCTGCACATACTCCACCACGGAGAGTTGCATGATGCGCAAAATGCCCGAAAGTGCCGCGCCCACCAAAACAAAAAGCACCAGAACGCCCCAGGAGGCATTGATGCCACCACCCGCAATCTGGCCGATAATGGCTTGAATGCCAAGTGGCAAGGACAGATTGATAAGCCCAGCCACCACGGCGTAGAGGAAAATGTAGCGGATTTCGCGGCGGTATTGGCCGAGCAGCCGGAGCAGGCGCTGTTGTGGAGTCAGCGTGGTTGAAGTTGGTTCGGGCATAGCGTTTTAGCGCGGTTTGAAGCCCAAACGTCGGCAGGGCGGGTTTGTTTATCAGGTGCTTTCCGCAATTGCGCAAACAAAACCTAAAAATTGCCAACTCGCTTGGGTGTGGCTGTTTTAGAGTTCTACTTTTGCCCACCAATCCGCCCCTCCCCTGTTGGGAAGGCTGGGAAGGGGGTCTATGGAAAAAACGCTCGAACAGTTCAGCCAAGTGGTAGCCAGTTGCCGCGATCTTTTTTTGAAAAAAACGGCTGACTACGGCACGGCATGGCGCATCCTCCGCCCGGCCAGCATTACCGACCAGTTGTACATCAAAGCCTTGCGCATCCGCAGCATTGAGGAGAAAAAAGTGCAAAAAGTGGACGATCCTGTGGAGGGCGAGTTTGTGGGTTTGGTGAATTACAGCGTGTTGGTGCTCATCCAAATGTCGCTGCCCGAAGATGCCCCGCTCGAACTTGCGCCTGCCGAGGTGGCCGCACTTTTTGACCAGCACATCGGCGAGAACATCCGCCTCCTGCAAGCCAAAAACCATGACTACGACGAGGCTTGGCGGGTGATGCGGGTGAGCAGCATGACCGACCTCATACTCCAAAAACTCCTCCGAATCAAACAAATAGAAGACAACGCCGGCCAAACCCAAGTCTCCGAAGGCTTGGAAGCCAACTACCGCGACATTATCAACTATGCCGTGTTCGCGCTCATCCGATTGACCGTTGACAGTTGACTTTTGACCGTTGACTTTCTCCATTATCAAATTCCCCCCATTATCTCATTATCAAATTCAAAGAATGACTTCTCTCCCTACACTGCTCATCTCCTTCGCCATCGTTGGCGCAATCCTGACCGCTTGGACGGTTTGGAAGAAAAAAACAAATTCCACTTTTTGGACTTTCTTGCAGCACTTCTGCGGGGTGTGGTTCATCTTTTCCGGCTTGGTAAAAGCTGTGGACCCCATCGGCACGGCCTACAAAATGCTCGATTACTTCGAGGCGTTTGAGACGACTTTCGCAGGGCTGGACAATGTTTTCAAAGGCATTGCGCCACTTTTCCCTTGGATGGCGAAGCACAGCGAGGGCTTTTCCATCACGATGATTGTGCTCGAAATCGTGCTCGGTGCGATGCTCATCGCGGGCTGGAAACGCAAATGGACGGCTTGGCTGTTTTTCCTGATTGTGGTGTTTTTCACCGTGCTCACGGGATTCACTTTCCTCACGGGCTATGTGCCTACCGATGCCAATTTCTTTGATTTTGCCAAATGGGGCCCTTATGTGAAGGCGCACATGCGGGTGACGGACTGCGGCTGTTTTGGCGATTTTATCAAACTCGACCCAAAGGTTTCGTTCTTCAAAGACCTCGGCCTGATGGTGCCCGCGCTGCTATTCCTGTTCCGCTCGCGCAATATGCACCAGTTGTGGACCGCCCGTACGCGCAACATCGTGGTCGGCCTCGTCACGGCGGCCACGCTGCTGCTCTGTGTGCGCAACACCTACTGGGATTTGCCGATGGTGGATTTCCGCCCGTTCAAGGTGGGCAACAACGTGCGCGAACAAAAAGAACTGGAGGCGAGCGCCAAGATTGACATACTCGGCTGGCTGCTGGAAGACACCATCAACCATGTGAAAATCAAGTTCATGGAGCCGGAGCCAGGCAAAATCACCTATTACAAAGAGTACACCGCCGCCAAAGGCTGGAAGGTGCGCGAGCAAATCAAGACCGATTTTTATGTCCTGAAAGACAGCGTGAAAGTGCCCATCACGAAGACGAAAGTCAGCGAGTTCGCAGTGGAAAGCCCCGACAATGGCGAGGTGACAGACGACCTGCTGAACGAGAAAAACTACAGCCTGATGATTGTGGCCTACCACCTCGAAGGCGAAAAACAGACCGAGACGTACACGGTGCAAGACACTACTTGGGCCAATGACACGATTGCGGTGACGAAAGATTCGTTCCGCTTGCAGCCCCGCGCAGTGTCGGTGCAGCCCCGAAAAGTGGAGCGCCAAGTGTTTGTGCCTACGCCAGAGTACGCCGCGCTTTTCCAAAACGGCGTGAACCCACTGGCCGATGCCGCCAAAAAAGCGGGCTGGAAAGTCTACTGCATCACCACTTTTGGCGATTCGGAAGTGGCGGCGGACTTTGCCAAAAAGGTGGGTGCCGACTATCCCTTCTACCGCGCGGACGACAAGTTGCTCAAAACCATCATCCGCGCCAAGCCCGGCGTGGTGGTGTGGAAAGACGGCACCGTGCTGGATATGTACCACCACCGGCATCTGCCTACTTTCGAGGCGCTGGGCGCGAAGTGGAAGTAAATTTTAGGATTGTTGATTGCTGATTGTTGATTGCTAATTGATGATTGATAATTGGCCACAATCAGCAATCAACAATCAACAATCAACAATCAACAATCCAAGTATGCTTTCCAAAACCGTTCAATCCAAGCTCAACGAGCAAATCCAGAAAGAAGCGTTTGCCTCCAACGCCTACCTCGCGCTGGCCACTTGGGCCGAAGGCCACAACCTGCCCAACATCGCCCAATATTTCTACCTCACCTCCGACGACGAGCGGGCGCACATGCTCCAAATCTATCGCTATGTGAACGAGCACGGCGGCGCGGCCATGATGGGCGCCAACCTTGGCGAGGCAAATACTTCGTTCAAAAATGTGCTGGAAGTGTTCAGGTACGTCTTCGAGCTGGAGCATGGAGTCACGGTAGCCATCAACGAGTTGGCCAGCTGGTGCCTGCAAAACGGCGAACACGCTACCTTCTTTTTCCTCCAAGCCTTTGTGGCCGAACAACAGCTGAGCGAACGCAACGTGAGCGAGCTCATCGCCACCATCGAGCGCGTAGGCTATGAAGACCGCAACCTTTACTACTTGGACAAGACCTTCAAGAAAGTAAACATGGGCGCAGGCGGAGAAGAAGCGGCTTAAGAGCCTATCCGAAAACCGGCCAAAAACAAAAAGAGCCACCCCGGGAAGAGGTGGCTCATTTTTTTACTTACCGATTAGAAGAGATAAAGTTCAAGAGATTATAAGCCAGCGTAAGCCGAGCAAGAATACACTTCTAATAGAAAACATCGTGCCAAACTCGGCTGTGCGCAGGGCTTTCCCGAAATTTTTATTCCACGCTTTCATTATGGTCAACGCAAAGTGCCTGCCTGTCGGCAGACAGGGTTTTGAAAAACGAACTGCGCTCAAGCATCGATTTCCAATCGAATCAATCGGGCCTAATCTTCAAAAATCGAATCATTCGACTATACCTTCTTCAACTTTCCCGGTCAAAGGCCGCTCCAAAACAAAATTCACCTTCGCTATGCCAGCACTTCGCTCCGCTTTACCCGCCATAGTTTTTTCACGCGCCATAGCACGAACGACCGCATGGACGACGGCGGGCCTTTTCTCCTTTTTGGTTTTCAGCGGCCCAAACCTTTTCTCCCAAAACCAAGCCCTCTATTTCCCGCCCAAAACGGGCAACACTTGGCAAACCACCCCGCCCCCCAGCCTCGGTTTTTGCCAAGAGCGCATTGACAGCCTCTATCATTTTTTGGAGGACAAAAACACCAAGTCGTTCCTCCTTTTGAAAGATGGCAAAATCGTGCTCGAAAAATATTTTGGCACCTTCGTACAAGATTCCATCTGGTACTGGGCCTCGGCGGGCAAATCGCTCACGGCCTTCCTCGTCGGCCAAGCACAAGAAGAGAGCCTGCTTAATATCGGGGACAAATCCAGCCAATACCTCGGCGCGGGCTGGACCACCTGCCCACCCAACAAAGAGGATTTGATTACCGTCAGAAGCCAACTCACCATGACTTCCGGCCTCGACGACAATGTGCCGGACGACAACTGCGAACTGCCTGCTTGCCTCACTTTCAAAGCCGACGCAGGCGCCAGGTGGGCTTACCACAACGCTCCATACCGCCTGCTCCACGACGTGATTGAAGATGCCAGCGGCCTTACCATCAACCAATTCACCAAGACCCGAGTGCTCGACCGGACGGGGATGAAAGGCCTTTGGTTTGACCATGTCATGTATGGCCGCGCCCGCGACATGGCCCGTTACGGCCTGCTCACCCTCGCCCGTGGCGTGTGGGACGGCGACACGCTGCTGCGCGACCAGCAGTATTTCCACGACATGACCCACCGCTCGCAGGAGTTGAACAAAAGCTACGGCTACCTCTGGTGGCTCAATGGGCAGCCGAGTTTTATGCTCCCCGGCCTGCAGTTGGTCATTCCCGGAAAAATGCTGCCCAATGCGCCCGACGACCTCATTGCCGCGCTGGGAAAAAACGACCAGAAAATCCACGTGGTGCCGTCCAAAGGCTGGGTAGTGGTGCGGCAGGGAAACGACGCAGGCTATGTCGGCCCCGGCGGCGGCCAAGTGCCCATCTACTTTGACGACGCGCTGTGGGGCTACCTCAACCAACTCGAATGCGCTCCCGTGGCGGCGAAAGATATTTTTGAAAACGAGCCGCTTGTGCAGATTTCCCCCAACCCCGCGCAAAGCGCGTGGCACATCGAGAGCGAAGCATTGCCGGAAAAAATCGAACTCTACGACGCGCTGGGCGTGCTGCTTCGCTCGCTCGAAAACACGGCGGCGGTGGACGCAACGGATTTGCCCGCCGGGGCTTATTGGCTGAAAATTTCGATGGGCGGGAAAACGGTGCTGAAGCAGGTGCAGAAGTGACTGCATATACAGGAGTCATCCCGAATTTCTCAAAGGGTTTGCTTAAAAGTCAGAAGTGGGCAAATCTGAATTTTCCAATCAAATCATGTTTGGTTTTAGCAGGAATCTAACTTCCCGAAAGTTGTAAACTTTCGGGAAGTTAGGGGTCAAGCTCCAAATACCGCTCCGCCACCTCTGACATTTTGTAAGGTGCAAATGGCTTCCGCAAAACAGGCTCAGCCAGCGACTCCAAAAGCAACGCCGCCAAACCCTCCTCGCTTTCGGCGCAACGCCCGCCCATTTCGGGCGCAACACCCACCGGTGTGCCGACAATCCTTGCCCCGCTCATGGCAGCTTCGGCCAACACAAAACCGTAGGATTCAAAATCCGAAGTGTGCAGCAACACCTTCGCTTCTCGCATCCGCGCCAACACCTCGGCGCGCGGCAATGCCCCCGCGAAGCGCACATTTTTTTCAACCCCCAACTTTCGGGCGAGCGTTTGGAGTTTGCCCAATTCTGGACCTTCACCGATAAGTTCGGCTTGCAGGCGCGGCATTTGCTGTGCAGCTATGGCGACGGTTTCCAACCATTTTTCCCAGTTTTTCACGCGAATCAGAGCACCTGCGCCCAACACATCGAGCGGGCGTTCGGTGGGCAGGGCAGCTGGGATTTCGGATTCGGGAATGCCCCAGGGGATGATGTGCGCGGCGCGGTATGCCCTTGTGTTCGCGTTCCCGTCCGCGTTCCCGTTCCCGTTCCCGTTCCCGTTCCCACGACTGAAGTCGTGGGCTGAGGTGGAGGTTTGGAGCGCATCATTTTGAAAATCGGACAGCGCGATGAGCCGTTCGCAGCGTTCGGGGCTGAGCGATTTCAGGTGCTTGCGGTTTTGCGGCAGCACGTCTTGCCCCATCAGCGTGGTGAAATGGGGGATGTCGCGCCGCCTTGCCACGCGCTCGCCCACGCCCGATGCCCAGCCGAGCCAGAAACTGTGGATTGTGGATGGATGATTGATGATTGATGATTGTTGATTGTTGATTGATGATTGGTGATTGGTGATTGTCACGCCAAGGCGTGATGGCGCGTTCGCGCTCAGTGATTGTTCTTCCCAAGCGTCCAGGATTTGATGGCAAAAATTCATCGCCCGCCAAATCGTTCGGGGCTTGAGCCAGCGTCGGTTCTGGCCGTTGCAGGGGAAAACCTCCGCCCCGTTCCAGAAGTAAGGCTTGTGCGTGAAAGGATATTCGAGCGCGACGATTTGAACGTCCACACCTTTTTTCAAAAACTCCCGCACCAACAACTGCAAAGGCGGGATGCAATTGTGGTCGCGTTCGTCGGCAGCAAAGCCGGGAGTTAGGAGCAATAAGCGCCGGCCGTTCATCCGTGCGCATTGCTGACGCTGCGGCTGCATTGCCATGAAAGAAGGGCGAACAAGAGTACAAGGAGAGCGGGGAGATGGGTCATTGAACGAAGAACAAGGTTTTCAAAGTAAAGTATTGCAGCGACCGGATGCAGGGAGTGGGCTACCCCTTCCGCCGAAAATCCGCAATCGCCCACCTGATTTTGTCAAAGTTGAACCGCTCGTTGAAATGCTCGTGGATGGCCTTCATCATGAATGGCTCTTCAAAAAGCGGCAACGCACCCCGAATGAGGTCGCACTCCTCGGGGCTGACCCACTGGCCGATCTCAATCAGTTCGCCGCGCTCGTACATGGTGGCGAGGTGGCCCATCACCGTCAGTGTGCTGATGCCGCGCAGTTCGGCGATTTCTTCCACGAGGTGGCCGCGCTTGAAAAGCTCGTAGCTGATAAAGTTGCTGCTGCCCGTGACGCGCTCGCCGGCCTGGGTTTTTTCCACCACGAAGCGGCGGACTTCGCCCAAGAAAGCGTCGCCGTAAAGTTGGAGTTTGCGCTCGCTCACGCCTTCTATTTCGAGCATCTCGGCATCGGAGAGCGGTCGGCGGTCGGCCATTTGCTGCAAGGTCACGTCGCTGAAAAGCGTGTAGGGCGGAATGCCCTGTTGCACCGCCACGTCGCGGCGCAGCACGGTGAGGCGTTCGAGCAGTTCTTCGCGGAGGATTTGGGTCTTTGTTTTTTCGGCAAATCGGGGCGGCAGCGCGGCTTTCTCGCTGGGTTTTAACTTTGGCTGCGGCATCGCCAGCGCGATTTTCTTTCCTTCAAAAAGGATTTTTTTCCCTTCGTCCGTCACGCGCAGGCAGTTGTGGTCGTCGTAGGCGATTTCGATGAGGCCGACGTGCAGCATCTGCGAGAGCAGGAAAAGCCAATCGTCGTAGCTGTGTTCCTTGCCCGCCCCGTAGGTCTTGATTTCGTGGTATCTGTGTTCCAGAATCTCGCGGCGTTGGCTGCCGCGCAAGATGTCGGTCAGCAGGCTCATGCCCACGCGCTGATTGGTTCGCAGGATGGCGGAGAGCGCTTTTTGTGCAGCCACTGTGCCGTCGAAATGCTGGGGTGGGTTTTTGCACACATCGCAGTTGCCGCAACTCTTGTCGTAGGGTTCGCCAAAGTAGTTGAGCACCGTTTTGCGGCGGCACACGGGGGCTTCGGCGAATTGGTACATACGCTCCAGCTTTGCCAACTTGAGTTCTTTTTGTTCCGCGCTGGCATCGCCTTGCTCGAACATTTCCCGGTACGACATCAAGTCGGCGTAACTGAAAAACAGGAGCGCGTCGGCGGGCAAGCCATCGCGCCCGCCGCGCCCGATTTCCTGATAATACCCTTCCAAATTGCGCGGCAAATTGTAGTGCACCACAAAGCGCACGTTGCTTTTGTCAATGCCCATCCCGAAAGCAATGGTGGCACAAATGATGGGCGTTCGGTCATTGATAAAATCCTCTTGCACCTTGCTGCGCTGCGCAGGCGGCACTTCGGCGTGGTAGTGCGCTGCGCGAAAACCGTGCTTGTTCAACTTCTCGGCCAAGCCCTCGCAGCCTTTGCGCGAGAGGCAATAGATGATGCCTGATTGATTGGGATGTGCTTTCAAAAACTCCACGACTTGCTCGAAACGCCGTTGGCCGGGGCGCACGGTGAGCGAGATGTTGGGCCGGTCGAACGAAGCGATGAAAACAGATGAGTCCGCAATACCGAGTTGTGCAAGGATGTCTTTGCGCGTGAGTTTGTCGGCAGTGGCCGTGAGCGCAATGAGCGGGATTCCGGGGAATTGGGTTTTCAAAAATTTCAACTGGGTGTATTCGGGGCGAAAATCATGGCCCCAAGAGGAGATGCAGTGCGCCTCGTCAATGGCAAAAAGCGAGATTTTCAAACGCTTCAGCAAAGGCTGGAAACCCTGCGACACGAGTTTTTCGGGGCTGACGTAGAGGAGTTTGATGTAGCCCGCGAGCAGGGCGCTTTCCACGTTGCGCTGCTGGTCAGTGCCGATGCTGCTGTTGATAAAAGCGGCGGGGATGCCATTGGCGCTCAGCGCTTCCACCTGGTCTTTCATCAGCGCGATGAGCGGGCTGACCACCACGGCCACGCCTTCGAGCGTGATGGCGGGGACTTGGAAACAAACGCTCTTGCCGCCGCCCGTGGGCATAAGCACCAGCGTGTCGCGGCCATCGTACACGGCTTGGATGATGTCGGCCTGCAAGGGCCGGAACTGGTCGTAGCCAAAGTATTTTTTGAGCGCGGCGGCGGCGTGGGAGAGGGTCATGGCTCGCGGGTTTGAGGGTTTGCGCACGTTTACTAAACCTTCAGAAGTTTAGTAAACGTCTCTCTCTGGCTACTGGGGAGGGGGAATAGGGTCAACAACTCGCAGCCCCTCGATGCCAGCAAAATCGGTGACATTGTGCGTATCTCGGTGCGCGTTTCGCGCTGCCATTCCGAAGGGTCGCCGTAGTAAGAGGCATCCACGCCTTCTCGGTGCATTTGGAGTAGCAACGCACGGGCGGCTTCCAATTTTTTTTCGCCTGCTGTTTTGTGGAGCGGTTTGGTGGAGGCAACGCGCACGTTCTTTTTCTCAAAGCGCAATTTCATGCGCCGCAACAGCGGTTCCAGCACCCTCAGGTCTTGTTCATTTTTCAGATAAATTACCAATTCCATAAAAAGGCTTTGATTTTGATGACACAAAGTTAGGCTTTTAACGACCCGCAGGTTTCAAAAAAAACGCTTGAAAATCCCACAACTTGTTTCAAAATCATTCTCCAAACATCCGCAGCGCATTGGCGGTGGTGCTGCGGGCAATTTCGGCGAGCGGCAGCGCTTTCGCCTCGGCGAGCGCATCGGCGGTGTGGCGCACAAATGCGCTTTCGTTGCGCTTGCCCCGATGTGGCACGGGCGGCAGGTAAGGCGCGTCGGTTTCCAGCACGATGTGCTCGAGCGGCACGTCGCGTAGCACGGTGGGCAATTCCGATTTTGGGTAGGTCAAAGTGCCACCTATGCCGAGCATGAAACCGAGTTCAATCATCTCCACCGCCTCTTCCAACGAGCCTGAGAAGCAATGGAATATTCCCCGCAACCGCCCGTCCTGCGCTTGGCGCACTACCTCGATGGCCTCGCGGTTGGCCGCCCGGCTGTGGATGATGATGGGCCTTCCCAAATCTTTCGCCCATTCGCATTGGCGGGCAAAGGCGGTTTGCTGGATTCCGAGCGTCGTCTTGTCCCAGTATAGGTCAATGCCCGTCTCCCCTACCCCAGCCCAAGCGCGCTGGCCGAGCCATTTTTCTACAAGAGCGAGTTCGTCTTCGTAAGTTTCCGGCTTCACCGAACCAGGGTGCAGCCCCATCATGGCAAAGCAGTTTTCGGGGAAATCTGCCTCCAGCGCGAGCATGGCTTCGATGGATTCGGAATCAATGTTGGGCAGGTACATCCGGGTCACACCGGCAGCGATGGCGCGGCGCACCATGTCCGAGCGGTCATGGTCGAACTTGCGGGAGTAGAGGTGGGCGTGGGTATCTATCAGAGTCATGTGAGAGCGTGAGAGGGGGTGAGAAAGTGAGAAAGTGAGAGTGTGAGAGTATGAGAGGGGTAAGATGGTGCAGAAACAAAAAAGGCCACCCGAGGGCAACCTTGTATTTTCAGTCTCTCACTTTCTCTCCGCTGTCACACGCTCACTTTCTGGGTCGGGATGACAGGATTCGAACCTGCGACCTCGTCGTCCCGAACGACGCGCGCTACCGGGCTGCGCTACATCCCGTAGGTGAGAAGGTGAGAGGTGAGAAAGCGAGAATCTGAGACAATACCCACCTTCTCGCTTTCTCACTTTCTCACCTTTTGGAGCCGAACAAGGGATTTGAACCCTCGACCTGCTGATTACGAATCAGCTGCTCTACCGCTGAGCTAATTCGGCTT
>JBJXFT010000261.1:0-5385 GCA_046155725.1 Saprospiraceae bacterium
CAAAATCAAATATTGCCCATTTTGGTGTCCAACTGCACAGAATCGGGCTGCCACAATGCGCAAGACCACCAAGAGGATGTAGTGCTGACTTCGTACCAAAGCCTTATGAACACAGTAGAGAATGCCGACCAAAACGATTGGCACGAAAATAAGTTGATGCGCGCGCTCCTCGAAACTGACCCCGACAAACAGATGCCTCCGCCGCCCAATGCCCCACTGTCGCAGGCGCAAATCAACCTGCTCAAAACGTGGCTGGCACAAGGCGCAGCAAACAATGCCTGCGACGAAAATGCTGGCGGCTGCGATGTGGCCGATGCAAAATTCAGCACTTTCGTGCAGCCGCTCGTGCAGGCTAAATGCCAAGGCTGCCACAGCGGCAACAGCCCGCAGGGCGGCATTAAACTCGCATCTTACCCAGACATCAAAGCCGTGGCACTGAATGGCAAACTGTACGCCGCGCTCACGCGAACCTCGAATTGGATGCCAAAAGGCGGTGCGAAACTCGACGATTGCAGCCTTCAAAAAATACAGGCTTGGGTGGGCGCAGGCGCACCGCAGAATTAGAGGGCGAGAACGGTGAGAGACGCGAGAGACGCGAGAGAATGCCGATTCCGCCTTTGTCAAAACTTCGGCAGAAAAGACTGCGAAGGGAAAGCATTTAGAGGTTAAATTTGACAAGCCTTCACACCTTGAAACAGGAAACCTCCCGAACGTTTCGAGTAGGCAACTTACATTTGCAACACTAAATCAAAAACTTATTCCTGCCTTCCGCACATGAAACAATTCCTTTTTGTCTTGTCGGCCATCGCCGCATTGGCCGCTTTCGCCCAAACGTCTTGCTACTACGACAACGAAGTAGAACAATACGGCACTACACCCTGCGACACGGTGGCCATCAGTTACAGCCAAGACATCTTGCCCATCATCCAAGCCAATTGCATCAGTTGCCACGCCCCTGGCGGAGAACAAGAAGGCAGCCCATTCACCTCTTACGATGAATTGAAAAACTACACCGACAACCGCCAAATTGTGGAGCGCGTGAACGGCGTGGGTGGCGTGATGCCCCCTACCGGTGCCATTTCCGAGTGCAACCAACTCAAAATAGAGGCTTGGGTAAATGCCGGAGCACCGGAGAATTAGAGGGTGAGAGGTGTGAGAGACGTGAGAAAGTGAGAGGAGGAGCGAGTGTTCATAGTTCCTACTTCATCGTTCATCATTAATGTTCATCGTTCATCCTTAATTTTCATTTACCATGAAACGCATTCTGCTCCTCATTGTGGGCCTTGGTCTCGTCGGCGCGGCCATTGGTTACGCCCTCTGGAACAAGCCGCACGAAAACATGGCCACCTCCAAAGCCGACTCGACGGTGGATGCCTCCATGCTTTTCAAAGAATACAACACCGACGAAACCTCGGCCAATGCCAAATACCTCGGCAAAACCATCGCTGTGACTGGCAAGGTGAAAGAAACTTCCAAAACCGATGGCGCGCCCGTGAAAGTCACGCTCGAAACGGGCGATGAGTTTGCAGTCATCTGCGAACTCGACGCACTGAGCCAGCACTCCCGCACAGACTTTGCTGCCGGCGAAACCGTGACGTTCAAAGGCAAATGCGACGGCATCAACCTTGACGTGCAACTGTCGCGCTGCGTAGAAGTCAAGTAAGATTGTTGATTGCCGATTGTTAATTCCCACGCGGCAATCAACAATCAGCAATCAACAATTAGCAATCACTCATTCTCAAACACTCATTTTCATGCAAAAACTGATGATTTTCTGTGCCGCTTTTTTCGTGCTGAGCACGGCGGCCTCTGCCCAAAATGCCCAAAAGTTCTTCACCCGCGATGCCAAAATCAAGTTCTCGTCCGACACGCCGATGGAAAAAATCGAAGGACTGAGCAACAGCGCCACTTGTATCCTCGACCCAGTCACGGGCGACATGGCGTGGCAAGTGCTCATCAAAGGGTTCAAGTTTGAAAAGACGCTGATGCAAGAGCATTTCAACGAGAACTACATGGAGTCCGACAAATTTCCCAAGGCCACATTCAGCGGCAAAATCACCAACCTCGGCGAAGTGAACTTGGCGAAAGACGGCACTTACAATGCTGCAGTGTCGGGCAAAATGACCATCCATGGCGTCACCAAAGATTTCAGCACCAATGGCGCCATCACCGTGGGCGGCGGCCAAATCCGATTGAACGCAGGGTTCAATGTGCCTACTGCCGATTACGACATCAAAATCCCCTCCGTAGTGCGGGACAACATCGCCAAAGAAATCACCGTGCTGGTGGACGCACCGCTCGCGCCAAAGCAATAACTGAACCGTTGACCGTTGACTTTTGACCGTTAACCATGACACTTCAATTGTTGTGTAAGTCAATGGTCAAAAGCCAACGGTCAAAAGTCTAAAATCAACTTTTCATGAAAAAAATCTACGTGCTCGCTCTCCTTGTTCTGCCCCAATTCCTCTCTGCCCAAAACGACGACCTGCTCTCCATGCTCGGCGATGAGGAAACCACCAACTACACCACTGCCACCTTCAAGGCCAACCGCGTGGTGAACGGCCACTCGGTCGAAAACACCGCCAAAGGAGTGCTCGACACCAAATTCTCGCACCGGTTCGGCCCCGTGCGGCAGGGCCTCTACGATATGTTCGGCCTCGATGGCGCCAGCATCCGCATCGGCGCGGACTATGGAGTGACCAACCGTTTTATGATCGGCTTTGGGCGCAACAGCTACGAGAAAATCATTGACGGCTTTGCCAAGTACAAAATCCTGCGCCAATGCTCTGGCAAAAAGAACATCCCCATCACCCTCTCCTACCTCATTGATGCGCAGATAGCAACCATCAAATTCGCTGACCAAGAGCGCGACAACAAATTCTCTGACCGCCTGTACTACACCCACCAGCTGCTCATCGGGCGAAAGTTCAACCGCCGCCTCTCGCTGCAACTCATGCCCACGCTCGTGCACCGCAACCTCACCGTTTCGCCCAACGACAAAAACGACGTGCTTTCCATCGGCGCGGCAGGGCGTATCAAACTCACCAAGCGCGTGGCACTCAATGCCGAATACTACTACGTCCCCGATGGTCAAATAGAAACGCCCCATGTCAACAGCCTCTCCATTGGTTTCGACATCGAGACGGGCGGCCACGTGTTTCAACTGCATTTCACCAACTCGACCTATATGACCTACAAAGGCTTCATCACCGAAACCCAAGAAGATTGGTTTTTCAAAGATGGGGATGGGAAAATGCTCAGCGGCATCCGTTTTGGGTTCAATATTTCGCGGGTGTTCACGCTCATAAAACCGAAGTTGCAGTAAGCAGCAATCTGGGCGAAATAAAACAAACCGGCCACGCAGAGCAAGATGCTTTGCATGGCCGGTTTGGTTTTAGGATGCCCACTGTTAAAATGATAGGCAGTGGTCAAGCCTACCTCTGCACCACAAGTTTGCGCGTTTTGGCGATTTCGCCGTTGCGCACTTGCACGAAGTAGACCCCGTTGGGCAAGTTGCTCACATCGAATGTGAAGCGGTTTTCGCCTTTGGCGAGCGTTTTCTGCTGCGCAAGAGTCGTTTTGCCCGCTACGTCGAGGATGCTGACGCTCACCTTGCCCTCGGCCTCCACGGGCACTTCCACCGTCAGCTGGTCGGTGGCAGGGTTGGGATAAAGGCCAAAGCCGGCGTTCTCAAAAACCACTTCGAGCGGTATCTCCTCGCCCGGCTCATTGTCCGAGCCATCGGTGCGCCAAGAGGTAGACCTCCGGCTGGCCTTGAGGGTGTAGCACTGGGTGCTGCTAAATGCGCCGTCGAAGCCATACACGTACGCTTTGTAGTTGGACGACACGACGGCATTGTTCAAGACAATCAGTTCGTCGTTAGTGCCGCCATTCACGGATGAGCCTACTTGGGCATTGCCACGGTAAAGTTTCAAATCGTAGTCAAACGGCAAAGTAGTCAGCTCCACCTTGATGTGTTTTTGGCTGTTCGTGTTGCCAAACTTGTAGTAGTCTTTGTCGTTGGCAGTGGCAATTTGAGCGGTGAACGCCACATTGATCGTAATGCTGGCAGGGGTGCCGATTGTATTGTTCGGCTCGTACTGGTCGGAGCAGTCGGACGAAGTGGTGAACTGTGCCGTGGAGGAGTAGTTGCTTGATTCCCCGCTGCAAATGGCTTTTACCTTATAGTCGTAGAGCGTGCCAGCCACCAAGCCGTTCAGCGTGTGCGAAGTGCCGGTAAGGCCAGCCACCACCGTAAAGTTGGGGTCAGAATTTTTCTTCCATTCGAGGGTGTAGGTAGTGGCACCGCTCACCGCGCCCCAGTTGCAGGTGGCACTGGTTTGGGTGATGCTCGTGGCACTGAGACCCGTAGGTGCATTGCAGCCGCCTCCGCTGGGTGGTTGGCAACCAGGCGAGCTGGTAAGGGCAAAGCGCGATCCACCAGACGAAAAGAGCGATTGCATCCGCGTTTTTTGACCTGCGGTGAAGAGGTTCATGCAAGCATCGTCGGTGTAGTCCATGTAGTTCATGAACATATCGCCGTCAGGCCCATTGCTGCAGCTCACCTGCGGGAAGCTGGGGCAGCCGTAGTGCTCGTCGGCTTGGTTGGGCGTATCGCCCACGCTGTCGGAGCCGTTGCACGAAGTGCCGTCGTCGCCCCAGATGTGGTAGCAGTTGAGCCAGTGGCCCACCTCGTGGGTGGCCGTGCGGCCTTTGTCAAAAGGAGACGTGGCATTGATGGTGCCGAAGTACGCATAGTCGCACACCACGCCATCGGTGGATGCTGGGCCGCCGGGGAATTGGGCGTAGCCGAGCAAGCCGCCCGTGAGGTTGCAGACCCAGATGTTGAGGTACTTGTTGCGGTCCCAGATGTCGAGGCCGCCGGAGGAAAAGAACTTCACGTTGTCGTTGGTGCCGAAACCATTGACCGTGGTGTTGCGGCGTTGGATGCCCGAAGTGGCATTGCCGCTGGGGTCTTGCGTAGCCATGCAGAAGTTCACCTCACAATCAGCGGCCTCGTCTTGGAACGCGCCGGGGGTGTTGCTCGCGTCGGTGTTGGTGCGGCGGAAGTCGGCGTTCAAGACATCAATTTGCGAAAGGAGTTGCGCATCGGTGAGGTTCTGGGTGCTGTTGAAATACACCAAGTGAATCACCACGGGGATGGTCACTACGGCGCGGTCGCCCGCAGCACCTGCTTGCATGAACTGCAGGGTGTGGTTTTCAATGTTTTTGATCTCTTGGAGCATGGCCGGGTTTTCCAGCAGTTGGCGGGCAAGCACTTCCTCGGCGGCGCAGGTGCGCTGCTGAGCCGAAGCGTTGAAGGCGAGCAGCACGAAGGCCGCGAGGGGAAGGAGGATTTTTTTGAACATGAATGAAGTCAGGTTA
>JBJXFT010000298.1:0-3303 GCA_046155725.1 Saprospiraceae bacterium
CCCATCCAAGCCCTACATTGTTCACAATCAAATCATTTGTACATCATGAAGACTCAAAAATTGATACCACTGCTGAGCATATTCCTGCTCGCACTTTTCTCGCCCCCCTTGTCCGCGCAAAGCGAAACGGAGGCCGACAGCACTGGGCTTCCGGGCGACCACTTTAGCCTCGAAGCAGCCATCGAGCTGTTCAAAAAATCAGACTCTCCCGAAGATTTTGAAAAACGCCTGAACTCGGAAAACAACGACGCAAACAACCTCGACCTGAACGAGGACGGCGAGATTGACTACATCCGAGTGGTGGGCAACCAAGACGGCGACCTGCACGCGCTGGTGCTGCAAGTGGCCGTCAGCGAGACGGAATCGCAGGATGTGGCCGTCATCGAAATCGAAAAGCAGGGCGCTGAAAACGCCATCCTCCAAATCGTGGGGGATGAGGACCTATATGGCGCACAGACCATCGCCGAGCCTTTTGAAGAAGAACGGGTGAAAAACGGGAAGGACAAAGGCCCTGCCGTTCGCAGAGCGCCGGTGCGCATCGTGGTGAATGTTTGGCTGTGGCCGAGCGTCCGGTTTATGTACCGCCCAGGCTATCGGGTGTGGGTGTCGCCTTGGCGCTGGCGGGCGTACCCGACTTGGTGGAGGCCTTGGAGGCCGCACCCGTTCCGCGTGTTTTATGCGCGCGCGCGCCCTTTCCGCGCCCACTACCATGTGGTTGGCGTTCACCGGGTTCATCGCGCCCACGCCGTGTACGCGCCGCACCGTCGGCACTCCACGGTAGTGCACACCCGCACCACAACCGTGGTGAAAGCACGCGGTGCGCACGGTGCCGTGGTGGGCAAAAAGACCACTACGACCAACACGGTGAAGTACAAAAATGGCCGTGCTACCAAGTCAAAAACCACTACCACGGTAGGTAAAAAAGGCAAAAACGGCAACGTGGGCGTGAAAAAGACGCACACGAAAACGGTGCGGAAAAGGGGGGGCTAAGCAGCCTATTTGATTGGCTTCCAACTTGTTCGGCTTTGCCGCGATTCTTTTTGTTTGAAACAGCGCGGCGATTTTTTTTTCAAAAAGGGAGCGATGGTTTGGAAGTTGGCATAAAAGCATACTTTTACGGCCTTATTTGCTAACTTTTTACCAATCAAAATCATGAGCAAAATTTTCAACGACATCAAACAAAAAGTCGCCGAGATTCAAGGAGACGTGGACAAATTTTATGGCGGCAACAACGCAGCGGGCGCTCGCGTACGCAAGGCCATGCAGGAACTGAAGTCCTTGGCAACTGACTTGCGCAAAGACGTTCTGGACACCAAAACCTCCCGCACAGCGAAGTAATTTTTCTGTGGAAAAAAATCAAACACCTGCAATGCCGCTCGGCGTTGCAGGTGTTTTTTTATGTGCCGGCTGCTTTATCTGCCGGTGACAGCGCGGGCAGTTCCGGCAGCTAAAGCAGCCGGTACAATACCCTTACTCCGCCGCGCTCCAGTCGTAAGAGCGGCTTTTCAGATTGTCCAGCGTGTCTTTGAGTTTTTGGTCAATGATGGCTTTCTCTTTTTCCACCGCCGCGTCGGCGCGGTGGATTCCCACTTCGGTGTCCACTTTGAGTTTGTTTTTCACGCCGTTGCTGAGCAAGGTGGTTTGCTCAAGGTTTGCCATTTCAAAAACGTGTTCTTGTTGGTGCAGCACAAAATCGTAGGGGCTGCGGTACGAAATCAGTTTGACCAAAATGGGCGCGGTTTCCACCGCCACGAAGAGCAGCGTGATAAAAATGCTGGCCCAGAAGATGGCGAGGCTTCGCCCCGACAGGCGCGAAAGTGCATCCAAACGGGCGGCGAGGCCATCGTATTTGGAACGGTCGAGAGAAACGATGCCCTTCTGAATGGCCGATTCAAACTGTTGGGCGGCGAGTTCTTTTTCGCGCACGAGCGGTTGGTTTTCGCGCACGAAAGCATTGAGTTCGGTTTGGGCTTGGTCGGCTGCGTCCTTTTTGGCGCGGTAGATGGGGCCGAGGTTTTTCTTGCGCGAGCCGCCTGTGCCGTCGGCTTCTTGCACGGCGGTTTTGGCGAGCGAATCGCGGCTGGCGGTTTTGGCGGCCATCTCTGATTTGAGCGCGGCGGCTTGGCTGCGCAGTTCGCCGATTTGGGTTTGGTAGCGTTCTTTCACGCGGTCTTCCTGCTGCTTGAACACCTCCTGTTCCATCTGCACCATCTCGGCGCGGATTTCCTTTTCAAAAATTTTCAGTTCCAAGGGTTTTGAAATCACCAGTGCCAGCAGCACGGCCATGAGCAAGCGCGGGAAGGCGACAAAAAAATCGCGCCACCACCGGCCATTGCTTTTCATGCTCATCACGATGTAGCGGTCGAGGTTGAAAATCATCAGGCCCCACACCAAGCCGAATGCTGCCGACAGCCAATAGGAATCAAAAACGGTGTAGAGCGCGTAGCCTGAAGAGAAAAACGCCAGTACGCCGGTGAAGAACACGGTGGCTCCGATGCCCGCGTATTTGTTGCGGTCGGTGGGGCATTTTTCGAGGATTCCGGCTTCCACGCCGGAGCAAAAGAGAAAGAAGTCTTGTAAGTTTTTCATAGCAGAAAGCAGTTGGCAGTGGCTCAAAGCACCCGCTAAACGCCGGCAAAGGAATTCTATTTTCGACAAGCAAGGTACTCGGCTATACAAAATACTTGGCTGTTTGTGGATGTGGGGACGTGGGTATGTGGTGGCAAGATTCTAAACCATCTAAACTTTCCAAACCATTCTAAACTGACCCTACCTTCGCCGCATGAAAATCCACACCCTCGACCTCCAATTTTTGGGGATTGAAAAATCCATCGCTGCCTTTGTGCTGGAAGGCCCCGACGGGCTGGCTCTGGTAGAATGCGGCCCGGCCTCTACCCTACCCCACTTGCAAAAAACATTGACCGAAAACGGTTGGCGGATGGAGGATTTTCAACACGTTTTCTTGACGCACATTCATTTTGACCACGCGGGCGCGGCTTGGGCTTTTGCCGAGCACGGCGCGAAAATCTACGTCCACCCCAAAGGCTTGCCCCACTTGGCCCAGCCCGAAAAACTCTACAATTCGGCGCGAATGATTTATGGCGACGACATGGACCGGCTCTGGGGGGAGATGCGGCCTATCCCCGAAAGCCAACTCCACGCGCCAGAGCACGGCGAAATCGTGGAAGCGGTTGGGCTGCGTTTTCGGGCTTGGTACACGCCGGGCCACGCGGTGCATCATATTGCATGGCAAGCCTCACCCCCAGCCCCTCTCCAAATGGAGAGGGGGGGCTTGTCTCCCCT
>JBJXFT010000316.1:0-7640 GCA_046155725.1 Saprospiraceae bacterium
TAGCCGAACAGTTCGAGTATCGTGGCGAACAAGTCCACCGTGTTCACTAATGCATCGCTGACCCGCCCCGGCGCGACCACCGACGGGCCGGATATGATGAACGGGACGTGTACACCGTACTGATACACAGTGCCTTTGGCCCGCATCGTGTTGGCAATCTGGGCGGTCTGGATGGTGTTCCCATTGTCGCCGATGAAGATGATGTCCGTGTTGTCCAACTGATTCCTGACCGCCAGCGAATCAAAAAGCCGCCCGATCTCGTGGTCGAGCGCTTCGAGCGATGCCTTGAAATACTCCTTCGGTTTCATGTTGATGTCCTGCTGCGTACCGCTCAAATTGGTGTACGAGTGAAGCCCAGCAGGCGGCAAATGGTAGGGCGCGTGGGGGGCGTTGAAAGCCAGCCAGAGGAAAAACGGTTTCGCGTTTTGGGCTTGAATCCAGGAAATCGCGTCGTTCGTAGTTTCGGTCGTCGCGTAGTTGGCGACGGGCGCGGAAACGCCGTTCGTGATTTTTGTCCAGTTGAAATAGTTGGGCAAGGCACCGATGAAAATGCCCGAAAAAAGGTCGTAGCCCATCACAGCCGGGTTGTTCAGGTTGGCGGGCATGGGCGAGTGGAGGTGCCATTTGCCGAGGTTGGCTTTGCCGATGCCGCCGGGCTGGTACACGTTGAGCAGGCGCGGGATGGTGGTTTCGTTCACGTTCAGCGTCCCAGAGCCGCCCATGCCGCCCACGATGCCGCCCACGCCTGTGCGGAAACTGTACCGCCCCGTCAGGATGCCCGAGCGGGTGGCCGAGCAAACCGGGTTCGACCAAGCGTTGGTGAAGCGCACGCCGTTTTTCAGCAGTCGGCGGATGTTGGGCACGGCGGCAGTGTCCTGATGGTCTTCGTAAAAACCGAGGTAGTCCGTGCCGAGGTCGTCGGCGATGATGAGGACGACGTTGCGCTGGGCCGGGCAGGCGGCGGCGAGGAGGAGCAGGAGGAAGGCGAGAGTGATTTTGAGCATTGCTTTTTAGTTTGATGTTCCGTTTTGCCAGGGCTTTTCTATAAAAACTGGACGCTTCCTTTTGCGGTGCAATTGTCATGTCTCCACTTCGTTGCGACACGACAAGTCAAGGGGCGCGGGTCGTTTATAGTTCATCGTTCCCTTAGTTCTGTCTCCTGCCCGGCGGGGCAAAAAACTGTGACAACTCCCCTGTCAGGGCATTGAAGTTTTCGATTTGGTCGCTCTTGCACAGGCTTTTGATGTCTTGGAAATGGCTGAAATGGACATTCTCGATGTCCACTTGCAACTGCCCCACGCGGCGGGCCAGCGAGTCTTTTTTGGAAAAATCGCTGCCCTGCAAAAGGCCGTAGAGTTGCTGCTTGGCCGCCTGCACCTCGCGCCTTTTGGTCTGTACCTCGCTGCGGTGCTGCTGCATAAGTTGTTCGTAAGCACCGATTTGTGCCGCATCGAAGTGCAGACGCTCGACGATGATTTTTTGCGGGCCGCCCTCTCGCGGCGGGCGGGGCCGAGTCAGGAAGAATGCCAGAAGGCAGCCGTTGAGCAGCAGCAAAGCAAGGGCTGCGGTGCGCCAAAAATTAGTTTTGGTCAGCATAGAGTTGTTCGGTTTGAGTCATCTGCAATTGCTGGGCGAGGCTTTTGGCTGGGGCGGTTTCTTGGGGGCGACCGACTGCCAGCACATTGAGCAGCAGGAGCAGGCCGAAGGCCAAGCCGCCTGCCCAGCCCCACGCGAGGGGCAGCCGCTCGGCCTCGCCCGACCGGATTTTGGCCTGTATGCGGGTGAGCAAAAAAGGCGGCGCGTCCACCTTGCCTACTTTTTTGAGCAGTTCGAGTTCTTCCATGTTGTTCGAGTTTTTTGATTGGACGGTGTTTGAGTCAGAATCCTTCGCCGCCCCCTAACTTCTTCCCCAGCCCCTGCTTCGCCCGTTGCAGCAGCGACTCTACCGCCTTCTCGGAAAGGCCCATGATGTCGGCGATTTCCCGCTGCGGCAGGTCGTCCAAGTATTTCAGGATGAGAGCCGTGCGCTGATTCTCAGGCAGTTGGTTTATTTTTTGAAAAAGATTTTCCAGTGCTTCTCGGTCTTCGAGTTGCACACCTGGGTGGTCGAAATCGGGCGGGTCGTGGGCCGTCTCGTTTTTTCCAGTAAAAATAGATTGGACAAAAGCGAAGCGTTTCTGCCGCTTTCTGGCCCTCAGCACATCGAGGCAGTGGTTCACCGCGATGCGGTAAATCCAGGTTTTCATGCTGGATTTTCCCTCGAAGGAAGGCAGTTTGGCGTGTGCTTTCACGAACACGTCTTGGGTGGCCTCCTCAGCCTCTTGCCGGTGTTGCAGGTAGTGGAGGCAGAGGTTGAAGACCAAGTTTTTGTGCGCTTCGTAAATTTCCGGGAAACGTAGCATCGTGTGGCGGGTTTGGCACTGGGCGTTTTGCTCCTTTCTCGCCACTCGCTCGGCGGGCAGCCGTACTTGCCCCGGAAGGCCGTAGCGAAGTACCCCGGCGACGAGTACCCCGTCTGGCAGGCCACCTCCGCATGGTCAACAGGCTTTCACGCAGCAGTTGACGGCTTTTTTCAGGCGTAGAATTTGACGGTTCCTTTTAGCCTGATGTAAAGTGGGCAGCCTGCAAAAAACCTATTTCGTCAGCACCAAAGTCGCTTTGTAATCCTTTGGGTAAATCGGTGTCCCCTGTTTCGGCGACGGCTCAACGGCTTTGATTTTCAAGGTGTACGCTCCGATTTTGGTTTCGCCTTTTCCGCCTTTGCTCAGGTCGCCGGTGGAAAGCGTGACTTGTTGGGTAGAACCGTCAGTCATCAGCGAAAACACACAATCGGCACGGCCCGCCCAGATGCACTGCACCCCTTCGGCGCAACGGCTGTCGCCCGCCACCGAATCGAAGCGGATCTCAGCAATAAGTTTGCCCAACTCATCGAAGGCTTCGCTCTCGCCCATTGCCAGCGTAAAGTCTTCCCCAAACTTGGGCAGCGGCGGCGGCGGCAGGAGCGGCGGGGTTTCCGTCACCATCAGCGTGATGATGTACTCCTCTGGTTTGATTACGGTGTCTTTGATTTTGAACGGAATCACGCCCACTACCCGCACCGTATGGCCTTTGAAATCGGTGACGTTGGTGGTGCCGTTGGTCAAGGTGAATGGCAGGGTGAGGGTTTCGGATTCTCCGGCTTTGTTCAGCGTGACCACTACATCGGCTTGGCCAGCCGTGACGCACTTCACGCCTTGTGGGCAACGGCTGTCGGCGGCAACTTTTTCAAACGTGATGGCAAACCCTTGCACGTCGGAGGATTCGCCCGTTTGGCCCATCTTAAGGGAAAAAGGCTTGTCAAGGCCAAATTTGATTGCCGGCGGCGGTGGCGGCGGACAGCCGAGGCTGCAAAGGAGCGCGCAAAGCGCGAGGAACGAAAAGAGAAGGTTTTTCATCTTGTAAAGAAAACCGGTTTGGTGAACGGTGAAAAGGACAGGTTCGAAAGCATTGGGAGGAGAAGGTTGGAAGTTTAGTTCAGACCAGAAACCTTCAAAACCCGCGAACCATAGTAGTTTTGCCCTGCGAAAGTAGAAAGGGCTTTGTGTTTCGCAGACAAATTTTCCCCATTCAGACATTCTCACCCCTCTCACTCTCTCTCACCGTCTCACCCCTCTCACCCTCTTCTATGGAGCCAATTTTGAAAGGGCTGCTCTCCGGGCTGGCCTACGGGCTGCTCATCGGGCCGCTTTTTTTTATGAACATCCGCACCACGCTGACCCACGGGATGCGGCAAGGAGTGGCATTGGTGGCAGGGGCGTTCACGAGCGATCTGTTGCTGGTGTTGGCCAGTTGGTGGGGCGCGGGGAGGCTGGCTGCCATCACGAGCGAGGGTTTGTTCCAGAGTTGGTTTGGGCTGGCTTGTGGCTTGCTCTTGTTTGGCTTTGGGCTTTCGGCGGTTTGGCCGCGCAAGCGGAATTTTGAAGGCCAAATGGAGGAAAACAAGCCCCTCGCCAAACGCCGATACGCCTTCTTCCAAGGTTTCTCGATCAACATGACCAACCCTTCCAACTGGCTTTTTTGGCTGGGCGTGGCTACCGCAGCGAGGGCTGAGGCACCTGGCGGCAGCGAAAACTATGTGCGGGTTTTTATGGCGGCGGCGTTGATTGCCCTGTTCGCCACCGACCTTTCCAAGGCTCTTTTGGCGCACCAAATTGGCCGAAGGCTAAAACCCGGCGTGCCGGAAAAAATCGTGCGCTTTGCCGGGTTTATCCTGATGGGCGTGAGCAGTTGGATTCTTTTTCGGGTGGCACAAAATGCTTTTTGAGGGATTGGGCGAATGGAGCCAAAGGGGACAATACGGAGGAATTGGGACACGATAAATAGGCGGGAACTGCCCGCATGGCTTCAAAAAACATTTTGCTTTGCAAACCAATGAGATATTTTTGCCCAAAAAAATCAACACGAATGAACACCCTTACATTTGACGCAAAACCACTTGTCACCATTCTGCTGTGTACCTACAACCGGGCCAAATATCTCCAGCGTTGTATCGAAAGTGTGCTTGCCCAGACCAATCAGGATTGGGAACTTCTGGTGGTGGACGACGGCAGCAAGGACGACACTTTCCAAATCGTGGACGCATTCCTCCAGCAGCATCCGAACATCCGCTACATGAAGCACCGCAACAAGAAGCTGGCACTCTCGCGCAACGTCGGCATCATGGCTTCTTTCGGGCAATACATCACTTTCATTGACAGCGACGACGTGTACAAGCCCAACCATATCCAGTCGCGCTTGGACTATATGCTCCAACACCCAGAAGTTGATTTGATACAAGGCGGCATCGAATTGGAAGAGGAGATTTTTTTGGCTGACTATTACCGACCAGGCCAACTCATCAATATTCGCGATTGCGTGGTAGGCCCTACTTTTTTTGGCAAAAGGGCGGTCTATTTCAAACTCAAGGGCTACAACATTATTTACTACGCCGAAGACGCGGAATTCTGGGAACGGGCAAAAAAGGAATTCAAAGTGGCAAATATTTCTGGCCCTGAAACTTACATCTACTCGCGCGCCGACGACAGCATCACCAAGATTGAAACCGATAAAATCAGCACCTAATGTTTTTTCAAATGAGGCTACTGCTCTTTTTCATCCTACTCATTGCTGCTTGCGACAACAGCCAAAGGCAAGCGTCAGATGCCAAGCCGGAATCGAGTGCCTTGGCCGACAGCACGTCGGAAGGTTTGTTCATTGACCTTCGCGCCCTTTTTAGCCAAAAAGCACTGCCGCCCGATAGTGTGATGGCTGTCCAGTATGACCATTATTTCAAGACCAGCAAGAAATTCGTGGGTTTCAGCCTGCAAACCCTTATCCAAGAAGCATTGGCCAGGGAGCGTTTTGACACGACGGGCGCTGTGGTCGTGTTCGAGTGCACAGACGGCTACGCGCCGACGATGGACTTGGCCAAAGTCCTTGGCCCCAAAAAGGGCTTGATTGCTTTGCGCGACCTTTCTGCGCCAAAGGGCAAAAATTGGTTGGACTCTTTGGCGGAGAAATTCGACCCATACTACTTGGCTTGGGCCGACATCCCCAAAGGCGACGAAAGCTATGTGCTTCCCTACGGCCTTACCGCCATCCGTATCGTTTCGGGCAGTGCCAATTTTAAAGAAGCGTATCCTTTTGGCGCAGCAGAATTGGAAAAAGGGTTCACGCTGTTTCGGGATAACTGCATGAAGTGCCATGCGGTGAACAAGATCGGAGGAACGATGGGGCCAGAATTCAACATTCCCAAAAACATTACCGAATATTGGCGCGACGAGGACATCATTGCTTTTGCCAAAAGCCCGACTTCCTATCGGTACAATTCCAAGATGCCTCCTGCCAACACTTTGTCAGACTCCGAGTTTTTGGAGATAATCCGCTACCTTAAACACATCGCGAAGCATAAACTCTAAACTACTCTTTTGCCCATGCTTTCTGACCCCCGTCCCCTTCGTACCGTTCAAATCACTTTGTCTTTTTTGCTCGCCACCTATTTGTTGCTCATCGTTTTCAACAACCTCAAAGTGTATGGCGCGAACTACGATTTTGTGCGCAATGTTGCCGACATGACCACCGTGTTCTCCACCGGGGAACAATGGCGCTCCGTCAGCCAGCCATTGATTTTGCACCTTTTTTATCTCATTATTATCGCCCTCGAGACCTTGGGGGGCGTGCTTTGTATGCTCGGTGCTTGGCGTATGTGGCGCGCCCGGAGGGCAGAATACGCCATTTTCCGCACAGCCAAAGCCTTGTCAACTTATGGGGTTTTGGCCGGCATCGTCACATGGCTTGGCATTTTTATAGCCGTTGGCGGCGAATGGTTTTTGATGTGGCAGTCAAAATGGAACGCACTGCCCACGGCATATAACCTGACGGCTTGCTTCGGAATTTCGCTCCTTATTTTTTTGAAAGAGGAGGCTTGATTTTTAATCCACCAAAAGCTCTGAACAAATTTTTTTAAAACCAACGAATCGGTCATTCCTCCTATGAAGTCCTTGCTACACGAACTGCACGATGTAAAGAAAAAATTGTCCGAAAATCGAATCGAAGTGGGCATTCACCAGCTGCGAAATCTGATGGACGGGCTGCCCAAAACGGACGAACGGGAAAACATCGAAAATGGGATTATCCTCTTGTCGTCCCGCTTTTTCGAGTTGGTGGCCAACCGCCAGCGCGGTATGCTGTCCTCAGAAGAGTTCAATAAAGAAAAGAGCAACATCGTAGATTCCTTGCTCCAAATCTCCATCGGCGTGGAGCGCATCCTACACGAAGCGCCTGACAATTCCATCAAAGGGCTTTCCAGGAATTTGGTGCGCCGCCTTTTGACATCGCGGCGTTTTTGGCTGGTCGTAGGGTTGTTGATTTGCGCCGTGGCGTTTTTCAACCGCCAATACCTGAGCATTGTGTACAACACCTTGACCGACACGAAAGGAGAGGCGATCGTGCTGGGCCAAGCAAGCTTCGATGCGAAAGTAAACGATCTGCACTCGGCTATTGAGGCGATGGATGCCCGCCAAATCGGCAAAGACACGAATACCTACAAAAGTTGGGTATCCTCGCAACTCATTACTGCTTTGCTCGACCCCAATGCCGCGCCAACCGCCAGTGAGGCTGCTTACCTTGAAGTTGTGACGAGGGAGGTGAGGCTAAAAGGCTGCAACTGGCCAGAAATCAAGCAATACGACGATTATCGCGCCAGTGCTTGGGCCGTCGGCACGCTCGGCAGGCTTGGTGCGATCAATAAGTTGCCCTGCGACCCGATGCAATTTTTCATCACCAGCCAAATGGTGGACGGCTCGTGGAGCATTGTCAGAATTGACCCGAAGTTGAAAGAATATGGTTCCACCTACGCCACTTGTTTGGTTTTGTTGGCCATACACGGGAATATCAATGACCCTTCTCTGTCGCCGGCTACAAAAGAAACCATGAACAAAGCCATTTCAAGAGGCATCACTTGGCTGTTGGAGACCCGCTCCAAAAAGGATACCGACAAGGCCATTTGGCTCGATTACCCCAACACTTCAGAAATGAAGTTGGAATCCATGAGTTTGTCTGGGTTGGCTATCCATACCCTCAACGTTTTGGGCGCAGCCACTCCGAGCCTCAACCAACTTTGG
>JBJXFT010000327.1:0-6127 GCA_046155725.1 Saprospiraceae bacterium
TGCCCAAGAGCGGAGTGGATGTTTCCGTCATTTGCTTAGCCAGTTCCCTCCTATCGTCGGGATGACAGATTTGTGATGGGTGGAAGTAAGTTCATTTTTCGATACGTTGCCATCCAACAGCGGGGGGGGGTGCTGACTTATTCTTGGTCAGTTCTGGTTTTTATAGGAAAGCCCTGCGCTCGGAATGCCAGCAAGAAAAGTAAGATGGAAAAAAGCAAACTCGCCCAACTGCTCCTCACATTCTCGAAAGAAGAACTCCGCGAACTGGCAAAATTCGCCGCCACGCCGTTCTTCAACCCAAGGCCGGAGGCTGCCGCCCTGCTGCGCCTGCTCAGCAAAACCGTACTGGCTGGGAAGCCCTTGCCGGGCAAAGACCAAGCGTTCCGCCAGATTTTTGACAAGGAAAAATTTGATGACCACCGGGTGCGCATGGCGATGACTGCCCTGCTGCAAACCACCGAAAAGTACCTTGCCGTGCGCGATTTTCTGGACGACAAGGCGGCCTACCACCTGCGGCTGAGCAAAATTTTGAAGGCCAAAAACCTGCCCGCCCACGCCAACTCGGCTTGGCACAATGGCAGCGCCGCGCTCGAACGCCGCGACTGGCGCAACGCCGAGTACCACTACGATTTCTACAAATTTGAAGAAGAGAAGTACCGCGCCACGCTCGATACGCCGCAAGCGGGGGAGGCCGATTTGCAGGCTCTTTCAGATCATTTGGACGCTGCCGCGCTGTCGCGCAAACTCTGGCAGGGCTGTTTCCTGCTCGCCCACCAAGCCCGCTACAACGCCGCTTGCGATTTTGGTTTTTTAAACCAAATACTGCCTTTTGCCGAAAAGCACCGGCACCTGCCAGCCGTTTCGATTTACCACAATTGCTACCTGGCCTTGACAAAGCCAGCCGAAAGCGAGCATTTTCAATCTTTCAAAAAAGACCTGCTCCGCCACGACGCGCTTTTCCCGCCCGACGAGCTGCGCGACCTTTACATCCTCGCCATCAATTTTTGCACCCGCCGCTACAATGAGGGCGACCACGCTTTTTTGCGCGACCAGTTCGACCTTTACAAAATTGGTTTTGACAAAAATTATTTCCTCTCAGAGGGGCTGTTGTCGCGGTTTACCTACCTGAATGCCGCCACCATCGGCCTCGTCGTGCGCGAGTTCGAGTGGGTAGAGGAATTGATCAAAAACCACCGGAAGCACTTGGAGCCTGCCCACCGCGACAGCCTTTTTTCGTTCAACATGGCGCGGCTGGAATATCAAAAAAGGAATTTTGGTGCAGCCCTCCAGCTCCTCCAACGAGCGGAGTACAAAGAGACAATGCTCGCGCTGGCGGCCAAGACCATCCAGTTGAAAATCTACTACGAGACCGATGAGTACGACTTGCTCGAATCGCACCTGCAAGCCATCGCAGCATTTATCCGCCGGAAAAAAGTGATGGGCTACCACCGGGAGAACTACCTGAGCCTCGTGCAGTTTGTGCGCAGGCTTATCGAGATAAACCCCTTGGAAAAAAAGGAGAAACAAGCATTCCGCGAAGCGGTGGAGCAGGCCAAGCCGCTTGCCGAAAAGGAGTGGCTGTTGGCCCAAGTGTGAGCCACGTTTACTAAACCTTGGAGGTTACGTTTACTAAACCTTGGAGGTTTAGTAAACGTGGCTCCGGCAGCTGGTGAGAGGGTTTCGGATAGGCTCTTAGCCACCAAGCCAAAGCATTGCCCCTGCTACCACATCTGCCCAAATCCTCCACCGAGGGTTAATTTTTTATTTTTTTTTGAATTCAAGTGTTTTGTATCTTTGACGTGTTCAAAGAATCGCGTTAGAGCAAATTTTGCGCATTTTTGACAAAATCAGGTCGTTTTTAAAAACAGCCCCACTAAATGTGGGCGGGTGGAACAGGTTTTTTTCCACCCTTTAATCTTCGGTTGCCTTAGTTTTTTGCCTTTTTTCAGGGGTTAAAATCAGGGGTTTTTTGAAGGTTCAATGCTCGAAAATATTGGTCTCAATATTCTAACATCATTTTCTAACCAACACTTTCTTTTGTATGAAGCAATTACTCACAACCCTATTTTTGGTGGGGGTCGCCATGGCTTCGGCTTTGGCTCAGCGCACCATTACGGGTGTTGTCTCCGGTGATGACGGAGAAACGCTCATCGGAGCTGCCGTTTCGGTAAAAGGCGCTTCGATTGGTACACGTACCGATGCCATGGGCAAGTACTCCATCGAAGTTCCAAGCGGTGCTACCGCTTTGGTAGTAGCCTACACGGGCTACCAAACCATGGAACTTGCCATCGGAGCCTCCAACACCATGGATGCCACGCTGGCAGCGGGCAAAAGCCTCGGCGAAGTGGTCATCACAGCCACTGGCCTAACCCGGAACAAGAGTGACGTGGTGTATGCCAACCAAACGGTCGACTCCGAAGCCCTCAATTCTGTGGCCAACAGAAGTGCGCTGAATGCTTTGCAAGGCAAAGTAGCCGGCGTAAAAATTGGCTCGGCTTCGGGCGCCGTGGGCGCTTCTACCCGCGTGGTGCTGCGCGCCGAAACCTCCTTGACCCAAGGCAACAATGCTTTGATCGTGGTGGACGGGGTGCCGCTCAACAACTCCAGCGCTTCAGGTGGCGGTGGCACGGGTAAAGCAGGCGACCGCGACAACTACGTTGATTTCGGAAACCGGGGCAATGACATCAACCCGGACGACGTAGAGACGATCACGGTGCTGAAAGGCCCTGCTGCCACTACTTTGTACGGCTCGCGCGGCGGTTCGGGTGTGATCCTGATCACTACCAAGAAGGGCAAAAAAAGTGAAGGCGCCAACGTCAGCGTCACTTCATCTTACAGTGCCGAGGAAGCTTATCTCCTCTTCAAGCCTCAACAGCAATATGGCTCTGGCTATGCTTCTTGCGGGGGTTGCGGTGGCCCTACCTCGATTTACACGGGCGAAAACTTTGCTTGGGGGCCGGAGTTTGACGGCCAATTGATCCCTTGGACTTCCGTGCCAGTGGGCGAACACGGCGAGTTGCTGCCGCTTACCAACGGGAAAGTCGAACAGTTGGTCAGACCGTACAGCGCGGTAAAAAACAACCTGCAGAACTTCTTCAACATCGGCAACACCTTCCGCAACAACGTCTCCATCAACGGCGGTTCGGACAAGCTCACCTACTATGTCTCTTACACCAACTTCAATGTGGAAGGGATCGTGGAAAACACGAAATTGGATAAGCACAACCTCCAGTTGAATGTAGGCGCGCAATTGTCGCCGAAACTCCGTTCCGATTTCTCGCTGAACTATTCCAAAAGCAATCAGCGCGGCGCCACTGAGGGCGGCTATCCTTTCGGCTACTCTTCCGGCACTCCGGCCATGGCTTTCCTGACACAGACACCGTCCAATATTCCAATACAGGAATTGCGCGACTACAACAGCCCCTACCATGATTTCAGAGGGTTCTACGGGCAATACTCTATCAACCCGTTCTTCATTCTGGGAGAACAGGACGTGCGCAACTCAGTGGACAACATCGTGTCCAACGTCTCGCTGACTTTCTCGCCAATCCGCGACCTGTCCATTACTGGTAGGGTCAGCACCAACTTCTTCACCAGCAACGTGACTGAAAAAGGGCCTAAGTTCGAGTATGTCTCGGCACTGTCCTATTCTGATGGCGAGTTGGTGGACGGAGGCAGGGGCGGAAGCACTTTCAGCTTGGGTTCTTACAAAGAGAGCACAGGCCGGAACATTGACATGCTGTACGACATCATCGCCAACTATGCGCGCCCGCTCAACGAGGATTTCAAACTGTCCGCAACTGTGGGCTTCAACTCGCTTGATCGCGCCATTCGCAACGTAGCGGGCACCACGGTCGGCGGCTTGGTCATCCCAGGGTTCTATGACATGACCAACTCCGCACAAACACCGCGCTCCGCCGCTACGTCCAGCCTTTATCGCTTGATGGGCGTGTATGGCAATGCTTCGTTGGGTTTCCGCAATTGGCTGTTCGCCGAATACTCCGCGCGCAACGACTGGTCGTCCACGCTGCCCACAGGCAAAAGAGACTTCTTCTACCAAGGTGGCGGCATCTCGGTGGTGCCTACCAATTTGGCTTCATTTGATGCCGGGCCGCTCAATTTCGTAAAATTCCGGGCAGGCATCGGCACCGCGGGCAAAGACGCTCCGCTGTACCGTTTGGATTCGTATTATGGCCTGAACCCACTGTTGTTGGACTTGGGCGACGACTATCAAGTTCGCTTCCCTTTCAACGAGATTCCGGGCGCTCAGAAATTGAACACCATCGGCAACCCAGACCTGAAGCCCGAACTTTCGATCACCTCGGAAGTAGGTGTTGACCTTGAGTTTTTCGACAGCAGGATTGGCATAGAGTACACCTACTACAGCATCAACTCGAAGAATCAAATCGTGGATGTGAACATCCCATGGTCTTCTGGCTACGCCGTGGTGCCTTTGAACATCGGTCGCATGACCAACAAAGGCCACGAACTTTCTTTCCGCCTCACTCCTGTCAGGAACCGCGTGATTGATTGGAACCTGTACGGCTCTTGGGCGACCAACGAGAACATTGTGGAAGAGATCATCGAGAATGATGTCAGCACGGATGAACTGAATATCTACACGAATCTGGTTCACTTTGCTGGCCACGGTTCGCTGAACTTGGTGGCTGCGGAAGGCAAGCCTTTCGGTACTTTCAAAGGAACCGGTTATGAGTACAACGACCGGGGGCAGATCGTGGTGGATGCCAGTGGCAACCCAAAGCAAAGCCAGGACCTGCAATATTTGGGCGACTACCAGCCTGACTTCATTGCCTCGCTGGGTACTGAAATCAAACTCTTCAAGCGATTGTCTATCCGCGCCTTGTTGGATGGCCGCAAAGGTGGCTTGTTCTTCTCTGGCACCAAACTGAGCACGGAATTCAACGGCACCGCCATCAGCACCCTGCTCAACAATCGCGAGTCATTCATCGTAGAAAACAGTGCGATAGAAGGGGGCAATCCCAATACAACAGAGACCCAAGCGTATGCTTATTTCAGGTCATTGCCTGCCAGCGCCAACTTGTTGGATGCATCTTACCTGAAATTGCGCGAATTAGCGATTGCATATTCTCTGCCGGTCTCGCGCTTAGGTGCTTTCAAAGGGATCACAATCGGTGTTTTTGCCAAAAACCTGAAGTACTGGGTGGCAAAAGAGAACACGTTCGCAGACCCAGAAGTTGGTGGAGTCGGCGGTGCTTCCGATGCCGTAGGCATTGAGACCACCACTACGCCCACTTCCAGAAGCTTCGGCGCGGAGATCAAACTCAATTTCTAAATTTTAAAAAAATTGCATGATGAATACGCATAAATTCAAGTTCCTCCTCCTCTTGATAGTTGGCATGGGATTGTCCTTCACTGCTTGCAAGGATTATCTGGATGTCAACGTTGACCCCAACCAGTCCACCACATCCCGGGTTGACTTGCAGCTCAGCGCAGCTCAGTTGCAAACCGCAATTGGCATTGGCCAGCGCATTTACCCTGCTGTCAGCGTGTGGTCGCAGTACTACACGGGCGGCCCTGGTGTATCCTTGGGCGATCCAGACCAGCACAAGCTGGCTTCTTCCGAAGGCAACGAGGTCTTCACGCGCTTGATGAGAAGCGGCGTCAATCTTGATTTCATTATCAAGAACTCAACCAACAGCAACTACATCGCTATCGCGAAAATCATGAAAGCCTACAACTTTCAGGTCTTGGTTGATCTCTTTGGCGACATTCCCTACACCCAAGCTTTGAAAGGCGATATCGCCGATGGCTCCATCTTGCACCCTCAGTATGACGATGCCGAGACGGTCATTTATCCGGCTTTGGAAGTAGAAATCTTGGATGCCCTCGACTTGATCACAGCGGGCGCCTTGGAGGCACATCCTGGCACCGACGATCTGCTATATGGAGGCGACATGGCGCATTGGGCCAAATTTGCAAATACGCTGCTGCTGAAGATTTACCTGCGTCAGGCTTCGTATGCAGATGCGACGGCGCTTGTTGCCAGCGGTGCTGAATTCGTCACTACCAATGCTGACAATGGTTTGGTCAGTTTCCCCGGCGGCTCTTCTGCCAGCAATCCTTTTTGGAACGCTGCCAAGAGCAC
>JBJXFT010000332.1:0-9092 GCA_046155725.1 Saprospiraceae bacterium
GTCACTTGGGTGAACCCGCCGCAGCCGCCCGACTCCACCCTCCCTGCCGACGACAAGGATTTGACCCGATTCGTGATGGGCTGGTGGGTGAACGAAGCGCTGCACGACCCCGGCACCTCGCACCGCATGGCTTTGTTCTTTCACCAGTTCCTCGCCGTGGACGCGGAGAGCGGCAGCAGCATGGAATTCTTTGACTACCTCTCGCTGCTGCGCTGGGGAAGCCTTGGCAACTTGAAAAAGTTGGTCACGAAAATGGTCACAGACAACTGTATGCTCCGATATGTAGACAACGACCAGAATTTTGCCCAAAACCCCAACGAAAACTTCTCCCGCGAGTTTTTTGAACTCTTCACCGTGGGGCGCGGGCAGCCTGCCGGGCCGGGCGACTACACGACCTTCACCGAAGATGACGTGGTACAGGCGGCGCGGGTTTTTACGGGCTTCAACCACGCCCAACGCCATCAAAACACGGACGTGGAAACGACCATTCCTGCAGGGAAAGCCTATCCGCAGAGCCATGACTTTGACCCCAAAATTTTCAGCCCGCGATTCGGCGGCACGACCATCAATGCCCCTACCCAAGACGCGGCGGGCATGGTGGCCGAACTCAACTCGTTTGTGGATTTGGTGTTCGCACAGCCAGAGGGCAGCAAGAATTTTTGCCGCAGGCTCTATCACTTTTTCGTGACGCGCAACATTCCGCAAGATGTGGAGGACGAGATCATCGCGCCCTTGGCGCAACTGCTCGTGGACAGCGATTTTGAGATAAAACCCGTCCTCGAACGACTCCTGCAAAGCGAGCATTTCTTCGATGTGGACGACTCGAACAACGCTGACGAAATCGTGGGCGCGCTCATCAAAAGCCCGCTCGACCTCTCGCTGCAAGCCCTCACGTTTTTCCAATTGCCCATCCCCGACCCGGTGACGGAAAACGCCAAGCACTACTCGGATTTTTACAGCGCGGCGGTGCTGGAGCGGATGCTTGCCCGCGCGGGCATGGATTTGTTTTACCCGCAAGACGTAGCGGGCTATTCGGGCTACTACCAAGACCCGGTGCTCAACCGTCAGTTTTTCAACTCGGCCACCATCGTACAGCGGTACAAACTCCCGCAAGTGCTGCTCACGGGCACCCACGCTTGGGGCAGCGGCTCGAATGATTCCATCGGCACCCAACTCGACATTGCTGCATGGCTACGCGACAGCGGCACCATTTCTGACCCGATGGATTCTTATGTCATTGTGCAGGAATTGCTCTACTACCTTTTCCCAGAGGAGTCTGACAACGACCGATTCACGCACTTCCTCGTCACGGTTTTCCTCGACCAACTGCCTCCGGCAGATTGGACTTACGAGTGGCAGAATTACCTCGACACGGGCGATGACTCGGAGGTAAAAATCCCGCTCGGCAGATTGGTGAACGCCATTCTCTACGCACCAGAATACCAAGTGATGTAACCCGGAAAGGTTTTCCGGGGTGTGAGGCGGAATACCTTTCCGCCATACAGCCGAGCAATCCAAACCGATTCAATTTTTACAACATGAAAAGACGAAATTTTCTCAAAATATTTCCTGCCGCAGGCGTGTCCCCCTTTGTGGTGAACGGCTTTCCGATGCGGCCTTTTTCCAATTCCAAAATTGCCCAAATCCTGAACACTTGCGACGGGGTGGAAGACCGCGTGCTGATTTTGATTCAACTCAAAGGCGGCAACGACGGGGTGAACACCATCATCCCCATCGCGCAATACGACGATTATGCAGCATTGCGGCCCATCATCAAAATACCCGAAACCGGGCCAGAAAAGTTCATCAAATTGGACAACACGCTACCCTCGGCAGATCAAGTGGGCCTGCACCCGGTGATGACCAGCATGAAAGAAATGTACGACAAGGGCTGGCTCAGCGTGGTGCAAGGCGTTGGTTACGAGGGGCTGAACGGCTCGCACTTCAAAAGCACCGACCTGTGGATGAGCGGCGGCGACGGTACGCCAGAGAAGTTCAACCTCCGCTCTGGCTGGATGGCGCGGGCTTTGCAAGCGATGTACCCCGATGTGCTGGGCGCGCCCATTCCGCCCGACAAAGTCTACCCGCTCGGCATTCAAGTCGGCGACCCGAACCCTTCGCTTGGCTTCCACTCGGAGACGGAACACCAGAACGTCATCAACCTCTACGGCCAAGACCCGGCGGGTTTTTACTCGCTGGTGCAAACCATCGGCGGCGCGCCCTTGCCCAATGTGCCGGACTCGGAATACGGCGACGAACTGGCCTACATCATGGGCGTGGAAAAGGCCGTGGACGAATACTCGGTGTACATCACGCAGGCGTTCAACGCGGGCTCGAACGCCATCACGAACTACCCGCAGACGACGCTGGCTTATCAATTGAAAACCATTGCACGGCTCATCAAAGGTGGCTGCAAAACCAAGATTTACCTCTGCAACATGGGCGGCTTCGACACGCACGGCGACCAGCTCGCGCCGGAGGGTATCGTGACGCTGGGCGGCCACGCCGATTTGCTGCGCAACCTTTCCGATTCCGTCAAATTTTTCTTCAACGACTTGGAGGCCATGGGCTTGGGCGAACAAGTGGCCGCCTGCACCTTCTCCGAATTTGGCCGATGTGCCAAGGAAAACGGCTCGGCTGGCACCGACCACGGCACGCTCGCGCCGATGATGATTTTTGGAAAAACCATCCAAGCGGGCGTGAACGGCACGAACGTGGACCTTGCCAACCTGACGGGCGACAATCAGTTGCAGGGGATGCAATTTGACTACCGGCAGGTGTTCACTACGCTGCTGCAAGACTGGCTCGGCGCGAGCAACGAGGTGCTGACCGCCACCATGTTCGAGGGCTACGCCAAGATGCCGCTCTTGGATTCGGCTTTCGTGGTCAGCCCTGATTGCTACATCGGCGGCACGGTGGGCATTTGGGATTCGCCCATTGAAAAACAATCGCTCACGGTGTCGCCCAACCCCGCCACAGTCCGGGCAGAAGTCGCGTTCCGCAGCGAAAAGGCTTTCGATGCGATGCTCACTTTGCACAGCCTCGGCGGCGCAATGGTGTCGGCACAAACGATGCACATTCAGCCGGGGGTGAGCCGGGCATATCTGGATGTGCGGCAATTGCCGCCTGCCACCTATTTCATTCGCTTGGAAGACAAATCCACCGGGAAAGCCGAGGTGGTAAAACTCGTGGTGCAGAAGTGAGGTCGGCTCATAGTGGTAGCCCGGACTTTAGGCCGTCGGGATATGCGTCGTTTACGACGCAGCCTGGCATATCAGGGGCGTGAACGCCCCTTGTCCCGACGGCCTAAAGGCGCCATGCTACCTTTCACAACAACTTGCATAATCTTCCCGGAACACCGTTCCGGGGTACAAACCGATTTACATGAAATCCATATTCTTCCTCCTTTGGTTTTTTCTGACAACCTTTTCACTCTCCGCACAATTAGCCCCTGCCTGCGCGGGCGGAAGCCCCGCCACGAGCTGCGCCAATGCTTGCATCAATTGCAATTTCAACGGCTACACGGGTTCGACTGCGGGCTACCCCTCGGGCATTGTGCCGAACTTTTGCGGCACGGTCGAGAACGCCCAATGGATGGGCTTCATCGCGGGCGCGGGCAATGCCACATTTACCGTGATGCCTTCCAATTGCGCTAACGGCAACGGCCTCCAAATCGCGCTCTACGAAGACTGCATGGGCGCGCCGCTTGCTTGCGAAAAGGGCGAGTTGGACGGTGGCAGTTTGCCTGTCAGCATCACCGCATCGCTGGCACCGGGCCACAATTATTTCCTGATGATTGACGGTTTTGCGGGCGACCAGTGCGAGTTTTCGGTGAGCGTGTCGCCCAACAACGCGGTGTACGAGCCGCCGCTCGGTCAAATCGGCCAACTGACGGGGCCTACAAAAATGTGCCCCGGCGCGACGATGCACTTTTCAATACCGCCTGTTTTTGGGGCAGGGGCTTACATCTGGTCGGGGCCTCCGGGGGCGATGATTGACACGATGCCGCTCCCCGTCACGGTGCTTGGCACAGGCGGCAATGCGGTGAATATCACGCTGGGCGACTTGGGGGGGCAGATTTGTGTGCAAGCCGCCAACTCCTGCAACCAAACCCCGCCGTGCGGCGCGTCGCTCACGGTCGAAACCCTGGACGAATCCTACCGCCCGACGATTGAGGCTGACACGGTGCAACATCTGACTTGTTCGGGCGCGCCCGCCGAGCTGGAAGCACAGGTGCAGGCCTCCGTCGGGTTTAGTTTTGTGTGGACTACGGACAGCACGGGCAACATCCTTTCGGGGAAAAACACGCTCAAGCCCGACGTGGACAAAACGGGAACGTACACGCTCGTGGTGACGAACGGGCAGAACGGCTGTTCGTCGTCGGTGGCTGTTCGGGTGGCCGAACCAGACACGCCGCACATCACGGATTTGCGCTTGCGCAACATCACTTGTTACGGATTTGACGATGGGGAAATCAACGCGGCGGCGGTGGAAGGCGGGCGCACACCGTATGTTTTTTCGCTGGACGGCGAGGCGTTTGTATTCGCGCAAACCTTCCGCTACCTCGCTCCCGGCCAGCACACGCTCGCCATAGAAAGTTCCGACGGTTGCCGTGCTGACACGACATTTGAACTGACGCAACCGAATGATTTTCTTATGAATTTGGGCCTCGACACTTCGGTTCATTTGGGCCGCAGCCTCCAAATTTGGTCGGCCAATTGGCTCAGCGAACCTGCCCGTGCAGCACAGGTGGTGGTGAAGCCCGCCGAACTTGCGCCCATGCTCTGCGATACCTGTCAGTACGCCCCGATTCACTCCTTCCACTACACGGTGACGGCGATTGACTCGGCTGGCTGCAAGGCGGTGGACGACCGAACGGTGGCGGTGAGCAAGGAGCGCTTCGTGTTCGTTCCCAATGTTTTCAAGCCAGGCTCTGGCGATGGGGGCGATGAGGCTTTTACCGTATTTGGCGGGGAGGATGTTTCGCTCGTCAAGTCGTTCCGCATCGTGAACCGCTGGGGGAACGTGGTACACGAACGCTCGGATTTTTTGCCCAATGACGGCCTCGCTGCTTGGGACGGGAAGATGGAGGGCGAATTGGCCAGCCCCGCAGTGTTTGTGTGGGAGGCCGAAATCCTTTTCAAAGACGGCGAATCGGAATGGCGGAATGGGACGGTGACTCTTTTCCGGTGATTTGGTTATCTGGTTATCTGGTTATTTGTTCGCCCAAGCTTGGTATTCGTGCCTGCTTTCAGGAAACCATGCGCTGCGCAGGCTTCTGTGTCGCCCGCCAAGTAGGCTACGACGCTGCGAGCGAGGAATCGGCTTGCGCGAAACTGCCGATGGCACGAGCGCGGAGTTTTGGCTGGAAAGAATGTAGTCGCCAACCTACCTTCGCCCCCCGTTTTATGAGCAACCTTTCCCACCTACTCGCTGCCTACCGCAAGCACCCATCGGTGCTGAAAATTGCCCAAATACTTGAAAAACAGGCACAATCTGCTCGGATAAAACTCACCGGCCTCACAGGTGCGCAGGAATCTTTTGTCATTGCCGCAACTGCCAACTGCCAACTGCCAACTGCCAACTGCTGCCACCTCTTCATCGCCAACTCCAAAGAAGAAGCCGCTTACCGCCACAATGATCTCGAAGGGTTGCTGGCCGGGCAAGCCGTCTATTTTTTCCCCGATTCGTTCAAGCGGCCTGCATTTTTTGATGACCTGAACCCCACGCAGATGTTGCAGCGTTCGGAGTTGATCAGCAAAATGACGGCTCAAGAAAAAAGCGGCAGCGTGATTGTGACTTACCCCGAAGCCCTGTTTGAAAAAGTGGTGAAGCCAGAAGTGTTGAACCAAAGCCGCATAGAGGTGAAAAAGGGCGAAAAATTGGATGCCGATTTTGTGATTCAGGTGCTGGTGGAATATGGCTTTGAGCGCGCCGACTTTGTTTTCGAGCCAGGCCAATTCTCCATCCGGGGCGGCATCATTGACCTTTTTTCTTTCGGCAACGAACTCCCGTATCGCATCGAACTCTTTGACGACGAGGTGGAAACCATCCGAACTTTCGACCCGACCACGCAACTTTCGCAGCGCAACCTGGCCTCGCTCAGCATCGTGCCAAACCTCAGTACGCGCTTCCGGCAAGACCAAAAAGTGTCGTTGTTCCAAATCCTCCCCACCGATACGGTTATCTGGGTGAAAGATTGGCAGTTTCTGCTCGACCGCTTGCAGTTCTGTTTTGAGCGGGCGGAGCAATTTGCCTCCAAACTCACGGCCTTGGATTCGGCTGAACTGCGCGAGATTTTCCGCGACAGGGCATTCCTTTACCCCAGCGAGGTGACAGAGGATATTGCCGAGCGACCGATGATATATTTGGACGGAAAGTAACAGTGGGCAGTGGGCACGGCACCGACTCTGCCACCGCCTACTGCGGACTGCCACTGCCCACTGCCACTGCCCACTGCCCACTGCAATCAAATTTTCACCAGCAATTTCGTGGCTTGCCCCGAGGCCGTTTCCAATTTGCAGAAATAAATGCCCGGCGGGAAATCTTGCGCTTCGAGGCAAACCTGCCCCTCCGTGCGGGCATTGAATTTTTTTTCAAAAACAACTTTGCCGCATTGGTCCGCCACGCTCAAGCGACCCGCTTGCGGCGTTTCGGTTTTCCAATTCACGAAAGCAAACTCGCGCACAGGGTTTGGCAAAACATTGAAATAGACAAAGTTGGCAGGAACGGGAGCCGACACCGTTTGGTTGGAAACCAAGATGTCGTCCACCTGCACTTGAAAGTCGTCGTAAGAATCGTGGAGGAAAGCGAGGTAAACCGTTTGCTCCGCAAAAGCGGCGAGGCTCACGCGGTGCGGCTCCAGTTTCCCGTGGTAGAAGGGAGCATTGCCTTCAAAATCAACAAAAAAGTAATCCTCCTTAGTATAGCCGTTGGCGTGGATATAGCCATCCGAAAAGAGGTAGTCGTTCAGTTCGAGCGAGCCGCTTTGGAGCGATAAGATGGTTTGCGCCGCGCTGAAAAGTGTGTCGTTGAAGTCGGCTGGGAAATTGGTGCCGATGGAGGCAAGCACACGATAGCCGTCCATATAGTCAGGGCCGTAGTAACTGAGCGAGCGCCAAGAAAGCGAGTAACTGCTGTCGGGGATAAAGACGGGACTTGTGATGAGCCAGTTTCGGTTTTGGGGGTTGCCGCCTTGCAGGTAAGAGCAACTGGTGAAAGCATAGTTGTCAGCCATGTTGGGGTCCACAAAACCGAGGTCGCTTTCCCAGTACCAGCCTTTTGGAGTGTCGCCGTTGCTGACGCAAAGCCCCGTTTTGTTGTCTTGGTCATAGTTCACCCAATGGATGTCATCGCCGTTCGGTTGGGCGAGCATCGTATCGGCAGGGTCGAGGATTCCCTCGAAAGTGTGCAACAAGAGCGTGTCGGGGGCCGGGTCGTTGCTTTGCCCGATGAGCGGAAAAGCAAGGAGGAGTGTGGCGGAGAAAGTAAAGAAAGCCTTCATGGGCACCGATTTAGAAGTGAAAAGTTTTGCGTTTTGCTTGGCCAGACGCGGCTAAATAACCACCAAGTTGGAGTTTGTCAGTTCTTTTTCCAAAAGGGCGCGGTCTACAGACACCACCCCCGGCGATTCGCACACCTGCCCGCCCGCCATATTGGAAAGCAAGGCCACCGTTTCCAAATCAAGCCCCGCCGCCAGAGCCATCGCCGCAATGCTTATCACCGTGTCGCCCGCGCCGCTCACGTCTGCAATGTTCCGGGGCGTGGTGGGGTAGCGTTTGCCGCCCGTGCCACCGTCCAAAAATAGCCCTTTTTCCGAGAGCGTGAGCATGGTGTATGGGTTGCCCAATTTTTCGCGCAGAAAATCGGAGGCTTTTTGCAGAGATTCCTCGTCGGTTGCAATGGGGAACGGCACACTCTCCCGCACCTCTTTCAAATTGGGCTTGAACAGCCCGACCCCTTCGTAGGCAAAAAAATTGGCCTTCTTTGGATCAGCCGCCGTAAAAATCTCCCGCCGTTTTGCCTCTCCGACGATGGCCCGGATAACCCGCTCGGTCAGCACCCCCTTGTTGTAATCTTGCAAGATGATGACCTGCACCGGGCGCGAGTCGAGCAGTTCTGCCACCTTTTTCAAAAGCGAATCGGTCTCCTGTTCCGAAAGGTCGTGCGTGTCCTCGCTGTCAATGCGGAGCATTTGCTGGTTGTTGCCGAGCACCCGGGTTTTCAGCGTCGTGCGTCGCGTTGTCGAGCGGAGCAGGCCGGATGTTTCAATGTCGTTTCCGGGCAGGATTTTTTGGATCAAGTTGTTCCCATCCTCATCATCGCCCACCACGCTGCACAAAATAGGCCGGCCTCCGAGGGCTTGTACATTCAGCGCGACATTCGCAGCACCACCCAAACGGTCTTCCGTGTCTCGGTGCAGCACCACCGGCACAGGTGCCTCCGGCGAAATGCGGCTCACTGCCCCCCTCAGGTAGCGGTCAATCATCACATCGCCCACAATGAGGACTTCCTGATTTTCTAACCTTGATAAAAACTCCATTTTTTTGAAAAAACGAGGTGCAATGTGAGGGGTATTTTAAACCACTAAGGAAGTAAGGGGCACTAAGGCTAAGAGGGGTTTTAGCGGCGTAACGCTTAGCGTTTTCAAATTTTCTTCTTCCAATAACGCATCAGCCCAGCCACCGACATGAAGGCGGGGTTGGCTGCCTCATAACGGGCCAAATCCCTCTTTGCCACGCCTGCCGCCAGCAGTTCGGCATTCACGAATGCTTGAAAAGCAGGCACTACCGATTCAGGCGCGGCATTCGCTTCTGCGTGCGGGCGCATCCATTCAGCCCAACTCAGCAAGCGTTTTTCGAGCGCGTCGAGGTGGGGGATTTTGTCGCCGATTTCTCCAAAATGCGTCAGGAAAAATCTTTCCGAAGACAAGTCGCGCAGCAGTTGGATGGAAGCCAGCCAATCTTCCACCTGAATATCTGGCGGCGGGCAGGGCGGCATCACCGGGCCATTGGCCATGCGAACGCCCGCTACGTCGCCCGTGAATACGGCCTCACCCCCAGCCCCTCTCCAAATGGATAGGGGAGACAAGA
>JBJXFT010000339.1:0-10969 GCA_046155725.1 Saprospiraceae bacterium
GCGTCCTTGTCTATGATCTTGATGATCTGCTTGTACTTGTAGCAGTTCGCGTCCTTGTCCCAGAACGTGCAGTAGTCCGTGCCGGGGGCCGGGTCGGAGGGGTAGATCTTCACGATCGTGGACTTCCACGGCGATGGCGCCTGGATGCCGCAGCGAGACACGACGACGCCCGGAAGGTTCGTCGGGTGGTTCACCGTGGTGTTCGGCGTGGGGTTGGGCACGTTTATGCACCCGTCGTTCGGGTCGTAGGTGCACCAGTTGATGACCGTCCAGGTCCGCTCTATCTTGAGGCAGGCATCGGGCACCACGGTGAACACTTCGTCTTCGTAGGAAACGCCCAGCAGTTCGCAGTCTTCGCCGAAGAAGGTCGGCTCGCCGTAAACGCCGGTGCCGTCGCAGACGGTCACGATGACGTCGTTGGGGAAGCGCACGAAGTAGTCTTGGTCGTAGGTCACCACGATGCGCTGTGTGCACTGGCTGAAGTTGCCTGCACAATCAACGGCGCGGAAGGTCCGCGTGATCGTGCCCTTGCTGCACACTGTGTCGAACTGGGCGTAGTTGACCGTTCTGGCGATGCTGTCCACGCAACAGTTGTCCTCGCTTTCCGCCGTACCGTACACCCACAGGGTGGGGTCAAAATTCTCGCAGTTTACCGTCACATGGGCAGGCGCAAGGCACGAGGGTTTTATTTTTTCTTCCACCAAAACATCCACCATGCAGTCGTTGGCGTGGTTTTCTTGCAGGGTGGTTGACACCGCGCCTGCGGGAACGGACACGTCATACACCCGAAGCACGATGGTGACAACTTTGCCAATGTCCCCACAACAGAACTTCACTTGGTCTTGGAATTGACCGTTCGATTGACAACTGTTCGAGTTCATGCGCCGCGCTTTGAAAAACACGGGCGAGCACACATCGTAAGAACCGTTGTCAAAAGTCGAGGCGTCCACGAAAGCCATGCCATCGGCAGAGAGCGCCACCTTCGTCAGTTCGTCGCAGGCGACCACCGGCGGCACGAGGTCTTCCACTTTGAGGCTGAACGTGCAAGACCTCGTATTGCCGCAGTTGTCCTCGGCGATGTAGGTCACCCTCTGCGTACCAATAGGCAGGCAAGGCGTGGAGCCGAACGCGGCCAGCGTGTCCCTGTCCCACCAGTTGTTGTCAGGAAAATCTTCGAGCGAGCCACCAATGGGGAACATCCCCGTCAGTTGGTTGGTGAAGGGGTCGAATGTCTGCACCATGCCGCCGATGTTGTTGATGCGCGAGCAGTTGTCGCGGATGACCACATCGGGCAAATTGGCAATGGCGCAGCATTGGAATGGCTCGACGGATACGGTCGTGTTGGGTGGGCAAACCATCGCAGGGCCTTGTTCGTCCACAATTTTGATGAGCTGATTGCAGTAGATGAGCTCCCCGACGCACCAGTCAACAATCCTCCAAGTGCGCACGATCTTGTACGTGCCGTCGCAGACAGGAATGGGAAGGTCTGTGTAAACCCAGTTGATGGAACAGCCTGAAGGCCTCCCAAACACCCAAGGGTAGCCTTGCAGACCTTGGCCCTCGATCCAGTCGGGCGTGGGGTAGGTATTGTTCGTACATTGGAATGCGGGCTTGTCGAGACCGTCGTAGTCTGGCGGGCACACCACATCGGCCAGCGTCGGGCGTATAAGGCCGATGGTCTGATTGCAAGTGGCAGAGTTGCCGCTTGCGTCCACTGCCGCCCATTTTCGGGCGATTACTTTGGTCAAACCCGATGCACAATCTCGCTCCGTTTCTGTGTCCGTGTATGTCAGGTTGAAAGTTTGGCAATCCGTCACGGTAGGCAATGCCGCGAGGATGTCCAGCACATCGAACAGATAATTGGCCGAAAGGTCGGGCGTGTTGCAATGCACCGAAAAATTCTGGCAAAGCAGCACGGGTGCCAGTTTATCCTCGATTTTGATATTGCCCCAACACTTGTTGTCGCTCACGAGGTGCGTCACGCGCACCTGATAGGTCTTGCCGATGTCGTCCATATCCACAAACGCGGGCAGCCAAGGGCCGTTTCCAAATGGCAGCGTCTGGTCAATTTCTACGATGTAGTCGTCGAAGCAGACGTACGAGCCTTCCAGAATCATGTCGGGTGTCAATTCCATGGCACAGGTCTCATCGTCGAGCGAAATGTACACGAGGTCGTTGCAAGCAATGTTGGCGGGCGTGGCCAGCACATTCACAAAGAGGGTCACGGATTGGATGCAGCCGGGGTCGTTGGGGCCAAAAGCCTTTGGCACACCGCCGTTCACGGTGTAAACAATTTCGTATTGGCCCAGGCCCTGCGAGGGGTCAAAGACCGTGGCCGGAATGCCATTGACCGTAAACCCTTGGCTCACGATGTTCGCGTCGCCCGGCGTGCCAGTCAGCGTCACCGGGTCGGAGAACAGGCAAAACGGCCCGCTCAAATCGGCCGTGATGGTCGGGTTGGGATATTGGCAGGAGTTGCCGATGCTAAGGATTTGGCCTGTTTCGCTGCGCACCGTGATGGAATACCCCTGCGCGTCCACATGGATTCCACTCAAAAAATAATCGCCGCTCCCCACAGGGTTTTCCACAAAAGCCGTCCCGATGGGGAGCAGAATGGGGGACGATGGCGGTATCGGGCTGGCTGACGAAAAAAGCCCCGTATTGGCAATGATGGTCCAAGTTTTTCCAGCCAGCGATTCAATTTTTATGGTTTCGCCAAATTGGCCGTTGGTCAAAGTCGTCGCGTTGTTTTTGCAAACACAAGGGTCGGTGATGAGTATGACCGGTGTGCAACGGGAGTAGGGCGCCACCACCACGTCAATCGTGCAGGAGCCGACATTGCCGCAAGGGTCTTGCACCCGCACGGTCACTTTGCGCGTCAAGCCCTCATCGTCGCAGTCAAAAAACTGCGTCGGGAAGGGCAGCACCACGAGGCTGGCAGTAGGCGCACAATTGTCCGAGTAAGAAAATGTGATATTGCTCAGGGAAAGCGAAGCATTGCCGAAGGCATCCAAATTGAGGGTGATGCTGCCGGGGCAAGTCACGGTGGGCGGCGTATCGTCCACGATGCTGATGATCTGGTTGAGCACCGTTTCGTTGCCACAATTGTCGGTAGCCGTCCACGTGCGCAGGATGGAACGCTCCTGCGGGCAAGTGCCCGGTGCTTGCGATTCGCTGAAGGTCACCACCGGCCCCATGGACATAGGGATAAAAGTCTGGGCCGCGTTCACCCCACAATTGGAGGCGGGCAAAGGCCCTGTCCAAGTAAAGTCGGCGTATTCGTCGCCATTGCCCGTCAGATAGAGCGAAGTGCCGACGGCGTTTGTGCCATTTTCCAAAACCCCGATGTCCGTAGAGTTCATGCCGTTGGCAGGGCCGCCCACTGCGGCGAACACCCCTTCGTAGCTCAAAAACTGCACGACCATGCCGCCCATCACATTGTGCACCAAAGCCACACCATCGGGCGAACCGTTCTGGATAATGTTGGAGCCGTAGTTGAAACACAGGGCGCCAAAGCCGTTGGCTTGGTTGGGGACGATGCCCGAAAGCACGAGCGTGTTGTACGACGCGCCGCCATTCCCGTTGTAAAGCACGAGGGTGTAATTGGCAAGGTCAATGCCAGCCGTTCCGGCGATTTCGATGAACTCGCCCACGTCCACGCCCGCGTTGTCGTAGTGTATTTCATTTATCCAAACCCTTTCTGTCAGCATTCCCGGCACGTCGCAGAGGTCGGCGGCGGTGAGCGTAGGGGCCGGCGGCACGGGTTGTTCGCAGCTCAAATTCATGTCCATCGGCAGGGGTGGCGGCGAAAACGCCGGGCCGTCCGTGTCGGTCACCGTGATGATTTGGGTGTGCATGATGGCGTTGCCGCAAGCGTCGCTGAGTTCCCACATCCGCGTGATGGTGGATTCTCCGTTGCAATCACCCGCCTCGATCATTTGGCTGAACATGGCCGCAATCACGCCCGGAAGCGGGTTCAGGGCTTGGCCGGCATTCAAAGAACCAGCCGATGCCGCGAGCGGGCCTACCCAGCTGAAGTCGCCGTATTGCTGGCCTGCGCCCGTGAGTTGGAGTGAAGTGCCGACTGCATTGGTGCCGTCTTCCAACACCCCTATGTCTGTGGAAAGTATGCCATTGGCCACACCGCCCACGGCGGTGAACGCGCCTTCGTAACTCAAAAACTGGAGCACGATGCCGCTCGTCGTGGCCAGCACGATGCCGTCTGGCGCACCGTTCTGGATTCCATTGACCGGGTAGGCGAACGAGACTGCGCCAAAACCGCCCGCCTCGTTGTCAATCAAGCCGCTCAGGGGCATGGCATTGTACACGGCACCGCCCGTGCCGTTGTACAGCACGATTTGATATTGGGAAAGGTCAACGCCTGCCGTTCCGGCGATTTCGATGAATTCGCCCGCGTCCGTGCCCGCATTGTCGTAGTGGATTTCATTGATAAAAACCACGGGCGGTGCCACGCCGGGGTCGCAGTTGTCCGTGCCGTCCAGCACTTCCGGCATCGAGATGTCCGAGCAAGAAACCGTGATGTCCTGTGGGAGCGGGCTTTGGTTGAATGTGGGCGGGGTGTTGTCGGTGACCGTGATGGTCTGGGTGAAAATTGCCGCATTGCCACAATCATCGGTAGCCGACCAAGTGCGTGCAAGGGTGTATTCCTGCGGACAAGTGCCGGGTGTGGTATTGCTGCTGAACGTCACAGACACACTGGGGTCGCAGAGGTCAGTAGCCGTCACGGTGGGTGCGCTGGGCAGCGGTGCGTCGCATTCCACCGAAATGCTGGCGGCAGGGAGGCCGTTCAGCGTGGGCGGCGTATTGTCTTCCACCGTGATGGTCTGGGTATGCTGCCTGTTGTTCCCCGCCGCGTCGGTAGCCGACCATGTGCGGGTGATGACGGATTTTTGCGGGCAAGTGCCGGGGGTAGTGTTTTGATTAAAGCTGACTGGCACCGGGCCATCGCAATCGTCCGTCGCAGTCAGCGTTGCGGCAGCGGGGATTGGGTCGGAGCAGCTGAGGAGGAGATTGGCGGGCAATGGGTTTTGGTTAAAAGTCGGAGCTTGCGTATCGGGGATGAACAGGATGTTCACCGTCGTCGTGAAGGTGCAAGGGGGCACGTGCGAATCGCTCACGGTGAGGGTGTACAAGCCTGCGGCCAAGCCGGTGAACAGGCCGGTCGTATTGGTCTGGTCGTAGCCGCCGGGGCCGGTAAGTTGGTAAGTGTAGGGCAAAATGCCCCCTGTGCCGGTGGCTTGCACTTCGCCGGGAAACACGCAGAATTGGTTGGTAGCCGCAATGGAAGCAGACACATTGCAAGCAGCAGAGCAAGGCTGCACCGTCGGGCCAGTCTGCGTCTGCACACATTGGTTGGCCGGGATGGTGAACTCCACTTCTGCAACCGTCGGCGTGCCGTCGGCTTTGAATTGTACCCCCACGAACGTGTGGCTGTTGCCCATCAAATTGGCTACCGGGATGGAATAAATGCCGATGGCGTCGCCGCCCGGTTCTATTTGCAGATTGCCCGTAGCGGGCGGGTTGACGAAATCTACCACCACGTCCGCCGTAAAAAAATCGTCTGTCGGGTCGGAAGAGATGTTGTCGTTGCAGGCGCCCACATTGGCGAAGGCGACGCTGGTGATGTCACAAACGGGCGAGCAAGATTGCACCGTAGGGCCGGTCTGCGTCTGCACACATTGGTTGGCCGGGATCGTAAACTCCACTTCTATAACCGTCGGCGTGCCGTCGGCTTTGAATTGTACCCCCACGAACGTGTGGCTGTTGCCCACCAAATTGGCCACCGGGATGGAATAAGTGCCGATGGCATCGCCGCCCGGTTCGATTTGCAGATTGCCCGTAGCGGGCGGATTGATAAAATCTACTACCACATCCGCCGTAAAAAAATCGTCCGTCGGGTCACCCGTGCCGTTGCCATTGCAGGCACCCACGTTGGCAAAGGCGACGCTGGTGATGTCGCAAGGAGCGGTGATGCTGATATCGTCAATGCCAATCCACTCGTCGTTGCCGACAGCATTGGTGGTCATGATGCGCAGTTGCACCTCTGCCTTATTGTCGCAAGCGGCGGGCAGGATCACGTTCACGGCAGTCACCAAAATGGCGAGGTTTGGGCCAGTGGTCGCGTCAGCGACATAGCCCGCAGGGATATTGGTGAATGCGCCGGCATTGCCGATTCGGTATTGCAGCGCCAATTGTTGAATGGCATTGTCCACCGACCCGTCAATGTCGCGCACGTTGTACGTCACCGAGATGTTGTTCTTGCCGCTCGTGTTGATGGCGATGAGCAAGTAGGGGGCATCGGCTGTGGCGGATCCTGAAAGTGCTACCACAGGATTGCCGATTCCATCGAATTCGGTGGTGCCGCCCGTAGCGAAGGTGTTTGGGTCGGCGCGGTTGGCGTTCACATCCACCACGCCCGGGTCGTCGGCAGCGAGCAAGGTTTGCGGGTCTACGCCCGTGCCGCCGGTGATGCCGTCGCCTCGGCGACCTTGAATGCCCGGCACCCCTCCCCAGTTGTCGTCAACCGCGATGAGGCCTGCATTTGACCAGTTTTGAGAGAATGGAAGTGTTTGTGGTGCTTGCGCAAATGCCGCACAGGAGGCACAGAACGCCCACGCAAGGAGTAAGCCTTTTTTCATTGAGAGAGAATAATTACAGGAAAGGTGGATTAAAATAATTCGTGCAAATGTAGTGCAAGCCCTTTGAAAGCGGGTTCTGTGGGAGATTAAAAAATGGGCAAATTATGCAAGGGGATTTGGGGCCGCTCAAACAAATTGACAGCAACTAACTCAGTTTGCCAAACCGCTTGGTCACCTCGAACACCAGTTCGCGGAACGCACGGTCTTCGCGGATGTCTTTGCGCCAGCAAAGCCCGCGCTCGATGAGGTTCAGGTTTTCCACAATCGTTGCGCTGCCGTCCGCCGTTCGGCCCATCAGCCACACCGTGTCGGCGATGGAAAGCGTCGGCTCAATATCGTGCGAAACGATGAGGATCGTCATCAGCTCGTCCAGTTGCGCTACCTCCGCGATCAGTTCGCAGATGCTGTTTTTCAGCAGCGGGTCGAGGCCGGAAAAAGGCTCGTCCATGAGGAGCAACATATTGCTGCACAGCAGTTGCTGCGCGATGGCGAGGCGCTGGCGCTGCCCGCCGGAAAGTTGGTTCGGGTACTTGCGGGCGTGCGCCCGCAGCCTGAAATGGTCGAGATAAAAATCAACCTTGTCCTTTGCTTCCGCGCCATTGAGGTCGCCCTTTTTCGCGCCCAGTTCGAGTTGCCCGCGCACCGTCAGGAACGGGAAAAGTTCGTATGACTGATACACCATGCCCACCATGCCCGTGCGAACAGGAACGAGTGCTTTTTTTACGGAATCGTAGGTTTGCACCGCGCCTTTCGTAGGCGTGCGCAGCCCTGCTATCAATTCAAAAAGCGTTGATTTTCCGATGCCAGAAGGCCCCAAGATGGCCACCACCTGACCCTGCGCCACGCCGGGGCGCACAATGTCGCGCACCTGTTCCCGGATGTTTTTGAGCACGGGCGCGCCTTCTTGGTATTCAAACAACTCGACGTTCACGTCGAGCAAAACCAGGTCTTTAAGTTCGTAATCCATAATGAGGGAAGGTGACGAAATTTAGATTTCGCAGGTAAAAACTGCGCACGAATTACCGACAATTCTCCCAAAGGCTTTGTATAAAATCAGCCGGCCATGCCGATAATTTCGGCCAACACGCTCGCGGATGGAGCGGAGACGGGGGCGGTGGTTGTAGGAGAAGCCGCAGTTTTTTGGGGGCGAAAGTACCTCGTTCCAAAATTTCGGGTTTCCAATCCAGCAAACAGGTTTTCTATCTTTGCGGCCACACTCGCTCGAAGTATTCCTTTGGCGGGCAAAACCACCCACCCTCACCTTTCTTCATGGCTGATTATTCCAAGTTAAAAGAACTCGCCGCGCAAACGCGCCGCGACATTGTGCGCATGGTGTTCAATTGCCAAAGCGGCCACCCCGGCGGTTCGCTCGGTTGCGTCGAATTCTTCGTGGCGCTCTATGGCAATGTGATGAAACACAAGCCCAAACCATTCAAAATGGAGGGAAAAGGGCAGGATATGTTTTTCCTGAGCAATGGCCATATCTCGCCCGTGTGGTATTCGGTGCTGGCGCGCACGGGATATTTTGAAGTAAAAGAACTTGCCACTTTCCGCAAACTCAACTCGCGCTTGCAAGGCCACCCGGCCACGCACGAGGGCTTGCCCGGCATCCGAATTGCCTCTGGCTCTTTGGGGCAAGGAATCTCTGCGGCCATCGGCGCGTCGCTCGCCAAAAGGCTTGACGGCGACGCTCGCTGGGTGTTCTGTCTTACCGGCGATGGCGAACTTGATGAGGGCCAATGCTGGGAGGCCATCATGTCGGCGGCGCACCTCAAGGTGGACAATCTGGTGGTGACGGTGGACTGGAACGGCCAACAGATTGACGGCCCCACGAGCGCGGTGATGAGCCTCGGCAACTTGCCAGCCAAATGGAAAGCATTTGGATGGGACGTGCTGGTGCTGGAAAACGGCAATGACTTGGAAGCCATGATTGCCATGCTCCGCAAAGCAAAACGCCGCAGCGGCAAGGGAAAGCCGGTGGTCATTTTGATGAAAACGGATATGGGCTACGGGGTGGACTTTATGCAAGGGACGCACAAATGGCACGGAAAACCACCTAATCAAGAACAGTTCGACAGCGCGATGGCGCAATTGCCCGGCACGAGTCTGGGAGATTTTTGAAAATGCCGGTCTCGAAAAAAGCACTTCGCCCTTGGCCAGACTTTTTTCTTTAAAAACATTGCTGCTTTGAACTGTGGGCTTTTACATTTGCAGCCCGTTTGGGGAGAGGGGTCTCTCGCTTTCTCACCCCTCTCACTTTCTCACATTGGGGGATTAGCTCAGCTGGTAGAGCGCTTGCATGGCATGCAAGAGGTCATCGGTTCGAATCCGTTATCCTCCACGAAGCCTCGCTTTGAAAAAAGTGGGGCTTTTTTTATGGTGCTTCCATGGAAACTTGTCCTAACCTAGCTCGGTGTTCCTCGTTCATAGTTTCGCTAATTCCGCAGTCTGTTCTTCGCTGGTATTCCCTCAAAGAAAAAATCGTAGCCGCGAAAAACGCCCCCGAACACACGGTCTTGCGTGAGCATAAAATCCTCCTGGTTCACATCGGTGAAATAGCGCGCCACGAAAGGCTGGCCGTTGTCGCTGCGGGTTTCTATTTCCACAGGCCAAAAACGCACTTTTTTCTCCGCGCCGTCGGCTTTCTTTAGCGTCAGGATAGCGAACGGCACCAACGCGAGCACCGAGTCGCGCAAGGGGTTTTTCGTTTCAAACGCCTCGGCCACCAAGCTTTCAAACTGCACCAGATAAGCCTCCGCAACGCCCTTCCGTTGGGGGCCGGGCATCCGCGCAGTCGTGCTGAAAAACGGCTGAACGGCATAGGCCGCTTCGCCCGTTTTTTCCAAGCGGAACGACTCGCTTTTGCGCTGTGGGTATTCTACCGTCAGGGACTGTATCTCCTCCGGTTTTTCCCGAAAAATGGCTTTGTCGCGCCAATCATCCTGCTCCAAAAGATAGCGGGCGCGGATGGCCCCGACAAAGCCCGGGATATGCACCACGTATGGCTGCTCCGCCCCGTCCATCATCAGTATCGTGCCGCGCTCGTCGTTCGTCACCCCGCCGATGTAATAGGTTTTCAGGGCTTTGCCCTTGCGGTCGTATATCTCCACTTTGATGCCAACGGCGGCCAATTCCTTGATCATGTTTGGCAAGGCCGCATTGGGCGGGATGTTCAGGACATTGACTTTGGAGATGGTTTCGAGCAAGATTTCCACCGTCGAAGGCCGAGCCAGGTATTTGTCATTGTAAATCCAGCCCTCGCCTTTTCGGGCGAGCGTAGCGGTGCGGCCTTCCCGGTCGGCGATAAAGATTTTGCCAATCTGGTCGGGGTTTTTGACCGCGAAATCCATGTCCCAAGAAACATGGGAGCCGCGCTGTTTTTTCTGGTTGGAAAGGGCATACCAAGCAGTGCCGCCCAATACGAGGAAGAGCACCACCAAGAGGAGGGTTCTGTTCATAAATTTTTGATTTTGATCCCGAGTGTTCGGGCGTGGACAATGCGTGAAAAAAGGAACACAGTAAGGGCGCATTGGCGTGGCAAGCGGGGGCAAAGTTGCAACGCGGATTTGGCGGATGGCGCGGATTGGCGCGGATTTTTTGCGAGACGGATTTTTGCAACGCGGATTTGGCGGATGGCGCGGATTTTTTGAAAAAACATTCCCGCTTTTTGGGCACCCAAACCGCCTGCCGCTACCGCCTCCTTCACCGCCAACCCCAGCAGCGGCACCGTTACGCAAACGCCCATCATCATTGTCAATTCGAGCGTGGTGGCACCGATAGCTAATTTTTCCAGCTCCAATGCCTGCGTACAGGTGGGCGCTGCCCCCGTCGGTTTGTCATGGCGGTTCCGTCACGCTCAGTGCTTCGGGGGCCAGCCAATACAGCATCAGCGCGAGCGGCTGCCCAGGCCCCAACCTCACGTTCAGCGCCGAGGTGGTCAACGGCGGCAGCGTCCCCAATGTGCTTTGGTATTTGAACGGCGCGGCGGTATGGTCAGGGTCTACTTACAACCTGTTCGGTGTGGCCAACGACAGCCAAGTGTATTGCACGGTGGGGCCGGTGAGCCAAGCTTGCACGATGCCGAATTTTGTTCAATCGGAAGTTTATAAGTACTTGCTCCAAAATAAACGTGGTTATCTTTTTTCACAGCAAGCAGGTTGCCAAGCCTTTGTGAAATCAGCAACCATCAATCAATAATCAGCAATCACTTACCGTGAATCGCATCACGTCTGTCACAGTAGAAATACCCGGCCTGTTGTCGGCCCAGATTGCGCCCAACCCGAACGACGGGCAGTTTCAGGTGCATTTGG
>JBJXFT010000340.1:0-7198 GCA_046155725.1 Saprospiraceae bacterium
GTAGGTTCGTTTTTGCCAAAACAACTATCTTTTTGTGCGAATAGTGGGGCTATTTAATCAAAAAGATGGGCAGTTTGGGTGAAAAGGAATCACATCAAATTGACAAGTTATTATTCACCCGTTCCTCTAAAACTTTTTCAAAAAAACACTGCCATAGCGGTAAAAATTGCTTCAACGCCCGCACACGCACCTGCTCTCCGCGCAAGTGCGTCCGACCTCAAATCAGTCGTAGAGGATTTTTTAAACAACCACTCTTTCCAAATCTAAATAAACCCCCTGCAAGTGATCGAAGTCGGCATCGGTGGTGAGCAATCTAGCATCCAGAACATGGGCTGTGGCGGCAATCCAAAGGTCGTTTTTACCCATATTCCGTGGGCTGAGAGGCTGAGACTTAATGCCGAGAAGCCTACACTGGCTGTAGGTTTCAACTTCAGCGTATGCATTCAGAACTTCCTCCGAGAGCAGGTCAACCACTACAAATTGCCGAAGGAACGCTTCGATCCATTCCAGTCTTTTTGATCCCCATTGGTTTGCCAGAGCCATGGATCGTATCTCGCCGAGCGAGACCACGCACACCCAACATTCATTTTCAGAATGAAACGGCGTATGCTCGGTTTCGATGCGTCGCATCACTTCCGATTGTTTCAGGTAATGATAGATGATATTGGTGTCGAAGAGAAAAGTCATTTGCTTTGGAGTCCAAGCAGCGTTTCAATAGATTCTGGAATATCCACGTTCTGCAAAATAGCCATGATTTTGGCGTGGTCATGTCCTTTAAAGCCTTGTCGTTGTTTCAACATTTCGGGGTCAAGCCTCTTTCGAGCAGATCGGACATATTTTTTCCGCAGTTCTTGCCGGTTCACTTTGAGGGCGTGATAATAAGTGGCAACTGCTTCCAATGTAGAGGTGTCTTCCTCATTGGACAGGTCACGGATAAGTTCGAGTTTTTGAGCCTCTTGGTACATAGAAAGTGATTTTTGAAACACAAAAATAGCGTCAAGATTTCAATCTGGGCAAAGCGTTTTGCACGAATAAATCAATGCCCACACACACACTTCTGCTCGTGGCAAGTGTGCCGCATCCCCGCACCGCTGCTCGTCTGGCTGCCCGGCTGCTCGAACCAAAACTTGCTCCGCTTGAGGTCGTAGTTGCCCACCTCGTTCAGCGTCGCGGAGTCGTACAGCCGACCGTTTACCATGACGTAACGAATTGACTCAGAGTTCTTGATGTCGTCCAGCGGGTTGCGGTCCAGCACGATCAGGTCGGCGAGTTTGCCCACCGCGAGCGAGCCGATTTCCTTGTCCAAGCCGAGGTACTTAGCCCCGTTGAGCGTGGCGCAGCGCAGGGCTTGCAGGTTGGTCATGCCGCCTTGCTGGAGCATCCAGAGTTCCCAGTGCGCACCGAGGCCGTTGAGTTGGCCGTGTGCGCCGAGGTTGATGTTCACGCCCGCGTCTTGCAGTTTTTTGCAACTCTGGCTCACCAGGATGTGGCCGTTTTGGTACTCCTCCTCCGGGGCCATCGTGCGGTGGCGGCTGCGCTCGTCGAGGATGTGTTTCGGGGTGAAATTGAGCAGCGGCTTTTTCTTCCACACCTCTGAATTTTGGTACCACTGATACTCGCCGTTGAGGCCGCCGTAGTTCACGATGAGCGTCGGCGTGTTGTGCGTCCCGGTTTTTGCCCACAGCGAAATCACGTCGTTGTACAGCGGCGCGACCGGGATGTTGTGCTCGATGCCCGTATGGCCGTCAACCACTTGCGTCAGGTTGTGGTGGAAAAACGAGCCGCCCTCCGGCACCACCAGCATCTTCAGTTCGCGGGCGGCGGCTATCACCTGCTGCCGCTGCTCGCGGCGCGGCTGGTTGTAACTTTTTACAGAAAATGCCCCCCACGCCTGGGTGCGGCGCAGCGCGGAGCGCGCATCGTCGAACGAATTGATCGGTGCTTTGAAATCGCCGTCGGCCCCGTAGATGATGGTGCCGGTGCTGAACAGGCGCGGCCCCACCATGCGCCCGCTTTTCAGCATCTCGGCGTTGGAGAAAGCCATCTCCGAGTTCACCGAAGGGTCGTGCTGGGTGGTCACGCCGTAGGCGAGTTGGGCGTAGTATTCCCACTGCTTTTGCGGGTTGAGGCCGAAGCGGAAGTTGCCGGGGTGGGCGTGTACGTCAATGATGCCGGGCATGATGGTCTGGCCCTGGCAGTCCACGATTTTGACGGGCACAGCGCGTTTCACCCGCTTGCTTTTGTACTCCGACATGGTTTCGATGGCCTCGATCCTGTTTTGAAAAACCGTCACCGCGCCGCTCTCGATCACCCGGTCGCCCTCCATCGTGATGATGCGAGCGTTCTCAAAAATTACCGTGCCTTCGGGGGCATCGGCTTTCAAAGTCAAGCCGATTTTCAAGCCCGCATCGGGCAGCGCGGGCAAGGAGTCGGGCGCGCCGGGCAGGTAGGCGAAGCGGTCTTTCAGGGCAATCGTGAAATACTCGTCGCCCAGCGTGTAGTGCAGTTTCTGAGAGTCGCCGCTCCAGTGCAGGTTGTAGCCCGCATCGCGGCTCACGCAGGTGACGGGGACGGATTTGGTGTCGGCGCTCAGGTCGAGCGGCTTGCCGATTTGCGGGAACGCGCAGATGTAGGTCTTGTGCAACTCGATAAAGGCCAACCACTTGCCGTCGGGCGACACGGTGAATGAATGGCCGTATTTCGACTTGACGTGGGTGCGCTCGTCCTTGCCGTTGAGGTCGTAGGATTTGAGGGATTTGTCCAGCGCGCTGAAAAGTGCGCCGCCGGTTTGGACAAAAATGCGGGTGCCGTCGGGGGAGAAGCGTGGGTTTTCGCCGTCGGCGATGACGAACGTGTAGGGCATGGCCTCAGCGTTGCCCGGAAAAGATTTCCCAGTGAGCGTGGTTAAGTAAATACCAGGTTTGGAGGTCAGGGCTGGCCCCATTTCGTCGTCGCCGTCTTGCAGCCTGAACACCAACTGCTTGCCATCGGGAGAAAAAGAAGGGGTGCGGTAGATACCGCCGCCCATGAGCGGGGAGAGATAAATGAAGGTGCCAGTGCCGGGCGAAACCTCCCCGCTGCCGTCCACCGATTCCTGAATGAGTTGGCCCTTGTTCTGGTCGCTCCACGCCACATAGGCGATGGTTTTCCCATCGGGAGAAAAAGCGGCTTCCGACAAATTGGCCCCCTGTCGCCTCTCCTTGGGTTCGTAGGCTTCTATCTTTCCGTTGGGCAAAACCTTGTGATACAATTGCCCAGTCGCGTTGAAAACCAAGGTGTTGCCATCGGGCGAGGTGGTGACATTGCGAATGGCTTTGGCCGTAAATTCATTCTCAAACACCTTGTTCTCGAACTTCAAAGTCTCGGCCACTTTGGTTTTCACGTTGCAGGTGAAAGGGATGTCCACCGCCCCCGTTTTTCCCGGCAGCCGGAGGTCCAGCCTTTTTATTTTGCCACCGGCCCAGATGATGATGCTTTCTCCATTGGGCAGCCAAGCGAAACCCGGATAGCACCCAAACACCGTCCAAGCCTCTTGCTGGTCTTTGTCCAAGCCGTCGTAAATCGGGTATTCCATGCCTCTGTCCAATTCGCGGACGCATAGCACCGTCTTCGTGTAATCACGCCGCACAAACGCCAGCCACTTGCCGTCAGGCGAAATCTCCGGGCGGCAAGCCCCGCCAGAGCCGCCGGTCACGTCCTCCACTTTTCCCTCCTGCCGGTCGTAGCGGCGGATGGCGAAAATCTGGGTGTTCGGGTTTTTGTTGTACTGGAAAAAGCCGCCGCCGTACATGTCCTCCGAGTAGTAAATGTAGCGTCCATCGGGGCTGACGGAAGGCTCGTTCACATCCTGCTGGTCGTTTTTGCGCTTGGTGAGTTGGACTCCGCCCCCGCCCGTGTGGTGGTACATCCAGAGTTCGCCCGCGCCGAGCGAGCGCTGGCTGGTGAAGTGCTTGCGGGCTACGATGTATTCGTTGTCAATCCAAACGGCGTTGTTGAGCAGGTTGAAACTCTCTTTCGTGACCTGCTTCGGGTGCTGGCCATCAGCGTCCATCACCCAGATGTTGTCGCCGCCGCCTGCGTCGCTGGTGAACGAGATGCGCTTGCCATCGGGCGAAAAACGCGGCTGCACTTCCCAGGCCAAACCCGTTCGGAGCGGGATGGCCGTGCCGCCGGCGATGGGCATTGTGTAGATATCGCCCAGCATATCGAACACGATGGTTTTGCCGTCGGGGCTTACGTCGAGGCACATCCAAGTGCCTTCGGTGGCGGTGAATTCCACGCCGCGGTAAGGCATTCCGCCGGGGGGATTGGAGACGTCCCACTTGGGCTTTTCTTGTGAAAGGAGTGCGAGCGGGGAAAGGGTAAACAGGAAAAGAGCAAAGGTATAGTTCATGCAAAATGTGGTTGAGGGCGCATAAATACCGCCTTTTGCAGAGATGGGGGGAAAGATAGACGAGGGGCAAAAACCCGGCTGCCATCGGCTAAAATGAGGGTGCGGTGCGTCGAACTGATTTCAGCAATGAAGGGGGGATTCCCATGTCAGCATCTTGCGCGCCTCCTCCACCTCTTTCATCCAGACAGCGCATTGGGTGGACGCTTTTTGCCAACGGGTTGAGTGCTTTGGCAAAAAACCTTATTTTTGCATCAAAATTTGTTGAACATGCATGGAGAATCTATCAAATTGATTTTAAACGTTGAGAAATCCAAATTCCGCGCATTTCTGGAAATGCTCAAATTGTTTGAATTTGTCAGCGTGGAACCTCTGGGAGTATCCTCAAAAAACGGAATGGCTGGCTACGCAGCCGATAGTCCAACGGACTTGGAAAAATTGGATGTCACCCGCCTTTTGCCCAAGGAGGACAACGCAGAAAAACGAGCCCTAACCAGCATACAACGAGGGGCAGCGGAGGTGAAACTTCATCTTGAAGGCAAGAAACAACTCAAAACCCTCCAATCTTTGATTGATGAACTTTGAAATTGTTTTCACAGACGAGTTTGCCCGAGAGGTGAAGCGGCTCGCCAAAAAATATCGTTCGCTGGGCGCGGACTTGGCGAACTTTCAGGAAGAACTGTTCGAAAATGCGGTGCTTGGTGTAAAAATAGCTCCTAATCTTTACAAATGCCGCATGGCAATCGCCTCAAAAGCAAAGGCAAAAGCGGTGGTACCAGAATCATTACTTATGTTTTGATTCGCCGAGAACAGATTTTTTTGATTGCGATTTACGACAAATCAGAGGTGGACAGCATTTCAAACGAGGCAATTATTGAAAGGGTGAAAAACGCCGGGCTGCCTTTGACCGATGACGCAGTGGAAAACCTGCCCGACGAACCCGAAAATTGAAAAGCCATTCCGACGCAGGTCGGGATGGCTTTTTTGTTGCGCTCATTTGTCGGCCAGCATCTTCCGCGCCGCCTCCACATCTGCCGCTGCCTTGGCTCAGTAGATTTCGAGCAGCCCTGCGGCGGGTGAGTCAAGAAATCGTGAATGATTACCTCGTTGTCAAGCACCCTTTCCACAATCTCTCTTGTGGAAACGTTGCCACATTTCAACCAGACTACTTTGGGCGGGAAACCTCGGAAGGTGAGAATCCGGGAAAAATCAGCGTCTTTGGTGAGGATGTGGAGGTTATTTTGGCGAGCAAAATCCCACACTACCGGGTCGTCCGAATCATCCAAGCCGACCGATTCTACATGGATGCAGCCAGAGAAAATATGCTCAATCCGCCGGGCGATTTTCCACGAAAGGTTGTTGTCCAAGAGAAACATCAGGCAGCAGCGGCTTGGGCGACAATTAGTTTGGTTTTCTCCGTCTCTGCGGCGTAGGCCAACACGGCCATGATGTCTGCTTCCGTCAACTTCGGAAAATCGTCCAAAATCTCCGAAATACTCATGCCCGCAGCCAGATAACTGAGCACATCATAGACCGTGATGCGCATCCCCCGGATGCAAGGTTGGCCGCTGCGCTTGCCTGGCTCTATGGTGATGATGTTTCTAAAATCGCTCATGATGGTCTGTATTGTGGGTGCAAAAATAGGGCAAACGCGGTGAATTTGCTCCTTTTCGTGAAGGCTCAGTGAGGCGGCGACTTAAAGCTACCGCCTCTCACTTATCCGCCAGCATTTTCCGCACCGCCGCCACATCCGCCGCCCGCGCTGCGGGGATGATGCCCGCTTTTTCAAAGGTGTTCAGGTCGCCGAGAAAGGCTTCGCGGTAGGTGGGGTAGTCTGGCTCGCCGAAAGGCTTGCCCATCCACTTTTCGTACTCGGCCAGCGCTGCGTCTTTTTTGCCTTGCAGGAGCAGGGCGGGCGCGAGGTTGCTGGGCGCTGGGCAGGTACTTGTTGTCGGGGTCGAGTGCCATGCCCTCGCGGACATCGGCTTCGATGGCAGACCAAGTGTCGGGGTGCGCAAAAGTCTAATTTCGACGACTTAGCACATCTATCATCTTGTAACCGCTCGTTTCAACGAGGGGGCTTGGCGAACCCACCAATCACATCTATCTTCTATTCAGGACATCACATCTACCTACTTGATGCGGATGTTTGCAAAGAAGTTAGATGTGATTGGTGGGTGTGCATTCTCCCCCGAATGAAGTTCGGGGGTTACAAGATGATAGATGCGCTTCTCTATTTGTCCAAATCTGCCAAGGCTTTTTGCACCCATTTCAAGTTGTTCTGATATTCCACAAACGCCGGGAAGTCATTTGCCAATTCCTTCCACAACTCGTGGCATTGTTTAAAAAAGGAACGAGCCTTTTCCGTGTCATTTTTCTGGTCCCTGAAAAAACGACCCAACTGCGAGTACGAAACCGCCAAGCCGTCTTTGAAATCCACATTTTGGGGAAAGGCTTTGTAGAGTTCTTTATTCAATTGACAATGGTTCGTGAAGAATTTTGTGCCTTTCCAATGGGATGAAAAAAGGCGCGTATGTTTGGGTTGCTAACACCTAACACATACACGCCATGACAGGAATACGATCCCGACGAATCGGGACTGAGTGCAATGATAGGGGACTTGATTGAGAATGGGGCGGTCCGCCGTCGAATTTTGCAAACCCTGTTTCCCCTGCTGCTGCCCCTGCCTCGCCGGAACAATTTCAAGCAGCAGGCCAGATGGTGCGAGTGGGGAGAGACAACCCTGCACAACTGGCACAAGCGGGACTTGGGGCTGGTAGAGTTCAACCGGGACTTGGTGGAGCGTCA
>JBJXFT010000451.1:0-28944 GCA_046155725.1 Saprospiraceae bacterium
CGGCCGATTTTACCGTCACGTTCAAAGCCACTTTCGATGGCGACCAACTGACGAAGTACAAGGACTACCCCTACGGCCCCACGGCGTATCCTTTGCAGTTCAGCCATTTCACCACATACCTGTCCGATATTGAGTTGCTCAAATCCGACGGCACGACACAACTCCTGTCTGAAATCGAGTTCGTGAACTTCACGCCCGACAACGCACCTTCCGACCTTTCGGCCACGCCTATCATCACTTACAAAAATGTGCCGGAAGGCGAATACACAGGCCTGCGGATTGGCTACGGCGTGAAGCCTTCGCTGAACGCGAAAAAGCCCTCGGGCTATGCCACTGACCACCCGCTCGCAAAAGAAGGCGAATACTGGCCAGGCTGGAACAGTTACATTTTCAACAAGATAGAAGGCCAAGGCGATGCGGACAACAATGACACGTTCGACCATTTTCTGCTCTTCCACTGCGGCTCTGATGCGGTGTACAAAGTCTATTCTTTTGACCAGCCCATCCACGTCCATGCCGGTCAGCCGGGGGCGAGCGTGGTGTTCGATTTGAAAAAAGTGTTCACGATGGCCGACGGCACGGCTTACGACATCGTGACCAATCACGCCACTTCCAACAACCCCTCCAACGTGACCGTGGCGCAGGTGCTGATGACCAATTTTGAAAAGGCGACGGCGGTGGGGCAATGAGTGAACGATGAACTATAAACGATGAACTATAAACGATGAACAAGGAAGGATAGCGATGAACTATGCCCGTCTTCGCTTTGGCTATGGCTGGTGAAAACGTGAAACCGAGACCTATAAGGTTTTCGAAAACCTTATAGGTCTGAGGCATTACAAAATATTTTTTCGATGAAAAACTCATTCCACAAAACAGCCCTCGGCTTGGCCCTCGCAATCGGCATTCTGGCTTGCCATGATTTGCCCCCTCTCCCGCCGCAAACGGGCGGCGATCTGGAAGACATCCCCTACGACCCGCAGCCGTACACCATCGTGAAGCCGGACTTTTTCCCAAACGTGCCGGTGCCTGCCGACAACCCGATGACGGTGGACGCGGTGCAGTTGGGCCGACGGCTTTTCTACGACCCCATCCTTTCCGCCGACAGCACTCAATCCTGCTCCTCTTGCCATTTGCCGCAGGGCAATTTTACCGACAACAAAGCCGTGTCGAAAGGCATTGACGGCATCGCGGGTCGGCGGAGCTCGATGGCGCTGTTGAACATCGCCTACGCCACCAACGGACTTTTTTGGGATGGCCGCTCGCCCTCGCTCGAAGACCAAGCCCTTCGCCCGGTGGAAGACCCCATCGAACTCCACCACACTTGGCCGCAGGTCGTGGAGCAACTCAAAGACCACCCCGCTTACCCCGCATTGTTCCGTAAGGCATTTGGCATCAAAGACCGCTCGGAAATGACCAAGGAACTGGCGGCCAAAGCCCTTGCACAGTTCGAGCGGATACTTATCAGCAGCGGCACTTCCAAGTTCGATCAGTATGTGCAGACGCAAAACCCCGATGTGTTCGATGAAGAAGAATTGGACGGCTACCTGATGTACTTTGAAGAAGCCTGGAAGTACGGCCTTGCGTTGCCCGACGCACAATGTTTCCACTGCCACGGGGGCATCACGCTGACGGGGAACAACTATTTCAACAATGGCTTGGATGCGGTGGCTTCGCTCGGCGATTTTGTGGACAAAGGCCGTTTTGAAGTGACTGGCAACTGGTCCGACCAAGGCAAGTTCCGCTCTCCCACGCTGCGCAACATCGCGCTTTCCGCGCCCTATATGCACGATGGGCGTTTCCAAACCTTGGAAGAGGTGGTAGCAAACTACGCAAAAAAAGGAAAGGGCGTATCGAACGAAGACCCCAACCTCCCGCTCATGGGCCTCAATGCCCCCAACAACACGCTCGGCGAAGCACACAAAAAAGCGCTCGTCAAATTCCTCCACACGCTCACGGATACGGTTTTTGTCAAGAACCCGGATATTCAGAATCCGTTTCAGTGACACGTTTCCTAAACCTTCGAAGGTTTATCGTTGACAATGAAAAATTCGTTCTGCAAAATCACCTTCGGCTTGGCTTTCGCAATCGGCATTTTGGCTTGCCGAAATTTGAACCCCCTCCCAACGACAACGGGCGATTTGGAAGACATTCCCTACGACCCGCAGCCGTACACCATCGTGAAGCCGGACTTTTTCCCCAACGTGCCGGTGCCTGCCGACAACCCGATGACGGCAGATGCGGTGCAATTGGGCCGGAGGCTTTTCTACGACCCCATCCTTTCTGCCGACAGCACCATGTCCTGCTCTTCCTGCCATTTGCCGCAAGGCAATTTTACCGACAACAAAGCGGTGTCGAAAGGCATTGACGGCATCGTGGGCCGGCGGAGCTCCATGGCACTGCTGAACATTGCCTACGCTACCAAGGGTCTTTTTTGGGACGGCCGCTCGCCCTCGCTCGAAGACCAAGCCCTGCGCCCGGTGGAAGATGTCATTGAGCTCCACCACACTTGGCCGCAGGTGGTGGAGCAACTCAAAGAGCACCCCACTTACCCCGCGTTGTTCCGCAAAGCATTCGGCATAAAAGACCGCTCGGAGATGACAAAAGAACTGGCCGCCAAAGCCATCGCGCAATTCGAGCGCATCCTCATCAGCAGTGGCACTTCCAAATATGACCAGTTCGAGCAAGGCAATATTGACATCTTTGATGACGAAGAATTGGACGGCTACTTTATGTACTTTGAGAGAATACCCGAAGGGATTTCTTTGCCCCACGCGCAATGTTTCCACTGCCACGGCGGCATCACATTGGCGGAGGGGAGCACCATTTACGACAACAACGGCTTGGACTCGGTGGCTTCGCTCGATGATTTCAAAGATTTGGGGCGTTTTGAAGTGACGGGCAACCACTCGGACAAGGGCAAATTCCGCGCCCCCACGCTGCGCAACATCGCGCTTTCCGCGCCCTATATGCACGACGGGCGTTTTCAGACCTTGGAAGAAGTGGTAGGAAACTACGCAAAAAAGGGCAAGGGTGTTTGGAACGAAAACCCCAACATCCCGCTCGTGGGCCTCAATGCCCCCAACCACACGCTCAGCGAAGCGCACAAAAAAGCGCTCGTCAAATTCCTTCACACGCTCACCGACACGGTTTTTGTCAAGAACCCGGACATTCAGAACCCGTTTCAGTGACTGCTTGATTGGGTTGTTCTCTCAAAAAATATGTTAAGATCATTCCTTTTTGGAACGCCCGACCGCCCTTGCGACATTAAGCGGCATTCTGATTTATTTCATAACCTAAAATCTAAATGCCATGCAATTCAATTCAAAAAAATCGTCCGCTGCAGCCTCCATCATTGCCGCTTTTGGCTTTCTGCTCATTTTCTCGGCGCTCGCCGGATGTCAAAAAGACCCGATAGACCCATCGCCCATTGAGCCGCCTGTCACCCCGCCCCCCGCACTCGAAAAGAAAATCCTCGACTTTTACATCCCCTTCAAAAACGTGGTGATCAACGAGGAGAAACGGCAGGTCATAATCTACGAAACCGAGGAACTCGAACCTGTGACCCCGACCATCGAAGTCTCCGACGGAGTGACCATTCAGCCCGCTTCTGGGGTCGCAGTTGACGAAAACCAGCCCGTCACCTACACCCTCACCGCCACAGACGGCACTACTACCACCTACGCTTTGATTATTTGCAACGTGGAATGGGAATACCTCGAAACCAGACCGGGGGGAGGTTTTTCCATCACCGGGATGGGGCATTTCAAGGAGCCTTGGACGGCGGTATCCAAAAACGGCATCCTGACGCTCCACTTTGGTAGAGACACCGAGAGCGCCATGGACATCTGCCTCAACAGCCCGGTTTCGCCAGCATTGGTCAAGCAATTCTCCGTCGGCAACTATACCCCGGCCAATGTGCCAGCAGGAAAAGCGGGGGCTACTTTTGTTTATCGGGAAAACGGCGTGGTCAAAACCTTTGCCAACCCGCAGGCCGGCATCCTTACCATCACCCAGTACGATGCGGCGAAAAGCACCATCAGCGGCAACTTTGAACAAGTAAAATATGCCGGCATCGGCACGGAGACACAAGGCAACACCTACTTGTCTGGCAGTTTTGAGAACCTGCCTTTGGAAATCAAGTGAGGCGAGAAAAGACAAAAAAACATTGCGCCGCTCCGAGCATTTCGGGGCGGCGCAATTCGTTTTGGCGGCGCGGCTTACTATATCGTAATCGAAGTTTTTACAAAACACTAAGGGACTAAGAGACACTAAGCATTTGACTCCCAATACAAAACTCTTAGTGTCCCTTAGTTTCTTAGTGTTTTTAAATTTGGATTACGGTGTACTTACCTTCGCGCCCATGTTTTCCACCACACAAAAAATCGGCATCCTCGGCGGCGGCCAACTTGGCAAAATGCTCGCGCTCGCGGCGGCCAATTGGGATTTCAAAACCTTCTGCCTCGACCCCGCGCCCGATGCCCCGGCCAGCCAAGTTTGCACCAGTTTCACAGTGGGCGATTTCAAAAGCTACGACGATGTGCTGATTTTCGGGCAGGACAAGGATTTGATCACCATCGAAATCGAACACGTGAACACCGATGCGCTCCGCGAATTGGCGCGGCTGGGCAAAACCGTGCACCCCAGCCCAGGCGCCCTCGACATCATCAAAGACAAGGGGCTGCAAAAGGAATTTTACCGCGAGCAGGAGATACCCACGGCGCATTTCGAGATTTTTGAAGACGAAAAAAGTTTGAAAAAAGCCGTCGAGTCGGGTCGTTGGCAATTGCCGCTCGTGCAAAAAACGCGCACGGCGGGCTATGACGGCAGGGGCGTTGCCATCCTCCGAACGCTGGAAGATTTGGAAACCAAACTCCTGCCCGGCCCTTGCTTGGCGGAAACGCTCGCCCCCATCGAAACCGAAATCGCCATCGTTGCGGCGCGAAATGCGCAGGGCGAAGTGGCTGTTTTCCCCGCCGCCGAAATGGATTTTCACCCCGAAGCCAATTTGGTGGAGTTCCTGCTTTGCCCCGCCCGCATCTCACGGTTGGTGGCTGCCGAGGCGGAGGCATTGGCCGAGCGCGTCATCCGTGCGTTCGATATTTGCGGCTTGCTGGCAGTGGAGATGTTCTGGACAACGGACGGCCAACTGCTCGTGAACGAGGTGGCGCCGCGCCCACACAACAGCGGCCACCACACCATTGACAGCGCGCACACGAGCCAATTCGAGCAACATTTGCGGGGCATTTGCGGCTTGCCGCTTGGCGCTACGGCTTCCAAAACCCCCGTTGCCATCATGCTCAACCTGCTGGGTGAACCCGGCCAAAAAGGCCCCGTGCGCTACGAAGGTGCGGAGGCTTGCCTCGCGCTCGAAGGTGTACACATCCATCTGTATGGCAAGGCGCAAACTTCGCCATTCCGAAAAATGGGCCACGTCAGCATCACCGCCGACACGGTGAAAGAGGCAATGGCGAAAGCAGATTTTGTCAAGAAAACGTTGCGCGTTTGCGCTATCAGCAATTAACAATCAACAATCAGCAATCAACAATCAACAATCAGCAATCAACAATCAGCAATTAACAATCAGCAATCAACAATCCCCTCATGGTATCAATCATAATGGGCTCCGATTCCGACCTGCCCGTGATGCAAAAGGCGGCGGACATTCTCACGGAACTCCAAGTGCCGTTCGAGATGACCATCGTGTCGGCGCACCGCACCCCGGCGCGGATGTTCGAGTTTGCCAGCACGGCGCAGGAGCGCGGCATCCGGGTCGTCATCGCTGGGGCAGGCGGGGCCGCGCACTTGCCGGGCATGGTGGCGGCCATTTCGCCCTTGCCGGTCATCGGGGTGCCCGTCAAATCTTCCAACTCGATTGACGGTTGGGACAGCATCCTTTCCATCCTCCAAATGCCCGAGGGCGTGCCGGTGGCTACGGTGGCATTGAACGCCGCCGGCAATGCTGGAATCCTCGCGGCGCAAATGCTCGCCATCAGCGATGCGGCGCTTATGCAGCGCATCATTCAATTCAAAAAATCATTGGAAGAGAAAGTGCTGGAAAAGGCTCGGGGGTTTGAAGGTTTGAAGGTTTGAAGGTTTCTGCTTGGGCGGTTTGCGAACACCTCAACTTGCTCCAGAACCCACAAACCCTCGAACCATTGAACCACAAACCAGCTTTACCTTCGCGCCATGTCGCACAAAAATCGCCAGCAGAAAATTTTCAAGAAAGGCTTGCCGCCTGGGTCGCTCGTGTACACTGGGCATCGGGAAGATTCGCCCGCAAAAGTGCTCAGCATAGCCTACAGCGATACATTTTTTGAGGAAAAACAAGGCTACGTCCCCTACATCGTTCAACAAAAAAAAGGGATTTTGTGGACGGACGTGCGCGGCCTTACCGATACAAAACTCATTGAGAAGATCGGAAACGACCACCAGATCCACTACCTCGCACTCGAAGACGTGCTCGACACCCAGCAGCGCGCCAAACTTGAGGAGTACGACAACGGCTTGTTTTTCATCGTGCACAGTTTGAAGATTGACTGCGAGGCACTGGAACTCCACAGCGAGCAAATCGCGCTTTTCATGGGGAAAAATTTCCTCGCTTCCTTTCAAGAAGACCCTGACGACAACCTTTCTCCGGTGCGCAAACGCGCTCAAGACGGTATTGGCCGACTCCGAAAAAAAGGTTCTGACTATCTCGCCTACGCAATCTTGGATGTGGTGGTGGACAGTTATTACTCTGTGCTCGCAGACCTTGAGGCGCAAGCCCTCGAACTGGAAGGCACCCTCCATCAAAATGGCGCGGCTTACCCGGCCAAGGCCCGGATGTTCGCCCTCAAAAGGACGGCCAACGAATTCCGCCACCGGCTGCTGCCGCTCCGCGAAGCCGTCACGCGGCTACACCGCACCGAAAGCGATCTGGTGGACGACAGCAACCGCCTCTATCTCCGCGATTTGGTGGACCATGTGGCGCAAATCCTTGACGGCATTGACAATCAGCGCGACATGATCGCCAACCTTGAAGCCATTTACCAAGCCGAGGCGGCCAACCGCCTGAACAATGTGATGCGCCTGCTCACGGTCATCAGCACCATCTTCATCCCGCTCTCCTTCATTGCCAGTTTGTACGGCATGAACTTCGACTATATGCCCGAACTCCATTGGCACTACGGCTACTTCGCCATTTTGGGCTTAATGTTCTGCGCGATGGTCGGAATGCTGATTTATTTCAAGAAGAAAAGGTGGATTTGAAGCCGCTCAATCCTTCATTGGAAGGAACTTGTCAGTGGGCACTTCTGTCAGTATGGGCGGCTCGGCATGGAGCGGATGTCCGTTGAGCACCTGCTCGTAAAGCCGGAGATAATCCTGTGCCATGCGCTCGGCAGAGAAATTTTCCACAGCGTGCTCGTGGCAGCCTCGGCGGTCAAACGATTCGGCGTTTTTGAGGGCATCCACCAGTTCTGATTTTTTGACCGAGAGGCATCCGAAGTCGGAGTAGAAGGCATCCACCGTTCCGTTCCACGCACTTTTTTTCCGCTCGCTGATTTCTTTTTTTCCCAACAATTCGGGCAATGAGCCGTAGGGCGTGCCAAATACCGGGCAGCCAAAATAGAGGCTCTCGACGATGGCGAGGCCAAATGGCTCGTGCCAAAGCACGGGGAAGATCAAACCTTTGGAGGCATTGAGGATCGCATTTTTGCCGTCGCCGCCCAGCATCCCGTGGAAACGGACGTGGGGGGTGAGGGTGATGCGGAGGCCCATGCGGAAGTTGACCCTGGTGCCGCCGACGACGTGCAGCCGCGCGCCGGCTTGGCCTGCGAGGTCCATGGCGCCGCGGACGTTTTTGACGCGCCAGGCGGCGTTGCCGAGGAAGTGGAAATAGAGGCGGCGGTTGTTCAGGTCGGGTTGGCCGTAGTCGTCGAAGTCGAGACCATTGTGCACGAATACCGAGCCACCGTGCCGCTGGGCGTGGTTTTGAGAGATGAAAACGGTGTTGGGATGGAAAGTGTGCGGCTCGGAGAGGTTGCCGTGGAGGGTGGTGATGTGGGGTTTGGGGAGCGCTTCGGTGGTTTCAAAATGGAGGTGCACAATGTCGCAGTCGTCGGGGATTTGTGCGGCGAGGGGCTTTTTGTCGTGGAGGATGAGCACCTTGGCGAAGGGGCAGGAGGAGCCGGCCTTGACCAGATAGGTGACCTCGTGCCCCAATCGGGCGAGCGATTTTCCGAGCCACCAGATGACGCGCTCGGTGCCGCCGTAGAGGTGTACGGGGATTTTGGTGTTGTTTGCGAGGAGGATTTTCATGGGTCAGAAATGCTTGTCGTACAGTTCTTCAATCCATTCTGTCATGGTAACAAAACCGGGGGCTTTGGCCTGATTCAGGTCGTTGAGGAACTGTTTGAAACGTTGGTTCTTCGCCACTGCTACCTCATCCTTTGTTATTCGTTGCAAATCCTTTAGCGCAGAGAAAGGCGAAACCACCTCTTTTTTTTCGGCATTCTGAAGCAGCCATACTTCAATAGCGGGCTGAACAACAATGAGAAAATGGCGGGTGCTGGGCTTTTGTTTCAGGTGCAGAAAATCCTGTTCTTTCAAAAGCATCTCGTATGAGTCAAACAGTTTTGGCTTCCGCCTGTCATCGTCCACGATTCCAACAGCAAATCGGTTTTTAAAGTGATGTTCGATTTTGTTCAGCGTATTCCCAATGCCGTCTCCAATGTTTGGTTTTGGGAAGCCCAATGCCAACACCAAAGCGCGGATCGCCCCATCTTCTGGGATAAGTTCATAGTGCCGGTCCATCAGACAAACAGTTCCTGTTCGGTAAAAATATTGAGGCCATAATCCAGAATCTCACGGAGATTTTCTTCGCTGAGGCGGCGCACCTTGGTCTGGAAATCCTCGTATTCGACCATGAAGACAGCCACGTCTTTGGCATCTTCTATCAAAGTGTTGAACAGGAATGGGCTGTGGGTAGTGATGAAATATTGGTTGGTCTTCTCCTCCATCATACGCTGCGCCAACAACTGGATGTACGGCGGGTAGTTGTGACTTTCTGGCTCTTCGAACAGCAGCACCGAGTCGCGGTTTGATTCAATGGCGGCCAAGTGGAACAGGTAGCGGCGCAGCGTGTCGGCTACGAGCGCATAAGGGGTCTTAAATAGAATGCCGTCTTGTCTTTTGACGACTTCGAGGCGCGTCAATTGAGAATCAACCAACAATTCCAAGCCATAAGGTTCAAAGAGGCTGCTGACTTCTTTGCGGATATTCTTGTGCGATTGAAGGACGTTGAGGAAGTTCTCTCCATGAGGTGGCGTTAGGGAAACCGCATATCCATTGGGCACAAAGCGTTGGTTTTCGGGAAAGATGAAGTATTTTAGTGGGTAAAAAACCTTTTCTTTTGACACATTAAAGCCACGGATTGAACCATCAGAAGAGAACATCGCAGACACAGACCCGTGTGCTTTTACCTCCATTTGATATTGAAATCCATCTTGCTCGAAATTCAGCGTGGCAGAAACCCCGCCGTTCGCCGAAATGACGATTTTATCTTCCAAAAAACCTTGGTCAAAAAACAAGTTGGAAGCCTGTTCATAGCGAAGCATTGGCCTGCCAAAGCCAAAGCCATTGTGCAGATAATTCGGCCCCAATAAAGATAATGCTTCCAGCAAGTTCGATTTGCCCACATTGGGTTTGCCTACAAACAGATTAATGCGCTCGCATTCAAAAGATACATCCCGTAGGGATTTGAAATTTTGGATGCGAATGTCTTTGAGCCAATTTTCCATAACTTTCAAAACAGTTGAGTCAGCAAAAGTAAAAATCTGCCCATCAATCCACCCCAAAAACTCCCCCTCCTCCCAAATCTCCCCCTTGTGTTTTAATTTGCCCAAGTGAACTATTTGTCCAAATGGCTCGGTTTCGGTTAGGTCAACCGAGTCCTTACATTCATTGAAGGGACACATCTCCAATACCTTTCACACCACCAACACTTTACCATTATGGAAACCACATCCTTCCGTTCCTCTTTGTTCTTTGCAATTTGTTTTGCGGCTTTTTGCTGCACTGCCGTGACATCCTTTTCTTCTTGCCAAAAAGAGATGCCCCTCAGTAGTAAAAAAGAATTGTCTGCCTTCAAAATCCCCAACGTCAAAGTAAAGTCCTGGCCTGAAAACCAGATAATAGCGTACGCGAACTGGGGCACAGACAAAGTGGCCCCAGAGTTCTCTATCTCCGAAGGCGCTACCGTTCAACCGGCCATGGGGAAAGAACAAGGCACGGCAGACCCGATTGTTTATACCGTCACAGCAGAAGATGGCAGTATTGCAAAATACACGCTTATTGTTTGCCAAGTGTCGTGGGCAATTGCGGATGTGACCAGCCCCTCAGCCACCTCTTTTCACCACTTTGGCCAGAACAACCTTGAAACATGGTCTGCCAGTGCTCAAGACAGTAGCGTGTGGATTAACTTTGAGCAGATTGTAGACTTTGCCAACCACGACCCTAACGCCGTGTACTACGATTGTATGGTCGGGTACAAAGGCCATTCAGGGGGTATCACGACGGGTTCTTTTCCAGTGGTCTTAAATTCACTGACTGCCACGCCCGGGTCAGCCTTTGCATGGTTAGACATTTATACCACCAGCGAGTATTTTTCTACCACCGTCTGGGGCGGCAACCTGAACATTACGCAATATGATGCTGCTCACCAGACCATCAGTGGCTCCTTTGACAACATCCAATACAAGCCAAGCAGCGAAGACTACCCCTACCAAGTACTTTTCGGCAATTTTATCAACCTCCCAGTGCAACAATAAACACAGTCCTCCACGGCATCAAGCCCCATAAAAAAACATGAGTCATCCCGAATTTTCGGGGTGGCTCATGTCATTTTTAGGGTTCAAAACTTGTCTGCGCTCAAATTCCCGAAAAATTCGGGATGACTCATGTTGCCCATCCTCCTGAATTGCTGGGTTGAAAAGCGCAGCGTGAACAGGCGGAAGCAAAAGTAGCAGGAAGGCCCTACCTTCGCGGTGCAAAAAATGGCATTCAAAAAATACAGCGACATCGGCGAAGTCTTGGTCGCCTTTCAAAAACAGGTTGGGAAAAATTAGGCAATACCCGCTCGATGCAAAAATTCTTCGCTTTCCTAAAGCAGTTTGTCAACTTCTTCCGCAAGCACGGCGACAACGACCGCAGCCTGCTGGAAAAGATGCGCGACAAGTACCGCCTCGTCATCATGAACGACGACACGTTCGAGGAGGTCACGTCCGTGAAACTCACCCCTTTGGCCGTGTACGTCGGAGTCAGTTCGCTCATCGTAGGCACCGCCATCTTGGTCACCATGCTCATCATCTGGACACCGCTGAAGCGCTACATCCCAGGCTATGGCGATTTCACGCGCGATTCCGAAATAGCAGAACTGACCGGCAAAGTCGCCAATTTGGAAAACGAAATAGAGGCGCACCGCCGCTACAATGAGAACTTCCGGAAAATCCTGACCGGCGATTTGGAGAGCATGAGCGAAGAAGCCACAAAAAAACAAGGCCAGCCAGAAAACGCTGCCGACACCATGCCCAAAGACGTAGACCGCATCCCTGAAGACGAAAGCCTGCGCTCCGCCGTCGCCACCGGCACTTTCACCGCCGACCCGGCCGGTGCAGCCGCGCCGCTCACCAGCATCGCCCGCGACGTTCCGCTGGAACAACTTTTTTTTATGCCCCCCGTGAGCGGCGAGGTGACTGCCAAATATGATTTGCAGAAAAACCACTACGGCCTCGACGTGGCCGCCCCGAAAAACACCGCCGTCAAATCTGCCGCCGACGGCTCGGTCATCTCGGCAGGCTACACCGTGGAGACAGGCTACAGCATCGCGGTGCAGCACCCGAACAACGTCGTCACCATCTACAAGCACAACTCCGTGCTGCTGCGCCGCGAGGGCGACGGCGTGAAGGCCGGCGAGGCCATTGCCATCATCGGCAACTCTGGCGAAAACACCTCCGGGCCACACCTGCACTTTGAACTTTGGCACAAAGGCCGCGCCGTAGACCCCACGCTGTACATCAATTTCAAGTAGCGCCCGGAACCGTGCGGCAAAGGCTTCAACGCTCGCCCATCGGCCAAAAGGATCGGGATGCAGGGTTTATCAAGAATCAATTCAACGAAAACTGCACCGTCACCCCCGTGTTCAAAGTAGTGATGGGGAACGACTGCGAAGTCTTCGGCACCGTTTTGCGGTAATCGGCAAAAAGGCGGAGTTTGAGTCGCTTGTTGAGCGCGTATTCTACCGCCGGGTTGATGCTGATGGTCGTGGAGCCTTGGGTAGGCTGAGCTTCATTCGGGCTGTCGAGGATGTGGGCGATGGTGATGTCGTCGCGCACCTCGAAGTCGAATTTGAAGTTCAGGTCGTTGGCCGTGCCGCTGCCAGAGCCACCGCCGGGCGGAGGGGTGGGAGTAGGCGGGTCGCCGGGCTTTTTCTTTTTGTTCTTGCTCTTCTTTTTTGCCTTGCCGGACTTTCCGTCGAGCGATTTTTTGCCCGTTAGGAAGGGGATGTTCACGTTTTTCATGCGAAAGCCAAAGCCCAGGGTATAGCCTGTGCTCTTTGTTTCGGAGAGCTGATAATCAATGAACGACATGGAGAGCCTGCGCGATTTTTTGTAATCGGCATTGAACGACATCTCGTTTTTCAACTTTACTTTAATGCCCAGCAGAGGCTGCAATTGCTCGTTGATAACCACTTGCGGGATTTCAAATCGCGCCGTGTAGTTGAAGTTCAGTTTATAGTTTTCGTTCCCATCATCAAAGGGTTTGGCGCCATCGTAAAAAATGTCCGTGTTGTAAGAGTTCACCGTGAGGGTGTTCTTGTAGCCGTGCGAGATTTCTATGCTGGAGAAAATCTTGCTCAGATTGCCTATTTTGGAGAGGCCGTTGTAGCTGAGTTTCCAGTTGGGCGCGGGCATGGTCCTGAAAACATTCAGCCCCACCTTGTTCGGGTCTTTATCCGTGTAGGCCGCCAAAAACGCCGGGATGAGCACTTCTTGGTGGATGCGCCCGTAGCCTTTTCGGTAGCCTTCATCTATCTCGTGCGCGTCTGAGGGGCTGCCATTGGTGTTGGCCACACGCTGGGAAAGAATGGGGCGATACGCTTCGTAGCGCGCAAAAAGCCCGGCGATGTCTTTGTTGAACAAGGTATTGAGCGAGAGGAACGAAATGGTGTAACTGCCCAAATCGCGTGCCGCCCGGTGCTCGAACCTGACCGAATCAGGGTTGGGGTCAATGTTGAAAATCTGGTCTTTGAAGAGTTCCGTGCTGTTGCGGCTGTACTGCTTGTTGGCCGTCAGTTCCACTCGGAAATCGTTGAACGGCTCGATGGTCAAGCCCAAGTCCAAGTTTTGGGTGTAGTTTTTCATCACCTGCTGGTTCAGTTCGGGGCGGTGCGTGATGCTGCCCTGTGCGCCCAACTTGTCGAGATAGGTCCGGTCTGCTTCTTGGTAGCCGGCCACGAACGCCCAACCTGGCGCATCGAAGCCTTCGCTCAGGCCCATGAGTTTGGTTTCGGGGGTGAAGCCGGGTATCACGTTGTTCCGATTTTCGGAGTAGGTGAATCGGGCTTTGCGCACCATCATGAGCGGGCGCAGCGCAATGCGTTCGGCCAGCGAGGGTTGGCGGTCGCCCTTCTTTTTGTCCTTTCCTTTTTTGCTTCCGGGGGCATTGTCTTTGCCTCCTGCCCCGCCAGAGGCAGGGTCGGCGGGGTCTGATGCCGTGGGGTTGGCCCGTGTGCGGTTGGGCCGCCCCGTCACGGGGTCAATGCCGCCGGGCAAGGGCGTACCTGTGCCGGGGTTGAGGCCGCCGGCGGGAATGCTCTTATCGGGCGATGAGGGCGGCGTTGTGCTGGGGTCGTTGCGCTCGGAAGCGGGCAAGCCGTCTTTGCCCTTGCCGCCACTGCCGGAGTCTTTGCCACTGGGGGGATTGGTGCCGCCAGGCCGATTGCCGTCCCGGCCTCGGTCGGGGTTCATGTCTTGTCCTTCTTCGCCACGCCCAGGGCGCCCTCCGGGTTTGTTGTTGCCCTTGTTTCCGCCAGTGCCGGGTTTGCCGGGTTTGTTGATCTTAGAAAGGTATTTGCTCTTGTTGTAGAGGGTTTCGAGGCTGAAGTCGCCGTTGATTTGGCGGATGTTGTTGTTCTGGATGGTGTTGCCGAGGTCGCGGGAGTTTTCGACGTCGAGGTATGGGCTGTTGGGGTCGGTTATGAGGTTTTGCAGCTTGAGCGACTGCGCGGTCCAAGTGTAGCCCCCCGTGTAGGAGGCTTTCATGTTGATGAAGTCCAACATGGGGATTTGCTTGAAGGGCAGGGTCCAGTTGAGGCTGGCATTGTGGGAGTATGCTTTGGGGCGGCCCAATTTTTTGAGGTTGGTAAAAATCGAGTCGCGCCGTTCTTGGCGGCCCACACGATGCCCATCTTCGGGGTCGTATTCGAGCGGCTCGTCAATGAGGCTTCTCGCCGTAGCGTCGAAGTTGAACCGGATGCCTCTGGTGATGTCCCAGCCAAGATCGTAGTTGCGATCCCAGGTAAAGCGGCGGTTGTAGTACGTGTTCCGCGAGGCATCTTCGCCGGAAAAACGATAGGTGGTGATGCCCTCAAAACGCTCCAAGTTTGTGTTGAATCCGTAGGTGTTGGGCAATGGGTTGAAGTTGAATTCTGAAATGAATTTCAGGTACTTGTCCTTTTTTATCAACTTCTTGAACGGCGTGATGGGTTTGATGCCCGTGCCGTATTGCCAGTCAAGTCCGCCTTTGTACTGCTTTTGGCGATCGCTGAGGATGAACGGGGTGCGTTTTTCCTGCTCGTTGTAGGCGTAGGTGACGCTGAAGTTTTCGATGTTCCAGGGCATCGGGATTTTCCTCGGCTTGCCGCGCCGCTCTTTGCGCACGTTGGTGAAGTTGTAGCCTTTGACGATGGTCACGTCTTGCGCGGTGCTGCGGATGCTGTCGCGGGTACTGGCATCTGGGGTTTCCCGGATTTTGTCTTTCAACTTGATGTCCAGGTCGTAGGGGTCGTACTCCGGGTTGCGCGTGGTGTTGGAGTATTGGGCGTAGAACGGGATTTTCAGCCCCGACTTTTCGGGCAGGAGTTTGCCGAGTTCGACGTTGGTGGACACATCATACTGTATCACCTCCTCACGCTGGCGCAGGGCGAGTTTTTCTTCGATGCTGCCCCAACCGATGCTGGTGTAATTGCCGGCGAGGGTCACGTTGCCGAGGTCGGCGAGTTTTACGTCCACCCTTGCCAAGCCCGCAAAGCCGCCTTTTTCGTTGAATCCGCTGAGCCGCAGCTCGTTGAGCCACACCTCCACCCAATGTCGCTCTTCGTTGATTGTGTCGGTATTGCGCACCCCGATCATGATTCCCTTGACGAAGCCGAGGTTGGGGTTGCCAAGTATTTTCACTTTCGCGCCAGGGTGCTCGGGGTCGGCCATTTCAAACTCTTTGCTGAGGTCAGCGCCGGCGGTGGCATTTCGCAGTTTTTTCAACTCGGTGAGGAGCTCGAGCGGAAAATCCAGAGAGTTTTCTTTTCTCCACACCTCTTCTTTGTAATCCCGGCTGTCAGGGTTGCCGTTGAGGTTGCTGCGGTCGGAGGCGTAAAGCGGGAGTTCGTACTCGTAGTAGTTGCGCGTGTAGTCCGAGCCCATGCGGAGGTAAATTTTCAGGTCGCTGGAGTCCAATTGTTCGTCTATCTCTTCGGCGTGCACAAACATTTTGAGGCGTTTGTACTGGCGCAAGTCCATGTTCAGGCTTTTGAATATCGCCCGCGAATCGCAGTATTGGAGGCTGCAAACGCGCATGGCGAGCGATTGCTCATTCTGCAAAATATCGGGGAACGCGCCCACCGACTGCTCGCGCTGTATGCCAAACGGGATGGTGTAGTTGAAGGGCATACGCGCCGAGTTCTCCTCGATGTTCACCGCGTTCACATCGAAAGGAATGGCCTCTGGCTCTGGCGCGTCGGCACCGCAGCCTGCGAGGTTTTGCTTGAACCGGCGCCATTGGTTGCGCCCCAGTTCGAGCGTGGCAAAACGAAAAGTGGTCTGCTCCGTGAAGCCTTTCCAGAACATACGGATGTAGCGGATGGAGCGGAAGTCTTGGATGTCGCCGATGTTCCTGCGCTGCTCGTCATCGAGCGGGATTTTGAAGCGGTACCAAATGTAGTCGAGGCCGCCTTTGCTGAATGTGACTTCGTTGGTGATGTAGTTGGCCAGTTCAGGGTCGTTCACGTCGAGGGCTTCTTGCCCACCTACCAAGGTTTTTTTGAGGTTGATTTTGTAACGGAAATACGCCTCGGTCTCGTTCAGCGCCTCGTCGCGGTTGAGGTCTTCTTGGTCGGGGTAGTTGGTGCTTGAAGGGTTTTGGTTCTGGCTTTGGTTCACGGGCGAATTGCCCTCTTGGTTGTTGAAATTGCGGTAGCGCGCCAGCAAACCGGGCGGGTTGGCCTCAAAACTTGGGTCGCGGAAATACTTGAAATTGTCGTTCGAGGGGTCGCTGGCTATCACCTGCTTGGCATTGGGCGAAAGCGAGGAGGCTTGTATCTCATTGTACCACTTGCTGAAATACGCCGCCTCTTCGGGGTTGGCGAGGCCATCGAGACCCACGTCTTGCTGGGCGCGGCTTTGTTCGTTGTTGTCGAAAGCGTTCACCTGCGGGGTTTCGGTAGGCACACGGCCCCAAGGGGAATTGTCGGTGGTCACATTGCTCGTGCCCGTGGGCAGGCCGTTTTCATAAAACAGTTTGGAGTCGCGCAGCACATCTTCCGAGATGGAGCCGAGGTCAATGTACATCTGGCCAGCGTCCGACACGCTTTCGCCGTTGCCTTTTTCCATGTAGGGGTTGAGCATCCAGAACTCCACAAACTCGACGTTCGAGGCTTCAAAGTCCGTGGTGTTGCCCAATTCTTTCATAAAGCCGGCCCAGCGGGTTTCGGGGCGGTTGAGTTTGGGCATTCCAGCATCTTCCGTCAAGCCTTCGGAACGTCCGGGATAGCCATTCGGCAAATCAAAATTGTAAGGGCCTCGCTCGCGGGGGTACAAAGTCACGTCCAAAGGCCGCAGGCTCGACTGCTCGAAAGGCGTGAGCTGGCGGTTGGGGAATATTTCCTGATACTGGATGAGGGTCGAGTAGGGGTTGTTGTTGCCGTCGGCAGCATCGCGGGCACTGGGGTCGGCCACATACCACGACAGCCCTGCGCGGTTGGCGCCCACGGAGAGCGAATCGTCGGTGAGCGCCGATTCGGGGAACAAATTGAGGTCGCCCTGCGGCACAGACGCGATCACCCATTGGTTGAACTGGTTGGTGAGCGGGATGTTGGCCGTGCTGCCCTCAAAGTCGTCGACGTACACCGTGCCGCCCTTGTCGCCGCCTTGGTTGATGGCGCGGTTGTGGCCCGGCTGCAGCACCGCTACTTCGGCTTGCGCCGAAATGCTGGAAGCCTCTTTGGTCTCGATGAGCGGGAGTTTGTCAATCAGTTTGGTGAGCCACGGCGCGTCTTTCGAGATGCTGAAATCGAGGCCGTATATCTTGTTGTTGATGGGGTCGTCGCCAAAGTTCACCTTTTGCGTGAGCGGGCGCTCGAACAAATTCATGAACGTGGCGCCCACGCTCAGTTCTTTGCTGAACGCATAATCAAAACGCGCCCCGATCATGCTGCGGCTCTGGAAACCAAAAAACGTGTTGTCTTCAAAAGACACATTCACGCTTTGGCCCGACTGGAGCAGGTCGTCGCGCAGAATCCGCACCTTGCCGATGTTGTAGTCAATCGAATAGTCCACACCTTCCTGCAGTTGGCGCCCGCCTGCGGTGACCCGCACCGAACCCGGCGGCAGGTTGAACGTGCCAAGCGAGATTTCCGAGGAGGTGCTGGATTTGTAGGTGCCGCGCAACATGAAGCGGTTGAGTTGCTGGTATTCCCGCGCCACAAACGTGGTGCTGTCATAAAGTTGCCGGTAAATCAGCGATTTGTGCAGGTTGGTCGAATCCGCGTTGGTCACCGCTCCGCCGTTCTCTTGCTTTATTTTTTCGAACAAATCGGTGCCGAACGGCTCCAGCACGGGGAACATGATGCGCCCCGAACGCAGGTTGATGGTGAGGCCCGGCACAAAATCGAAAATGCCGTCGGCCCCAGGGTCGTTCTGCAAATTAAGGTTGTCAAGCCCAAAAACTTGGAGCAAGGGGCGGGCGCGCATGCTGGCGGGGATAAGGGGGCCATCGAGAAAACGCTTTTGGCCCTTGCCCGGGTCTTCGTAATAGATGTCGCATCGGAACTCCTGCGGGTCCACGTTGGCCGTGCCCACCGCGTACACGTTTTTCATCATCAGGTCCCAGATGGGGTACTTGACGTTGGCCGTGGTGCTTTTCAGCATTTTGAGGAAAAGCACGTTGTTTTTCAGCGTGTCAATGGAGCTCTTTCGGGGAATGTCGCTGGAGAACTCGCCGATTTTGTACGGCTGGCCATTGTACGTGTACTCCACCGCCATGCCCAGCACTTGGTCGGGCTGCACATTCAGGTTGATGCTCACGAAGCCGAGCTGCTCGTTGTAAGCGTATTCCTGTGGCAAAAGCAGGCGGCCTTTGGTCTTTTCAAAATCCTTGATCTGTCTCAGGTTGAAAGGCGCGGAAGAGAGCTTGTTCACCACCCGGTCGCTGAAACGCATGGAAGAATCCGAGCCCAGCGCGTCCAGGATTTCGCCGTAAAGGCCGTTGCTTTGGTTGGCCGGCAGGCCCTTGCCTTTGATGTCGCGGGGCGGATTGGATATCACCCACGCCCCAGAAGTGTCGGCCATATTTTCCCGCTCGGCTTCGCCCAAATCGGCGAGCGGCACCACGTCGCGGGTGCTGTACTGGGTGTTGGCATTGTTCCGCTGGTCGTTGGTGATCCACACCTCCATGCGCGTGATGTTGAACAAGGATTGCGGCACAGGGAGGCACTTCATGGCCGGCTCGAACTCGTCGCGGTTCCAATGGCTGAGGAAAAAGTGGCGGTTCTCGTCGTATTCGTCTATCGGCTTCTCAAACGTCTGCACCTGCGAGCCGCCCTGCAGTTTGATGCTCTGTTGTTTGCTGCGCTGCTGACTGGCCACGAGGGTGGTGCGCAAGTGGCCAAATTTCATCTCTGTCTTGATGCCAAAGAGGTTTTGCACCCCCTTGATGAGGTTGGAGCGCAGGGGCATGGACACGTTGCCGGCTTCCACGTTCTGGATGATCTCGTCTTCCGAAAAATTCTTCGTGTCATAGTTGATCTTCATCTGGTTGTCAAAGTCGAACGTGGCCTGCGTGTTGTAGTTGAAATTGAGGTTCAACTTCTCGCCGATCTTGCCCTGGGCGCTCATGTTGATGTCCATGTCAAAATCGAAGTTGCCGTTTTTCTGCTGCCGGAGCGTCAGGATGGGGTTTTCGATCTTTTGCCAGTCGTATCCGAAAGTCAGGTTGATGTTCCCTTGCGGCTTGATGTCCACGTTGGTGCCGCCAAACAAGCGGTCAATGAGCGAGTTTTTGAAGTTGAATTTCGCTATGGGGTCGGCAGTGCCGTCGGTGCTTTTGCCATCGGCAGACACCACGCCTTGCAAGCGGTCGAAGTATTCGCGCTGCTGCTGTTCATCGCGCCAGCGCACATACTCATCAAAAGTCATGTAGGTAGGGGCGCGGTAAAAATCGTCGCCGATGCGCTCCGTGATGATGTACATATTGGAGTTCGCGTCGTATTCCACCTGCTGCTCGATGGCCTTCGGGTCGCGCAAATCGTATGGGTTGCTGCCGCCGGCGTTGATGAAATCGTCGTAGCGCTCGTTGAGGGGCGGGAAGGTGTCGGGAGCAATTGCTGATTGCTGATTGCTGATTGCTGATTGTTGGCCCTTGGCTCTCGGTTGTTGACCCTTGGCCACTAATGGCAAATGGTCAATCGCCAATGGCCGTTCCTCATCGGGGGAAAAGAGCGTGAGTACCGTTTCGCGCATTTTTTCTGGGTAAGCAAAGGCGTAGAGCGCGCAGATGGAAAGCAGGGCAGTAGCCGTGAGAAGGATGTTCTTCTTCGTCATTTTCAAAAAAAGCAGGATGGTTTTAAATTCGGTTTGAGGGTTTGAAGGTTTCTGGTTTGAGGGTTTGTTTAAAACCGCCAAACCAGAAACCTTTAAACCCTCAAACCGCACACAATCAAGCCGGTGTTGGTGCCCAGCAAGACGGATTACAAGTGGGGCATTGACGCGGGCATGGGGGGATTGGTTGCCTTGCGCGAGGTTCAATTGTGCGCCATTTTTGGCTTCTATATTTTCTACTTTTGCGCCCATTGGAACACAGATGACACAGATGCAAGCAGCACAGATTTAAGCAGATTTTCAAAAAATTATCTGCTTAAATCTGTGCTGCTTGCATCTGTGTCATCTGTGTTCCATAAAAATGTCCACAAGTATGCCAGAAGCTCTCAAACCTATTTCAAAATGAGCAACCGCGACAACCTCCTCGGAGTTATGGGCACGATATACCGATGGAGAAAAGCCCTCCGCAACGCCTGCCTCATTGCCCTTGTGGGCAGCATCGGCATCGCGCTGTGGCTGGACAATTACTACAAATCCACCACGGTCTTTTACCCCTCCAACCAAGACCTTTCCAAGCCTGAACAGATTTTTGGCACGATGACCAAGGTGACCGAATACTTCGGCACTGACAAGGACGTGGACCGCCTTTTGGAAATAGCCGCGAGCAACGAACTGGTGGACTACATGGTGGGCCGCTTTGCGCTTTTCAAACACTACGACCTCGACTCCACGGGCCAAGAAGCGCGGCACTGGGTGCGCTTGCAGTTCCGCGACCTCTATGTGGTGCAGAAAAACCGCAACGACGCCATCGAACTGAGCATCGAAGACACGGACGCGAACTTGGCTGCCGAAATGGCGAACGCCGCCCGCAAAAAAATTGACGAAATAGCCCAGCGCCTCACCAAGAACAGCCAAGCCCAACTCATCGCTTCTTTCGACGCGAACATCAAGCGCAAAACCTCCGAACTTTTGCGCCTCGGCGACAGCCTCCGCAATGTGCAGGCCGAATACAACATCTACAGCGGGGGCGACCAGGGCGAGCAACTCTCCGAACAACTCACGCGGGCCGAAGAAGACATCGCCCGCAACCGCGCCCGCCTCGAAGTGCTCGACGGAAACCCCATCATCCCGCTCGACACCATTCAATACATAAAAGCAAACCTGCGCGGCGCCGAGCGCCAGCGCCAAATGCTCCGTGGGCACAGCCCCAAAGGCGGAAACCTGAGCATCACGGACTACAACGAGGGGATTGGAAAAGTAGCCATCGCCAACGACTTGCACAACCAAGCCCGCAAGCAACTGAGCCTCGACCTCGAACGCTACAACCAGATTCTGGCGGCCTACAACACCGATATGCCTGCCATGCAGATCGTCGAGATAGCCGAACCGTCGGTGATGAAAGAACGCCCGCGGCGGAGCATGATAGTCGTGGGAGCGGTGCTGGCGGCTTTTCTTTTCACGCTCTTCGCTGCTTTCCTTGCCGATGCTTACCGCGATGTGAATTGGAAGGAATTGCAATAACAGATATGGGCTTCCTCCGGAAAAGCCGGCCTGAAACTTCGTGCAATTCCGATATTTTTGCAGTCATAAAAAATAGCATTTTATGCAACAGTTTATCATCAACGTCCGGGAAGAAAACCTCTCCTTTTTTTCAGAACTTTTGGCCCAGTTCGATTTCGTGGAAATCGTGCAGCCCAAGGTTTTTACCCGCCCCAAAAAGAAGCTGCGGACAAAAAAGCAACAAGAGTTTGTGGATGGGCTGAAGCAATCGTTCCGTGAAATGGAATTGCACCGCCAAGGGAAAATCAAATTGCCTACTTTTCAAGAAATGTTGGACGAACTATGACTATTCAACCAGGCTGAAAATAAACAAATTAAGCCACTGTCATGAGCAAGCGAACCATCCAAGTCAAAGGCACCACCATCAGCGTGGACGACCGCGACTACATCTCCCTTTCCGACATCTGCGAAGGGTTCGAGGCGGGCACGGCCCTAATCCAAAGCTGGATGCGGACACGCACCACCGTTGAGTTCCTCGGCGTGTGGGAGCGACTTTTCAACCCCGATTTTAATTCTATCGAATTCGACAGAATTAAAAATGAGTCGGGGTCGAACACCTTCATCTTGTCGGTCAAAAAATGGGACGATTTCACCGGGGCAATCGGCATCACCTCGCGGGCAGGCCGCTACGGGGCGGGCGTTTTTGCCCACAGCGACATCGCCGCGCACTTTTGCGCTTGGCTCAGCCCGGAGTTTCACCTGTTGCTCATCCGCGAGTTTCAGCGGCTGAAAACCATCGAATCGGGCGAATGGCAACTGCACCGCGAACTCGCCAAAATCAACTACCCGCTCCATACCGCGGCCGTCAAAGGTCTGATTGAGCAGAAACGCGCCTTCCGGCCCCTGCCAAAATCCGCCGAAAGCCAGATTTACGCCAGCGAAGCCGACGTGCTGAACATGGCCCTCTTCGGCTGCACCGCCGAACAATGGCGAGCGGTCAACCCCGATTCGCGCGGCAACATCCGCGACCACGCCAGCATCATCGAACTCCACGTGCTGGCTAACATGGAAAGTTACAACGCCATCCTCCTCCGCAACGGCCTCCCCCAATGGCAGCGCATCAACGAACTGACCCGCACCGCCGTCGAGCAAATGAAGATTTTTGAGGAGACGAACATCGCCGCCATCCGCCGCTTGAAAAACGCCGCCAGCAAAACCGAGCCTACCGATAAACGGCTCCCCGGTAAAGTAAAAGACTGAAACTTGAAACTTGCAGACTTGAAACTTGATACTATTCTGGGAATCCCGAAAGCCCACCCTCATAGGCGGTTGGTGGCGGCATTCGTGGTGCTGAGTTTGATTTCCATTTTTGCCGGGCTGTATTTCCAAATGAATTGGCTGACGTTCGTCCCGGCGGGATTAGGTATGTTGTGGCTTACGCTGGTGGATGTGCGGAAGGTTTTTTTCCTGATGGTGGGCAGCATCCCGCTTTCCACAGAAGTGTCGCTGCCGGGCGGCTTGGCTACCGACTTACCTTCCGAGCCTTTGATGTGGTTGCTCACGCTGGCGGGCGTGGCGTGGTTTTCTCGAAACTGGCGGCAGGTGGATGTGCGATTTTTCCGACACCCCATCACGCTCGCCCTTTTTGCCCATTTGTTTTGGCTGACCATCTGTGTCGCCACTTCCCAAAATTTTCTCATCTCCTTCAAATCCCTGTTGGCCAAAGGCTGGTACGTCGTGGTCTTCTACTTTTGGGCAGCGCGTTTCCTCAACACAGTGCGCGATTTCAAAGCACTGATGTGGTGGTTTTTTGTGCCGATGTTTTTGGTCACCATCACCGTAGTGTGGCGGCACGCAGGCTATAGTTTTTCTTTTGAGACCATCAACGGCTGTCTCGAACCGTTTTTCCGCAACCACGTCATGTACGCCTGCGTCCTGGCGATTTTCTTGCCCTTCGCTTGGTACGGCACTTATTGGTACCGGCGGTATTCTGGGGCATGGTGGCTGTTGGTGGCGGGCGTGGTGGTGTTTTTGGTGGGAATCAATTTCGCTTACACGCGGGCGGCGTATGGTGCGCTCGTGTTGGCTGTGGTGGTTTACGGGGCTGTCCGATGGCGATTGATGAAACCTGCGCTGGTGGCAGTGGCGATGCTATTTGCGGTGTTCGTCACCTTTCTCGGCACCCGTGGCAACTGGCTGATGTTCGCGCCAGAATATGAAAAAGCCATCAGCCACCAGCGTTTCGATCGGCTCTTGGAAGCCACCACGAAGTTGGAAGACATCTCCACGATGGAGCGCGTGTACCGTTGGGTGGCCGCGTCGTACATGATTGAGGAGCGGCCTTTGCTCGGTTTTGGCCCCGCCACATTTTACACGCACTACAAAAACTACACGGTCACGAGTTTCCGCACCTACGTGTCCGACAACCCGGAGCGTTCCAGCACGCACAACTATTTCCTGATGGTGGCGGTGGAGCAGGGTTTGCCGGGGCTGTTCTTTTTCCTGCTTTTCTGCGTGGCCGTGATGCTCAAAGGCGAATCCGCCTACCACCGCACCCGCGAGCGTAGTACGCGGGTCGCGCTCCTATCGGCCTTGCTCTGCTTTGTGCTTGTCAATATCCTGATGTTGATGAACGACTTTGTGGAGACCGACAAAATCGGCTCGCTGTTTTTCATCTCGGCGGCCATTCTGGTGAATATTGATCTCGGAGGTTTTCAGGAACCTTCGAGGCCTGAGGCTCGAAAAGCGGAAGAGGATTTGCTCGGCGTTTCATAGGCGATGGTACAAAGGGTTCGTCTATTTTTGGCTGCACCGCAGTAGGCGCTTGACCAAAGTGTAAAAAAAGGTAAAAAAGGCACAAAAAACATTAAGCCCGGTGCGCCATTGGCGCACCGGGCTTTTTTATTCCACAACATAGTGCCAACTTGCCGCGCATTGAAAATTAAGCACTTGCGCCACCTAATTCTCACCCTCTCGCTCCTCTCACTCCTCTCACCGCTCTGGGCGCAAGGTCAGCGGTATGTTTTTGAGCGGCTAAAAAGCGTACGGCATAAGTTCAGCGTAAACACCCTTGCTACCGACGAGCGTGGCAGGCTCTGGTTTAGCACGATGGGGCGTGGGGCTTTTTGTTACGATGGCTACAATTACTTTCGGTACAAAACCGACAGCGACGATCCCAACTCGCTGAGCAATGACCGTGTGTATGCGCTGCTACCAGACAGCAAGCAAAGGGTGTGGTTTGCAACGCTCAACGGCTTGTGCTACCTCGACCGCCGAACCGATAGAATCCATCGGTTTATGTCGTACCAAGATTCGGTGCGGCAGTTCAATGCCGTGTTTGAAGATCGGAGCGGCACCATCTGGATCGGCTCCAACAGGGGTATGTTCCATTTCGACGAGGCTTCGCGAGCCATGATAAAAGTGCCCATCGTGCCAGAAAAAAAGATGCGCGGCCTTGTCCATTGTTTTTATGAGGACAAAGCTGGCACGCTTTGGTCGGGCAGGAACGATGGTATTTACAAGTTCTCGGCTGACAGGCAGCAATACGCGCAATTGGCGGTAAAGACACCAGAAGAAAAGGGCAAGGATATTCCAGCAGAGGTCCTTTTTGAAGACAGCCGAGGTGTTTTTTGGATTGGGGGAGCACAAGGGCTTTTTGTTTTCGATCCCATTCAGGAGAATGCCACTCGGGCATCGCTGCCCGATTCGTTGGCTTTCCGACCCGTTGCCAGCATGATCGAAACCCCTGATGGTGTGCTTTGGATCGGTTTTGTTCAGGAAGGGCTTGTACGATGGGATCGCCAAAACAACAGTTTCCAGCGTTTCAGAAACAGCCCGCTCGACCCATACAGCTTGCCACAAGATTATGTTTTGTCCTTAAAAGCGGATGCTTTTGGAAACCTTTGGGTCGGCACGGCCTACGAAGTTTCACGGCTCGATATCTCTCAACAGGCCTTTACGCTTTGGCCTATAAACATTCAGGAACCCAGTGCCCGCGAGAATTCGACCTACCGGATGGCGGAAGATCGGCGGGGCGGCATCATTGTGAGCTCTACCACGGCACTTTGGTATTATGAAACGTTGGGCGTAAAACCACAACCAATACTTGTTGAAGGTAAAAAAGCAGTCCCGATTGATTACTTTACAGAGCCAGGCGGCACCGTATGGGCCGTCATCAATGGCAGGCTCTGGGTTTGGAACGAACGGAAACGAACGTTCGACCCTTTCAAAACACCGCCTTTGCCAGGCAACTTGTTAAATGTTTTAGTTGACCGGGACGACCCGCAAGTCCTTTGGCTTGGCAACCAAATGGGGCTTTCGCGGCTTGACCGCCGTTCGGGCGAATTGCGCTCTTTCACCCAGTTTTCCCCGCCACCTTTTGACCAATTTGTGCAACGCTTTGTGGATGACGGGCGTGGAGCGCTTTGGCTCGACCTTCCAAATTTTCTGGGAAAGTTTGACAAAAAAACCTTTGCCACCACCCTGTTCAACAACGACACCCTGCCGCCCCACAAACTCATCAACGACGAAATACTGGATATCAACATCGCGCCAAATGGCTGGGTTTGGGTGGCGACCTCTGGCGGGATCACAACCATTGACCCCGCAACGGGCGAGTTCCACAACATCTCTGGGAAAGACAACTTGCCCGACAACGTGGTGAACACAGTGCTTTTCGACAAAGACCAAAACACCTGGATCATTCAGCCTGAATTCATTTCGCGCATGGATGAAAAGATGCGGGTGATACGAAACATCAGTACCAATGCCACAATTCAGGCTTCAAGTTGGACACGGGGGCGGTGTCAACTTCGGGACGGGCGAATCCTTTTCGCAACCGTCAACGGCCCCGCGCTGCTTGACCCTTCAAAATTGACGGAAGGCGCAAAGGTGTCGGCCATCTTGCTCACCCGTTTTGAGATATCTGGCCAAACAAAAAAACAAGTTGCCGGCCTCGAATTTTTGAAACGCATCGCACTATCAAACGAGGACAACAACATCACGCTCGAATGGGCCGGCATCCAGACCGCCCGCCCCGACGAACTGCGCTACGAGTGCAAGATGGAGCGCAAAGGCGAAAAAAAGGATTGGGAACAAAAGGACACTGAACGGCAGGCGGTGTACGCCAACCTGGAGCATGGTGCCTACACTTTTCGGGTCAGGATTGCTGGCAGCGAAAGCCCCGAACTGGTTTTGGAAATCGCCATAGCGCCCGCTTGGTATCAGGCCGAGTCGTTCAAAATGTTGTTGATGGCTTTGCTCGCCACCGCTGCATATCTCTTTTGGCGCAACCGAGAAGACCGCCGCGAACTCTTGAAACAAAAAGAACTCGCCGAGCAAACCGCCCGTTACAAAACCCGCTTTTTGGCCAACATGAGCCACGAAATCCGTACGCCCATGAACGCCATTCTCGGCCTCAGCCGACTGCTCACGGAGAGCGAACTGCCGCCCAAACAAGGCGAGTATGCCGATGCCATCCGCCAGAGTTCGGAGAACCTTTTGGTCATCGTCAACGACGTGCTCGACCAAGTCAAGATCGAATCCGGGCAGTTCAAATTCCAGCACAAACCCTTTGATTTGGAACTGATCGTGCGGCATTTGCAAAACACATTTGGCTTCAATGCCGAGGGGAAAGGGCTTCGCTTTGACATAGAAATTGCTCCCGAAACCCCCAGCCGCTTGGTGGGCGACCCGGTGCGGCTCAACCAAATCCTGACCAATCTGCTGGGCAACGCCATCAAATTTACGGACAGTGGCAGTGTCCAATTGGCGGTGGGCAGCAGCAGTGGGCAGTCGACAGTTGGCAGCGGCAGTAGCAGTGGGCAGTGGGCAGTGGGCCGTGCCGACCGCCCACTGCCACTGCCACTGCCACTGCCTACTGCCGCTGCCGACTGCCGACTAACATTCACGGTTGCCGACACGGGCATCGGCATACCCGCCGAACAAGTGGCGCGCGTGTTCGAGAGTTTCCAGCAGGCCGACGACGATATTTCGGCCAACTACGGCGGCACCGGGCTGGGACTGAGCATCACAAAGGATTTGGTGGAACAACAAGGCGGAAAAATCGAACTCGAAAGCGAACTGGGCAAAGGCACCACCATTTCGGTCACCATTCCTTTTGAACTGGACAAAAATGCCGAGGTCAAAGCCCAACAGGCGGCGCAACCCAAAATCTCGTTTGAAAACCTGCGCATCCTGCTGGTGGAAGACACGTTTTTCAACCAGATGCTGGCGGTCGAACTTTTGAAAAGCCGAATCGCCGGCGTGGTGATAGAGGTAGCCGAGAACGGCCAAGTCGCGTTGGAAAAAATCGAGTCCGACGGCGGCGCATTCGACCTCGTGCTGATGGACCTGAAGATGCCCGTGATGGACGGCCTCGAAGCCACCCGCCGGCTGCGGGCGATGCCGCAGGGCAGCAACCTGCCCATCATCGCGCTCACGGCCAACGCCGTGCAAGAAGAATTTGAAAAATGCCGCGCCGTGGGCATGGACGCTTGGGTGACAAAGCCGATTGATGCCGAAGAACTTTTCGCCACCATGCACATAGTGCTGAACACGCGCCAATCAAATTTTGGACAATAAGAGAATTTGAAAACACTAAGGGAGTAAGAGACACTCAGGCTAAGAGGGGTTTGGGAGGTGTAACGCTTAGTGTCCCTTACTCCCTTAGTGTTTTCATTTATTGACCCCAATAGCCTTTCGGAGAAACTCGTTCAGTGCTCTGCCCGCCCGGAAATAGTCGGCTACGAAATCAGCGAGCTGGGGCCGCAGGCTAATTTCAGGCTCAAGTTCGGTCATAAAATAAAACTGCTTGTTTGCCAAAAACGGCTCCTTTTTGGCGGCCTCTTTGAATTCGGGTGGCAGCACCTTGTTCTTCTCGCCCTTTATTTCCCCATATTTCTCTGCAAAATTTTTTTCAAAAACAAGCGAGCGGAAAGCCTCCGGGTCTTGCGCAATGGCCGTGCGGACTTTTGCCAAAGGCTCTTTTTCGAGGAAATACGCGCCGCCGCCGAGCGTCAAATTGCCGAACTCCATGTGCAGGTAATAGCCGGGCTGCTCCATCGTCTGCCTGCCCTTTTGGGTGAACACGGCAGAGACGTGCGTCTTGTACGGCGTTTTGTCCGCCGAAAACCGCGTGTCGCGGTAGATGCGGTGGATGCAGTCCTTGGGCTGGATCTGGAAGCCCGGCTCGAACGCCCGCAGCCGTTCGATCACCTCGCCCACCAGCCCCTCGAAGGGTTTTTTCACCGAAGCCTCGTAGCGTTTTTTGTTTTTCTCAAACCAGTCGCGGTTGTTGTTCTGGCTGAGGTCGTAGAGGAATTGGAGGAAGTCTGAGTGTAGCATAGTCACCGTTTTTGTGTTCGCAAAAATAAGC
>JBJXFT010000343.1:0-5360 GCA_046155725.1 Saprospiraceae bacterium
TCATGCCGGCTTTCATCCGCTACCTCAATTCGGTGAGCAGCGCGCGCAAGTACAATCTGGAGAGCATCGAAAAATACACCAGCGCCGACTCGGGCGATGGCCGCTACTGGGTCAGCAACGCAAAGCCAAAAGAAGCAGAGCATGTGGATATGTTCGCTGCCCGCCTCGGCATTTGTGGGGTGCAGTTGAAATCTTGGAACAACATGGAATCCAACTATGTGCAGCCAGGGCAGATGCTGAAACTCTACCGCCCAGTCTTTGTGCAAAAACACTCCGGCATCCGCATCGAAGCGCCCGGTAGTGCCACGGCGGTTTCGGCAAGCAAGCCCGTCGGCCAAAAAAACACCTCGCCCGCCAGCAAAACCAACCCAGGCGGCAAACCAACGGCTTGGGTAAAGGAAGAGCCACAAGCTCCGCGCGAAAAGCAGTACCAATACCACACGGTGCGGCGCAACGAATCGCTCGAAGACATAGCCCGGCAGTACGCCACCTCGGTGGAAAGCCTCCGCAAACTGAACAACCTCGACAGCGTGAAATTTGGGATGCGGCTGAAGATTAGGCAGTTTTAGTGCCGTTCCCGGCCTTTTCCCAACCGCTTAATAAAGCAATGTACAGCCCCCCGAAGTTTTTGAGAACTTCGGGGGGCTTCGTTTTAAATAAAAAGCGGATTTTTGCGCAGGCTTGTTCTATTACAGATGAGTCGTATTTTCTTTTTCGCATTGAGAAAGATGAACCCTTTACCTTCAAGGATATCTTCGGGATCAAAATTTAAGCATCATGGAAAACAACAACTCTGGCCGAGCCAAACCAACTCAAGAAATTAAACACCTACTAGAGTCTTTGGAAAAGCACCATAGCACTCAAATCAGCACTGAAAAAAAATTAGCCTTGGCTACCATCTTTCTCGCAGTGCTAACTGCTTTCCTTGCACTTGCAACTTTTTTGCTTTGGCACAGCGAAGAGAAAAATTCAAAAATCATCATAAAAAGGGAGAACCTTATTTTGACAGCAAATTTGTGCAGGGATCATGAAAAGACTATGGATGAACTATATGGTCGGGACAGCTTAAAACTGTTCAAGAACTGGTTAGACAATAAACTTGACATACTAAATCCAACGGATACGCTTCCCTGGAAGGCTAAAAGAGGACAATTGCTTAAAAATAAACCTTTAAATGCGTTTTTCAACTTTGTTGATGAAGCTAAAGTAATTGATGAGCAGGGATGTCTTGATACGGCTTATTTTAGCAATCATTTTCAGCATCTGTTCTTTTTGATTGGAAAAGTAAAAAGCCACACAGCGAAAGACCTGATAGACGCTGTTCGACAGGAAGAGGGAGCAATTCCAGATTTATGGGAAGGGTATGAATATTTCAAAAAAAGGTTTGGGACTAAATAACCTTTCAGGCATCTCAGTGAGCCTTGACTTTAAGTCACCCGGTCAATAGACCAATCACCAATCACCAATCACCAATCACCAATTAACAATCAACTACAGCCATGCTCACCCGTGCACTCATCATCGAAGACGAGCCAGAAGGCTTGGAGAACCTCAAAAACCTGCTCCGTATGTGCTGCCCCGATGTGGACGTGGTGGCCGAAGGCGGCTCTAATGCCGACCTCCTCCGCTTGGCCGACGACCGCAGCAACCGCTTCGACGTGGCTTTCCTCGACATCAGCCTGCCCGACGGCCTCGTGTTCCAAGCCCTCCAGCAGATCGAAGAAATGCCGTTCGACATCATCTTCGTCACCGCTTGGGACAAGTATGCCATCCGCGCTTTCGAATTCGCAGCCATTGATTATGTCACCAAGCCCATCGAGCGCGAAGAACTGATACGCGCCGTGAGCCGCATCAAGCCCCGCAACCAAGACACCAAGGAGCGGCTCGAAGTGCTCCAGCAAACCTACAACCCCAACGCCCCCAATGCCTTCAACAAGATCGGCATCTCGGCCATGGACGGGGTGCATTTCGTGCGCCTCGCCGACATCACGCGCCTCGAAGCAGAAAACAACTACACCCATTTTCTGCTCAACGGCGGCAATCGAATCACCGCCAGCCGCACCATAAAAGCCTACGAAGACGCGCTCACGAGTTTCAATTTTGTGCGCGTCCACAAAAAGCACATCGTCAACATGAATTTCATGAAAACCTACATCAAAGGCGAGGGCGGCTACCTCATCATGGAAAACGGCGACAGCATCGAAGTGTCGCGCCGCCAAAAAGTAAACCTCATGGACGCGCTCAAGCGCACGCACGGCGAAACTTGGAAGTGACACCACGAATAGTTTAGATGGTTTGGGAGAGGTTTAGATGGTTTAGAATACGCACCCTAAACCTCTCTAAACCATCAAACCATCCTAAACCATCAAACCTATCCTAAACCATCAAACCATTCACAATGGGCTTTTTTGACAAATTTTTCAACAAGGAAAAAAAGGAAGACCTCGACAAGGGGCTTGAAAAAACAAAGGAAGGGCTGTTCGGCAAATTGGGCAGAGCCATCGCGGGCAAAAGCACGGTGGACGTGGAAGTGCTCGACGAACTGGAAAACATCCTGATTTCGAGCGACGTGGGCTTGGACACGACCGTGAAAATCATTCAGCGAATCGAAGCCCGCGTGAGCCGCGACAAGTATGTGAGCACCGCAGAACTGAACGCAATACTCCGCGACGACATCGTGAACCTGCTGGCCGAGAACAACACGGAGGACTTGGAAGATTTTGACATTCCGGCGGGCAAGCGCCCTTACGTCCTGCTCGTCATCGGCGTGAACGGTGTGGGCAAAACGACCACCATCGGCAAGTTGGCCTGGCAATTCAAACAGCGCGGCCACCGGGTGGTGTTGGGCGCCGCCGACACGTTCCGCGCAGCAGCCGTGGACCAACTCAAAATCTGGGCCGACCGCGTGGGCTGCGATTTTTACTCCAAAGGGATGAACGCCGACCCCGCAGCGGTGGCCTTCGAGACCACCCAATTTGCCCTTGAAAACAACTGCGATGTGGCCATTATTGACACCGCCGGGCGGCTGCACAACAAGAGCCACCTGATGTTGGAACTGGGGAAAATCCACCGCAGCATGGACAAAAAACTGCCCGGCGCGCCGCACGATGTGCTGTTGGTGCTTGACGCAAGCACCGGCCAGAACGCCCAAGAGCAAGCCAAGCAATTCACCGAAGTCGCGCCCATCACCTGCCTCGCGCTCACCAAACTCGACGGCACAGCAAAGGGAGGCGTGGCCATCAGCATCAGCGACCAGTTCAAAATCCCCATCCGGTACATCGGCGTGGGCGAAAGCATTGACAAACTGCAGATTTTCAACAAACGCGCCTTCGTGGAGTCGCTCTTCGGAGGCCAGCAAATATAGTTTCAAGTCAGCAAGTCAGCAAGTTGCAAGTCACACGCGGCACTTGGCCAACTTGAAACTTGAAACTTGCTGACTTGAAACTTGCCGACTTGAAACTTGCCGACTTGAAACTTGCAACTACCATGATACAAGTCCTACACATTTCCGCCGAGTGTTATCCTGCTGCCAAAACAGGCGGTTTGGGCGATGTGGTCGGCTCCCTGCCCAAGTACATGAGCCAAGCCGGAGTGCTCTCGGCGGCCATCATCCCCAAGTACGCGCTCAAATGGATTCACGGGCGCGAGTGGGTTAAGGTGTATAACGGAGCGATTCGCTCCGACTGGCGCACGATTCATTTTTCTGTGCAACAGGAAAAGAGCAACGCACTCGGTTTCCCGTTCTTTGTGGTGGACATCCCGGGGCTGTACGACCGCCCCGGCATTTACAACGACCCCAACGGCTCGCCTTATGGCGACGAGGTGGAACGCTATCTCGTGTTCCAACAGGCCGTGCTTCAATGGGTCATTTCCTTCCCCGAACACGAACGCCCGCGCGTGCTGCACTGCCACGACCACCACACGGCGCTTATCCCGTTCATGGCAAAATACTCGCCCGACTTTCGGCCTTTGGCCGAAATGCCCACGGTCTTTACCATCCACAACGGCCAATATCAGGGCGCGTTCAGTTGGCGCAACCACAACCTTTTGCCCTACTACGATGCTTGGGCGCGGAGTTATCTGGACTGGAACGGTGCGGTAAACCCCATGGCCTCGGCCATCAAATGCGCTTGGGCAGTCACGACGGTTTCGGAAAGTTACCTTTTCGAACTCCACGAGAGCAGCCTTGGCCTTGAGCCGCTTTTCCGCCTGGAATGGCACAAGCAATGGGGCATCGTGAACGGCATTGACGCGCAGGTGTGGGACCCGGCCACGGATGCCGCACTACAATTTCGATTAGAGGGTGAGAGAGGTGAGAGGGGTGAAAAAGGTGAGAGGGGAACAATCAGCAATCAACAATCAGCAATCAGCGAGTTTAAGCAAAAGAATAAGCGAGTGCTCTGCGAGTGGTTTGGCTTGCCGGAACATTTGCCGATGATCAGTTTCATCGGGCGGATGGTGGGCGAAAAAGGCTCAGACCTCTTGCCCGATGCTTACCGCAACTACATCCATGCCGGTGGGGCAGCTTCTTTCCTCGTGCTTGGCACGGGCGAACGCTGGACGGAGAACGAGTTCCGCTCCATGTCGCACCAATACCCGGGCCGCGTGAATGCCGTGATTGACTACAACGAGGCACTCGCGCACCAAATCTATGCGGGTTCTGATTTCCTCATCATGCCTTCGCGGGTGGAGCCTTGCGGGCTGAACCAAATGTACGCCATGCGCTACGGCACCATCCCGATCGTGCGCTCCATCGGCGGTTTGAAAGACACGGTGCCAGACATTGCGGAGCCAGACGGCTCGGGGCGCGGCGTTCGGTTCGACCACTTCAGCCTCTCTGACATTGGCTACGCCATACACCGCGCGGCGGCGATGTGGCACAACGAGCCGGGCATCGTGGCCGCGCTGCGCCAGCGCGTGATGGCGCTCGACTTTTCGTGGGAAGGCACGGTGGACAAATATTTCAACGTGTATCAGCGAATCGGGGCAAGGATTGGGATGGTGAAAGCGCACGAGTCAGAGGCTGGCGCGAGCGAGGAAGTTGAGGGGTACGATTCGGAGGCTCTTCCGAGCGAAAAAGCGGGGACGAAAAAGAGAGGGCGGGGCAAGAAGTGACGTTTTTTGCAAAAGGGACACTTCAAAAAAAAAATGAGCATGGAAAAGCAAATAATAAGTGCAGACGCAAAGCCAACCGACCCTGCCTACAACCAACTTATCAGCACCATCGGGCAAACCCTAAGTGCCGGGCGTGTGCGGGCGTACCGGGTGGCCGAGCAAATTTCCGTGCAAACGCGCTGGGATATTGGTCGCCAAATCGTGGAGTACGAGCAGAAAGGAAACCAGAAAGCGGAGTATGGCTC
>JBJXFT010000344.1:0-7175 GCA_046155725.1 Saprospiraceae bacterium
CCCCATGCGCCTCTCCGTCGTCATCGTCAATTACAACGTCCGCCACTTCCTCGAACAAGCCCTCGGTTCCGTGCGCCAAGCCTTGCGGGGCCTCGAAGGTGAGCATCGGGCAGCGGATGCCGACGACCTCACTCTCTCACCCGCTCACCGGCTCACTTCTCACGAGGTGTGGGTGGTGGACAATTGCTCCGCCGACGACTCGGTGCGCATGGTGCGCGAGCGCTTCCCGGAAGTCAAACTTATCGCCAATGCCGACAACCCCGGCTTCGCGGTTGCGAACAACCAAGCCATCCGCCAGTGCGCGGGCGAGTACGTTTTGCTCCTCAACCCCGACACGCTGGTGGAAGAGGATACTTTTCGCAAATGCCTGATCTTCATGGACGCGCACCCAGAAGCGGGCGCACTGGGCTGCAAACTCATTGACGGCAGCGGCAAATTTTTGCCCGAAAGCAAACGTGGTTTTCCCACGCCCTGGGTGGCATTTTGCAAGACATTCGGGCTTGCTGCCCTCTTTCCGCGCAGCACGATTTTCAACCGTTACCATCTGGGGCATTTGCCCGAAAACGAGACTGCCGAGGTGGACGTGCTGGCGGGCTGTTTCATGTTCCTCCGAAAATCCGCACTCGACAAATCGGGGCTGCTCGACGAGGCGTTTTTCATGTATGGCGAGGACATTGACCTTTCATACCGAATCCAGCAGGCGGGTTTCAAAAACTACTATTTCCCCGAAACAAAAATTATCCATTACAAAGGCGAGAGCACCAAAAAAGGGACGCTCAACTATGTGCGCACTTTCTATCAGGCCATGATAATTTTTGCCCGCAAGCATTTCAGCGGACGGCGGGCGGGGCTGTTTGTGCTGATGTTGCAGGGGGCGATATGGTTCAGGGCAGGCTTGACATTGCTCCGCAATTTTTGGGCAAAAACTTGGCTGCCGGCCCTGGATGCTTCGGCCATTTACCTCGGCCTTGTGCTGCTCAAAAATTTTTGGGCAAACTACTATTACCACGACCCTGAGTGGTTCAAAACCAATGTGCTGTGGTTCAATTTCCCGCTCTACATCCTCATCTGGCTCGGCACGGTTTGGCTGAGCGGGGGCTACGATGCGCGGTACAATTTGAGCCGCCTCTTGCGCGGCCTCGGCCTCGGCACGCTCGTTTTGTCGGCGGTGTATGGCTTGCTCGATTTGGACTATCGGCCTTCGCGGGCATTGGTGCTGATGGGTGCAGTATGGGCGGGGTTTGCCACGGCGGGCATTCGCATGGCGGCACATTTTTGGGAATTTGGGAATTTCCGGCTTGGGCGCTCAAAAGTCAAAAACCTGCTGGTGGTGGGTTCTGAAAGCGAATGCACGCGGGTGCTGGGGCTTTTGAACCGCGTGGGAGCTGGGGGCAAAAACTTTATCGGGCGAGTGGGCGGCCCCACCCCTAACCCCTCCCCAGATGGGGAAGGGAATACCGAACGGCTTGGCGAAATGAGGCAATTGCCCGAATTGGTTCGGATTTACGAAGCCAACGAGATCATCTTTTGCTCCAAGGATATTGGCCCGCAGGAAATCATGGAAAATATGGCGAAAATCGGCCCCGCCGTTTCGTACAAAATAGTGCCCGAGGAAAGCCTCAGCATCATCGGGAGCAGCAGCAAAGACGAGCCGGGCGAACTCTACACCATTGACATCCGATACAACATAGCCCAGCCCAGCCACCGCCGCGACAAGCGTTTGCTTGACCTTGGCATTTGCCTCGCGCTGCTCGCCACGCTCCCTTTGTGGCTCCTCTTTTCGGGGAAAAGAAATTTGTTCGGTAAAAATTGGCTGCCCGTGGCACTCGCCCAAAAAACTTGGGTCGGCTACGCTCCTCACGCTCAAAACACGCATTTGCCTGCCCTGAAACCAAGTGTTTTTTCTCCCCTAGACGCGCTCAAAGATTTGAAAGTCAATGCCGAAACTGCCGCCCGACTCAATTTCTTTTTTGCAAAAGACTGGGAAGCCGGGCGCGATTTGACAATTTTTCTGAACGCGGTCAAATAGACTTAGAGCCTATTAGGAACGGGTGAATAATAACTTGTCAATTTGATGTGATTCCTTTTCACGCAGACTGCCCATCTTTTTGATTAAATAGCCCCACTATTCGCACAAAAAGATAGTTGTCTGAGCAAAAACCAATCTACCTGAAACTAACAAGTTATTATTCACCCGTTCCTTAATGGGGAAAAGCCAGGTACTTTTAGGCGAGCCTCTCGTTCTGCGAAATGTACAGGAATGCACTTTCCGTCAATGCACGAGCAGCACCGACTCAAACCTCTTTCGGTCGGCCAAACGCAGAAAACCGTAACCAACCCCCGCCTGCCCCAGCATCATATCGGGTGCGCTGAATTCGCTTTGCGTGCCGTTGGGGAAAGGGATTTTGCGCCGCTCAAAGAGCTCCACGCCTTCAGCCGCCACCGCTTCGACTTTCGGGACAAGCGCTTCGTCGCCGACTATGTCCGAGGCGCACAAGAGCAAATCCGCATTCCCAAAAACCCCGTGACAAAGGCTGTAATTGCCCAACTGCTGGCGGCCCAAAAACCGCAGCGTGGTAGACACCGCAATTTGTGCCGACTTTTTGAAATCTTCATTCCCCGTGAGTTGGAAAGCCCGAAGCCGCGAAAGCCCGATGCCCGGTGCCCCATGGCACCACGCGCAGCCGCAAGGCCGTGGGCTGTTGTCGCCGGCTTGGCGCGGCGAATTGCCCTCCCGAAAATCCGGCCAGTTTTGCTGTTCGGCATCGAAGCAGGCATCCTCGTAAGCAAAGCCCGCAAGCCCGGCTTTTTTGTAGCGCTCGTCCTGGGTGTAATGCCAAAGTTCGAGCAAAGCCGAAGCAATGCCCGCAGCCCCGTGCGCGTAGCCCGTCAGGCTGGCAGCCGAGCCGTGCGGCATCGTGTTCCAAGAGATACCCTTGCTTTCTGCTTGCGCGGTTTGTATCAAGTGGTCGCCCATTTTGGCGAGCAGCGCGTCCAGCGTCGGGTCGGCGTAGCGGCGATTGAGTTTGATGATGGCAGGGATTGCACCTGCGCAACCATCAATCACGTCGAGCGTGTACTCGGATTCGGGCAACTGCTGTAGGCTGCGCAGCAATTGCAAACCCCGCTCCACGAGTTCTTCGCGCGACAGTTTTTCCCCGATTTCGATGGCCGAAAAAGCAATGCCAGTGATGCCAGAGTGAAAGCCCAATTTGCCGTGCTGGACTTTGTCGGCTGTTCGCAGCGCCTGTTCGATGGCACCGATGGCGACCTCGCGGTGGCGTTTGTCGCCGCTCACTTCGCTGAGTTGAGCCAAAAACCAAGCGATGCCCGAAGTGCCGTTGTACCAAGTGCTTTTCAGCGCGGCATAGTATGGCTTGGCGTTGTCACCTTCTATATCGTTGTTCACGCCCACCCAGTTGCACTGGCCGTCGTGACGGATGGCATCGCGGCAAATGGAGTTGCCGATGCCCACTGCTGTGTTCAAAAATTGTGCTTGCATGGTTTTTCAATTTTCAAAGATGGGAAAATGATAAGGGTATTTGGAGTTGGGGTTGAGGTACATCGCCTCCGGGAGCAGGTAGTTTTTTTGGATGTTCCGCAGGATAAAATCTATCCAGACCTCTTTGGGCTGCTTGTCTTTCCAAGCGTTCACGATGCCCTGCGCGACGATTTTGCAGCGGTTGGTGCCAAAACTCTCTTCGGACGAGAAAGGGTTTTCGGCGAAGCCGATGCCCGGCGCGAGCGGTCGGGTGAACATCGGCACATCGGGGCTGAGCCAAGTTTTCAGGCTGGCATATCCTTCCGAGAGCAAATCGCTGACTATGCCGAAGTACCGTTTGTCCACGTACAAAACAGCCGCATCGCAGCGCGTGTACAGGCCGGGCCGGTTGAGGCATTTGAACTGGAACGGAATGTTGTAACGGTTCAGGTTGCTGGAAATCAGTGCTACGAGCGGCACGGCACCGCTTGGCGCGATGTTGAAATAGACCCGAACGACGGCCGAGTTGTTGTTGTCGAGCAGGGTTTCGCCAAAGACAAAATAGAACGCATCGGCGGTGCTTGCTTCCCCGCCCACATCGGGCAGCACCCGGATGTTGACGGATTCGCCGCGCTGCAGCGGGCCTTGCCCAAAATGCTCGCGGATAAAGTCGCCGGAGTATGTGTAGCGTTTGTGGCCGCCCTTGCGCACGAGGATGTTGCCGCCGTGCTCTATTTCTTCCACCGTCCAGTGGCAGTCATAGCGTTCGGCGGAAGCATTTGCTTTTCGCAGGGCTGGGAGAAACGAATCGCCTTCGTCGGTGGAAACCTGCGGTTCTGCCGCGCGGCTCCGCGTGTAGCAAGCCGAGTAGAGCAGGTTGCTCAGGTTGTGGAAAAGTCGGGCTTCCGGGCTGGCTTCGGGGTGCTCGTAGCCTTCGTGCGGCTGGCCCCGGAAACTCAGTTTGCCATCGGCTTCGATGCCGACCGACTCTACAATGTGTCGCAAGTCATCAAGATAAGACAGCTGTTGCATGGGTAGCGGAGGGGGTTTGTATGCCCAACAATTCGCCGATGGCTGCATCGGGGCGGCGGAGCAGGTTGAGACTGAGTTGCAGAATTTTCGCGCTGTAGAGCGACATGTCTTTCACGCCTTGCACAGACTCGAAGCAGGTGTGTACGAGTTTCAGCGCGGTGTAGCCCAGGGTTTTTTCCAAATGCCGTTGCGCCGCAGCATCGTCCCAGCCCGTTCGTTCGGCATAACGCAGCCAAAAGGCCGCGATGGAGGGCTGCACTTGTTCGAGGCTGATGATGGGCGATTGGCCGGGCCGGTATTCCTGCTCCAGTTCAGACCCGACCCAGAGCGTGAGGTAGTTTTGAATCACGGCGGCTACGTCCCAGAGCGGGTCACCGATGTCGGCCAGTTCCCAGTCAATCAGGCGGACATCCGGCTCGCTTCCGGGGATAAAACCGGTGCCGATCAGGAAATTGGGAAACTTCACGTCGCCGTGCACAAGGCTTTTCATTTGCCAATCATCGCCCATCTTGCGCAGGTGCTCCATGAATTCTTTGTTTTCCAGAATGAGCTTCACCGATTGTTTTTCGGCGTTGCCCAGCATCGGGTTGTTCACCCAGTCGGCCAGGTTGTTTTCCGAAAGCGTGAACACCCAGGGCTTCCGCTTTTTGAAAAGGGAAAAACTCTTTTGCTTTTCCACCACCCCCGCCTCGTGGGTATGGTAGGAGGCCAGCAAGTCGGCCATCTTTTCGGCCACAGCGGTGGAGAAAAAAGCGGTGCCCCGAAAGTGCTCGTGCAGGTTTTGCACATCGGGCAGCAGTTCGAGCACGAGGATGTGGTGCAAGTAGTCATACTCATGGTAGCGCGGCAGAAAGCCCTGCAGGGTGCGGTATGCTTCGTCGTTGTTGGCCAGCCAGTAGCAGGTGGCTTCTATACGGAGTGTCTCGCGCTTTTCTTGGTCTTGCGCGCGCACCTGCTTCACGAGGTAGGCAGGCTTGTGCTCGCGGTTGACGGCGAAGTTGGCGTTGCGGCTCGATTGGTCGCGCACGCTGAACTCGCCCCGTATGATGGAATCGAGGTCAATCAACCCTTTCTCTAAAAGGTAGTGGGCGATGTTTTCGTAGGAAAGCAGCACGGCGTGGAGGAATTTTTTTAGTGAAAAAAATCCGGCGGAGCGGAGTGCGCTCCGCCGGGGGTGAAAGTTTTAATACCCGTAATTGCCCGTCTCGTAGGGGTCGAAGCCGCCGGCGTAGCCGGGTGCTGCTGCCCCAAACTGCTGCTGCTGCTGCACGGCTTGGTTGAAACCGGGATCAACTTGGCACGTGACGTTGTTCTGCGACAAGCACAATGCCACGCAGGAACGAAAGCGCGTCTGGGGTATGGGCGGAATAGTATCGCCCGGATGGACTTGGCACGTGACATTGTTTCGCGTAAAGTTGCACAACATCAAACAGGAACGGCGGCGTGTCTGGGGTGGAATCGTATCGCCTGGGTGGAATGCGCATACAGGATCGTTCCCCGTAAAGCACACCATCAACTGGTTCGTCTGGCGGGGAGGCTGGGGGTCGCATTTGGTAGGCGGACAACTGATGCCAGCGCTGAACGCCTGGATACCGCCAGCCACCACGGTCGGAATTTTACCTGTGTCGCCGAATGCCTTCAAGATGTCTCCCTCCAGAAAGGAAGATTTAGCTCGGTTGACGAAGCCAGGTTCGCCAGCCGTGAACACGGTCGTCTTTTTGACCCACAGGCGGCTGCCGCCGAGCGGATCCTCTGTGGCTTCGACGGGGTCACAGTAGAGGATGTCCTGCTCCGGCAGTTCGATAAAATCGCTCAGCACAGGGTCGGAGTACACGCGGATGTGGCCCGCGAGGTCGGAATCGCCGATGTAGCCTTGCAGCAGCACCAGGTCTTCGGTGGATTTCGGGTCGGGCCGCACGCTCCTCACGAATGCGTCGCGCCTGACTTTTTTGGATTCTGTTGCCATGATGTTGGGCTTGTGGTTTAAGGTGTGGAAAAATGAGATAAAAAAGATAGTGCACTATTCCTCTCTACGGTTCAGTCCCTTTGAACAAGGGAGTTGTCAATCATTAGCCGATCGTGTAAGGGTTGAAACCGCCCTCAAAACAGGTCATCGAAGCACAAGGATTCTGCGTTGTACGGCAAACAGGCGGCCTTGTGTTGGTCGGGCAATTCGGCCCGTCGCAAGTCTGGAGGCAAGTGCCGAAACAAGACGGCTGTTGGCAGGTCTGGAAGTGAGTGGGTTCGCACTGCGGCCCGCACGTCCGTAAACAAGAGGGCTGCATACAGGTCTGGAGACACGATGGCTGACAGGTTCTGAAGCAAGACGGCTGGTCACAGGTCTTGAGACAGGTCGGTTGGTTGCAGGTCTGGAGACAGGTCGGTTGGTTGCAAGTCGGGCGACAAGACGGCTGGTGACAGGTCTGGAAGCACGACGGCTGGCGACAGGTATGAAATATCGTCCTGCATACGGCAACCTGCGTTTCACAGCAGGACTTTGGCTTTACCGACTGACAGGCAGCGGCAAAGCTGGGTGCTATTATCGCCAACGGTACTGTCGGGATCTTCGCCGTATCGCCAAATGCCTTCACGATGTCGCCCTCCAAGAAGGAGGACTTGATGCGGTTGGCATGGTTCGGGTCGCCGGCGGTGAACACGGTCG
>JBJXFT010000354.1:0-5379 GCA_046155725.1 Saprospiraceae bacterium
CGGGTGAGGAAGGCACCGGTGCAATTGTCTGAAAACGTGGGGCTTGCGTAGGTCACTATCGCGCTGCACTGGTTGAGGTCGGTGTTGCGGCTGATGTTGTTGGGGCAAACAATGCTGGGGTTATGGCTGTCCAGCACCGTCACTGTGAATGAGCAGACGGGTGCGCCGCAGTTGTTAGTGGCCGTTACCGTGACTGTGGTGGTGCCTTTTTCAAAAGCAGCACCGCTGCCCGTGCCGCTGCCGCTGCCAGAGGTGGCACCTGAAAACGCGTATGTATAGGTGGGCGTGGGCGAGCCATCTGCTGTCGCCGTGTAGTTGACCACCGCAGTGCATACGCCCGCGTCGGTGTTGGTAGTGATGGGTGCTGTGGGGCAGGCCGTGAAGGTAGGCGCGGTGCAGCAAACACCGCCTTCATCAATTAGCCCGTCGCAGTCGTTGTCAAGGCCGTCGCAGATTTCCGTCGCAGTCGGGTTGCAAGCGGCGCACTCATCGTCGCAATCGTCATCGTTTGCAACAAATCCTGGGGGAGGGGAGCAGAAGTTTTGAGGATGGTGGTCGTCACCAAAGCCATCTCCGTCATCGTCGGAGTAGTAAGTAGTGGTTGGCAGGCCCTCATCAATGGCAAAATCGCAGTCGTTGTCAAGGCCGTCGCAAATTTCAGTAGCACCGGGATAAATGGCGTCATTGTTATCATCGCAGTCGCCTCCGCAAGCCGTGAATCCATCGCCATCCGAATCGGGGTCAGGGTTGGGACAAACGATCTCGATGGTCAGGACATGATTCACCTGCAGGCCGTCAGCATCCGTGGCTGAGAAAATCACGAGGTTGGTTCCGAGATCGTTTGGCCCTGGCGTTAAACAGATTTGGGTAGAAAGCGCACTGCCCGGTCCCAAGGGGAGCGTAGGGTTGGCGGATGTGCCTACTGGCAAGCCTGAAGCCGTCAAAGTAAAGTTGTTGTCGGGGTCGGTCGCAGAAATGGTGAAACAGAGTTGTTGCCCCACGGTGGCGTTCAGGGTGGATCCAAAGGCTGGCGTGGGAGCAACAAAAACCGGAGGCTGCCCATTTCCCACAATTTTGATGATAAAGTCCAGCATCGTTTTGGTGTTGCCATCCTCTACGACGAGGATAGCAGAGTACAAATGGCCGATGGTTTTGCCGACGGTGTTGAAAGACAGCAGACCTGTGCTCGATATACTCAAGCCCGAAGGGTTAACGCCTCTACACTCTGCAAGCGTTGCCAACCGGTAGGTCAACGGGTTGCCATCAGGGTCAACTGCCGGAACCTGATAATCAGCGGTGTTCAGCCCAACTTGCATATTGAGTATCGGGGGGATCAACGCTTGCGGAGGTTTATTGCCCCCCCCCAACGTTCACGATCGTTTCCACCCGGTAAGAACCGTTAGCATTGTTTTGCAAACTCGAGATTCGATTTCCAGAATCAAAATAGGCCGTACGATTCCCACTGCTTGCATAAGTGTAGGTGGTGACAAATTCCCCAAAAAACCAGTCTTCTGCGGGGTTGACGGAGGTGACAATCAATTGAATGGTAGTGGAACTCCCGTCGCCAAAATACAAATCGTCCGTGCTGATGACGGCACCAACCGAGACACCCGAGTAGAATGAGATGCGATAAGCCTGCTGCACGTTGAATTTAACGGTATTGCCACTCGTGTTTTCCCAAGTGATAATGCCATAGCGGTAGTGCGAGGCGGAGCTTTCCGTACTGAAAAGCAGACAGATGAGCGGCAGCAGGAAAAACACCTTCGCTGTTTTGGCAAAGCCTTGCCAGGTGAGCGGCAGAGGGTCAGTCTGCCTTGAAAATTGGATAAATGTTTGTGCCATTTAATGAAAAATTTGATGAAAAGTAAAAGAATTAGCCAGCCTGAAAGACGATAGACTTTCTATCAAAAACATCGATCAGGTTCTGGAGAATGTTCATTGAATGTTTGCAAAGGGTCATTTCTTGTGGACGAACAGAGCGCACACCTCCATGCCCACCTGAGGCTCCATGACCTCAATGCGCAGTGTCGGAATATCAAAAACCAGACGTTTGTGGCAGAAAAAACCCAGTAGCAGCACGGGCATGACGGAACATGACGCACTACAATGGCACCCAAATAGAAATGAGTTGTGTGCCTAAGTTTTTACAAAACTTGTAATCGGAAATGGGCAATCCCACAATTGGAGGAAGGTGCTTGGGGAGTGCTTTTATCTCGTTATCGGAGCACAATGGTACAAGGGTCACATACGCTCTGCAAAGAAACGGGGGCGGACAAAAGTGTGGACATTTAAGGGGGACGGCCCCAATAGAGGATATCTGAGGGTTTGGAAGGGCGTTTTCAATCGCTCTGCCAGGAAAAAAGCATGGACAAAAGTGTGGACATTTAAGGGCGGAGTGGCCCAAATAGAGGATATTTGGGGCTTTTGAAGGCATTTTCAGTCAAAGAAGCTGCTTATGTTTTACCGGGTGGTATCTTCACAGCAACTTTTCAAACTTGCTGGTAAAAACTTAGTGGTGTCCCAATTCTTGACGAAGTGGGCGGTCAAAGGAGATGCCTAATCTCTTACACTTGTTTTTAATACTCATCTATGAACTACCTTGTCCGTCTGGCTCATTGGTTTTTGAGCCTTGTTGTTGTTGCACTGTTTGCCTGTTGCCAATCCGAAAAACCTCAACCCAGCACGACCGATGCACCCCAGGAAATGGAGCGTCTTTTGTTGGCCGCCGACACCCTGAGCGTCGAAGCACTCACCGCCGAAGTGCGAAAATTGCCGGGCACTTGGGTGGATACTTTTTTCCACGCAAGGCAAGTGGATTTGTTGAAAAAACAAGATGGCCCTGCGTTGAAAGCAGCCATGGCGGTTTACGAAAAAATCCGCCCCGGCGACGGAGCGGCGGGCGCATACATCAACCTCAGTCTGGGCGTTGTGCACCAATTTGCCGCCCGGTTCGACTCGGCGGAAATCCACTACAAATTGGCGCAGGAATGGTACGAAAAAAAAGGCGACAAACTAAAATTGAGGGATGCTTTGGACTGTCGCGCATCCGTTTGCCGCGTGCAGGGCAAGTACGATGAAACCGTTGCCCTCCAATATCAAGCCCTTGAATTGGCCGAAAAGGAGGTAGACCGGATGTACATGAAAGTCCAAATTGCCAGAACCCTCACTATAAAAGGGGACACGGCCAAACCACTTGAGTTGTTGCAAGAGCCGGTCCGGTTTTATGAGCAATCCCGTGACACCCACACGTACGCCTATACGCTGGCCGTTCAAGGCAGTGCTTTTGCGCAAAAAAAGGACTTTTCCAGAAGCATCGAACTCCACCAAAAATCGCTTTTGCTGCGCCGACAAATTGGCGAACATGCCTATGCACCGGAAAACTTGCACGCTATAGCGAGCATGCACAACAAGTTGGGCAATTGGCAGGCGGCTTTGGATACGGTAGAAGCCGCAGAAAAAATCCTGACCCAAATCGGAAATAAACAGGGCCTGGCCTTTTTTCAATTCGTTCACGGGGAAGCCCTTTTTCATTTGAACCGCCTGCCGGAGTCCGACGTTTTGCTGCTCCAAAATCTTGAAAATTGTCGTGCCAAGAAGCAATACAAACTGGCTTGGTCTGCTGCCGACTTGCTTTCTAAATCTAAAAAAAAGCAGGGAAAACCATCCGAGGCGCTGGATTTTCGGGAACAATGCGTTGCGTTCAACGACTCGCTTTTCAGCAAGGAAAAGGAAAAAATCATCCAAGAGGCCGCCGTCAAATACGAAACGCGGGAGAAACAGGCCGAAATCGTTGCCCTGAAATTGGAAAAACAACTTGCCGACCAGCGTAATCTTTTGGGAGGCGGTTTCCTGATTTCCATCGTCGGTGCAGGTACTTGGTTCTCGCGCTACCGCCACCGCCGCGAAAAAGCCCTGCTCGAAAAAGACATCCAAACTCAACGCCTCGAAAACGACGTGCTGATCGCCAACGAAAACCTGAACCGCCAAACGTTGGAAAACGCCGCCCGCGAAATCGAGTTGCACAAAACCCAGTTGGTAGACTTCGTGGCCTTGATGCTGGAAAAAAACACCAAAATCGAGGGCCTGCAATCCCAAATCGAACAAGCCTCCTTGCTCAGTGAAAGCAACCTCGCTCGGCAAAACACCCAAAACAGCGATGATATCGACGCGCTTTTTCAAGCGTCGCTCGTCACCGAAACGGACTGGCAATTTTTTCAAAAGCATTTTGAAAAAGTCTTCCCCGGCATTTTGAACCGCCTGAAAATCCAGTACTCCGAACTCAGCATCGCCGAACACCGGCTCGTGCTGCTGACCAAAATGGGTCTGAAAACGAAAGAAACCGCTGGCCTGCTTGGCATCTCGCCCGAATCGGTACGCAAACTAAAATACCGCTTCAAGAAAAAAATGGGGATATCGGAGGAAGAGTTGCTGGATAGTGTGGCGGTATAAAAAATAGATCGTTTTGAAAAAAAAGTAGAAACTCACCACCACAATTTTTTGAAACACAAAAGGCACAAAAGAGGCACAAAAGGGTGTACAGCGTGGACTTTTGTGTCTCTTTTGTGCCTTTTGTGTTTCAAAATAGGCCATTGGCGGTGGGGCCAAGTTTTTACATGGTTAAAAAATAGGGCAGCCAGTCAACAGACGACTGCCCTATTTTTTACTTTTTTAGAACGAAAATCTCTCCTTACTCCTTCACCACCTTCCTTACTGCCGTCCCTTCGCCCGCCTCCAGCCGCACGAAGTACACCCCCGCGCTGGCCGAAACAGCCTCCCAGCGGAAAGTATTCATGCCCGGCGCAGCCACTATTTTTTGGCTTAAAACCGTGCGCCGCGTAGCGTCCGAAATCAGCAGCCGAACTTCCTGCGCCTGCTCCGAAGCAAAGCGAATCATCGTTGCATCGCTGAACGGGTTGGGCTGCACTTCGAGGTACTGCTCTGCCCCTACTTCCGCCAAGCCGCTGGTTTTCAGCGTGAAAGGCACGGGCGACTGGACGCTGCCCTGGTGCAGGTCGCTCACGAAGTACATTTTTTCCGTCAAATCCTGCACCGTCCCGGTCGTGCTGTCGTACAGTTGGAACTGCAACTGCTCGCCCGACGTGTTGGCGTAGGTGGTCAGGAAAAACTGGTACGCCCCCAGTGGCTCGATGTAGAGGGCCTGCGCCGCGCCGCGCAACTGACCGCCCGCGAAGGCCCCGATTTCGTGGCCCGCCAGCGTCGCGTTTTGGCCGCCCGCAGAGAACATCCCGACGAGCGTCATGCTGTGCTCGAACTGCGTAGCGTCCACTTGCCAGAAGTGAGGAGCGAGGAGTGAGGGCTGAGGTTTCACGCTTGGCTTGTTCGGCGGCTGCGGCGGATAGATGAGCGTCCCGGCGTTGC
>JBJXFT010000355.1:0-31657 GCA_046155725.1 Saprospiraceae bacterium
GAGTATCTCATAGCGAACCATTTCTGCAAACTTGAAAACACACTAATAGGAGACCCACAAACACCACGCTTTACAGTTGCTAATTGAATCTGCCATTTGCTAAAAAAGCCGTCCTACCGCTTCAAGCAGTAGGACGGCTTCAATTTTTGCGCGGTCAAAAGACCCTCCTGCGGCGGGATGGATCGGGGCATTATTCCGCATTCCCCCATTCCGCACTCCGCATTCCTCACCCCATTTTCTTCTTGTTCAACTCCGCAAAAAACCTATTCAGCTCATCCACGGAGTAATACAACACCTCTCGAGGTTTCGAGCCTTCAGCCGGGCCCACGATGCCCAGCCCTTCGAGTTGGTCCATGATGCGGCCTGCGCGGTTGTAGCCAAGTTTCATGCGGCGCTGAATGAGGCTCGTGCTGCCGTGCTGCGTCTCCACCACCAATCGGCCAGCATCTTCGAGCATATCGTCCATCTCCGCAAAACTGAACTGTTTGCCGCTCTTGCCATTGCCGCCCTGCTCGCCTTCTGGGTGGAATTCGGGCAGGAAGAACGGCTCTGGGAAGCCCTGCTGTTGGGCAATAAAATCAATGACACGTTCCACTTCGGGCGTGTCCACAAATGCCGATTGGAGGCGCACAATGTCACCGCCCACCGAAAGCAGCATATCGCCCCGCCCCGTGAGCTGTTCCGCGCCGCCCGTGTCGAGGATGGTGCGCGAGTCCACTTTGGAGGCCACTTTGAAAGCGATGCGCGCCGGGAAGTTGGCCTTGATAACGCCCGTGATGATATTGACCGACGGACGCTGTGTGGCTATGATAAGGTGTATGCCCACGGCCCGCGCCAGCTGCGCGAGGCGGCCAATCGGCAACTCAATCTCCTTGCCTGCTGTCATGATCAAGTCGGCGAACTCGTCAATGATGAGCACGATGTAGGGCAGGAACCGGTGGCCTTTGTGCGGGTTGAGCCGCCGCCCCACGAACTTGTCGTTGTACTCCGTGATGTTGCGCACCTCCGCTTTTTTGAGCAGGTCGTAGCGCGTTTCCATCTCGATGATGAGCGAATTGAGCGTGTGTACCACCTTGGTCGTGTCTGTCACGATCGGCTCCGTTTGGTCGGGCAAGAAGCCGAGGAAGTGGTTTTCGAGGTGGGCGTAAGGGAAAAGTTCGACCTTTTTGGGGTCAATCAAAATCAGTTTTACCTGCGAGGGGTGCTTTTTGTAGAGCAGTGACATGAGCACCACGTTGATGCCCACGGATTTGCCTTGGCCCGTCGCGCCCGCGATGAGCAAGTGGGGCATTCGGGTCAAATCGGCCACGAACACCTCGTTCTGAATGGTTTTCCCAAGGGCGATGGGGAGTTCCATCTTCGCCCGTTTGAACCGCTCGTCCATGATGACCTCGCGGATGCCCACCGTCTGGCGTTTCTTGTTTGGCACTTCTATGCCGATGGTGCCCTTGCCCGGAATGGGCGCGATGATGCGGATGCCGAGGGCCGAAAGGTTGAGCGCGATATCGTCTTCGAGGTTTTTTATTTTGGAAATACGGATGCCTTTGGCCGGGATGATTTCGTAGAGCGTGACCGTGGGGCCGATGGTGGCTTTGATTTTTTCGATCTCGATTTTGAAGTACATCAAAGTCTGCAGAATCTGGTTCTTGTTCGCCTCCAGTTCCTCGCGGTCCACCTCCAGCACCGTGTTCTCGTGCTCCACCAGTAACTGCGAGTGCGGGTATTCGTAGTGCGAAAGTTCGAGCGTGGGGTCGTAAGGCTCGCTCAGGTTGGGGTTGTCTTCCTGGATGACGGCGGTGGGCGGCTTGTACGATTCGGCATCGTCGGGGGTGCTGGGCGGCGGTGCGTTCACCACGATTTCGAGGTCGCCATCGTTGCCCGGCACGAGGGCTTCGCGCTTGGGGGCATCTGCGAAGAGTGCCGAGCGTTGGCTCAGGTCAAGGGCCAGTTGGCCGACGGTTTCAAAACCTGGAGATTCCTTGATTTGGGGGTTTGGGGATTTGGCTGTTTCAGAGGGGTTAAGATCCTCCGTTCCCAAAGGTTTTTCCTCAAAAATGGACGTGCGCGGCTGGCGGGCAGAAGCGGCGGGCTTTCGTTTTCCGAAATTGCCGCTAAGCAGATCGTTCCAGGCCTGCTTGGTCTCGTCCCAAAGTTTTTGCCAACTGAAATCCGTCAGGTCGGGGTTGTTCGACCACACGAACGTAGCCACCAGCGCGAACAGCATCAGCGCGAGGGTGCCCACCACGCCGATAAAGTTCTGGATGTACTCGCTGACGGCCTGACCAAACACACCGCCCAAGGGGAAATATTCTAATTTTTGGAAAAAGAATGCGGACAGCACCGATACGATGACCATCAGGATTATGGTGCGCTGAAAAGTGCTGTTCAAATGGCTCAACGGCGTCCGCCGGATGAACGCGAGGCCATACCGGTACATCAGGTACACAAACCCGTACGAGGCGATGCCAAAGCCCCAGTAAATGATCGAGTCGGAAAGGAACGCGCCGAGCCGGCCCAGCCAGTTTTCTGCTTCTCTGTTGCCCCAGAAATCTTCCCAGGTGAAATTGTGCACCAATGACTGGTCTTCCCACCAGTTCAAAAAGTACGAAGTGAAAGCAATGAAAAGGTAGAAGGAAAGGAAAAGCAGGAATACGCCGAAGAGTTTTGAGACCCGTTCGCCGTCGAAGTTCATGCTCAGTTGTCCGCGCTTTTTGGCTGCCATAATAGTGGGGCGGAATGTTTTTCCGCCGCTTTCAGAAGATGGGGTGTTAGTTTATCGGTTCAGAGCAGACGCCCGAAGAGGGAGGTCGCCCAGATCAATCGGCAACCCTTTTTTGATGATTTCCTTTGCCCAAGGGTGAGTGCTTTCGTCGTCAGACGCTGCAAAAGTGTGCAGTTCTATGAGCGGGAAGCGCGTGAGTATGTGTTTGATTGGTTCATAATCAATGGTGAGGCATCCAGAAAACCGCTCGTCCCAAAGAGCCAAGTCAATATCGGAGCATTCGTGCTGCCGCCCCGTAGCTACCGAGCCAAAAAGACAAGCCCGAGTGGGGCGATACCCCAGCCCAGAAAGGGCTTCGAGCAGTTCGGCTATCTGGTTCAATGCATTTGTTCGAGTAACCATTCGCGGATCCGGTTGGCTTTTCATCGTGGTGATTGCTGCGCAAAAGTAGCAGGGCGACCGAGAATGTTGATTTTTTTGTTTTGAAACCTATGCTGTGATTTATCGGGTCGTCTTCTTAGCCGCGCTACCGGTTCAACCGCCCCGAAAGCCACTCCCGGTGCAGCACTTCTGTAGGCGGAGGCAATTTTTCGAGCAGCAGTTTCGCCCCGGCGTGGTCTTTTGGCAGGAGCCGCGCCATTTTCCCCGTCATTTCCACAAACTTTTGGAACTGCTGGCGCAGCCCAGCGGTCACAGCTTGGTTTCGCATCAGCCACACCCGTGCGGCTTCGAGCGCGGCGAACAGCAGGTCGTCCTGCCCCGTCTCCGCGTAGATTTTGATGAGCAAGCTCCGCGCACTGACTGATAGCAGCGGGTCGCGGAATTCCACGCGGGCCAGTGCCTGCTGCGCCTCGCCGTGTTTTTTTTCGTAGTAAAAAAAGTGGCCGAGGTTGTAGGCGTACATGCTTTCGGCGAAGTCCTCCGGCAGGTTTGGGCGGAAGTTTTCTATGAATTGGCGCGTCCAAGGGAGCTCGCCGGTTTTCAGGCCGACGGTCACCAAGTTTTGGTAGAGCCACGGGGAGACTTGCCCGTTTTCCAAAATCAAATCATGTTCGATCAATAGCTTGTACAGGTCAAGGTATTCCCCGTAAAACCGTTCGTCGGCATCGCGGTTGATGCGTCGGGTGCAGAAATTGAGGGCAATGGAAGTCAGCGCGCCCATATCGGTTTTCCCCAAATAATAAGCCTGCGCCATGAGGAGGTCTTTCAGCGATTGAAAATCGCCCACAAGGTCATGACATGTCAAGCGATAAGCAAACCACCACAGCCGTAGGAGCGGATGCGTGTAATCGCGCCCGATACTATCGAACAAAGAATCTTCCCAATCATGCCGGTATTGCACGTTGAGCATTTGCTCATGATTGGCAATAGCGGTGAGCAGGCGTAGTTTTTCGGTCAAAAAAAAGTCCGTGAGACGGTCGTTTGCGACTTGTAAGGTTGGCGCGGAGGTGCTGCGTGTGTTGTCCCTCAAAAAAAATTCAAGTTTTGCGGCTGCAAAACCTTGTGCCATGCGGTCTGGCGACCACGTTGTATGCTTCTCCCAAAAATCGGCAAGCCGGGCAAGTGTCTGTCGGGCGCGGTCAGGCAGCTCGGCATCTGCCAATGCCTGCGCCAGCAAAAGCAATCGGGCAGGCTCATCGCTTTCGATGCGGTCAAGTGCCAGCACGTTTTCCACAAGTGCCACCAAGTCGCTCATTAAATACTGGAGGCGGCGTTCGTCGAGCGGTTTGGCGAGCTTCAGGTTGTTCAAAACGGTGGCTTTGTCCAATGATGGCTGATTAAAAGCGGGGGCAAAGCGCAAAAGATGCTGGTAAAACCGCGCGATGTCCCCACTTTTGTTGAAGAAAGGCGATTCTACTGCCTCGCCCACGCGGGCCAGTTGCCGCCGGTCCAATCGGCGGAGCAAGTCGAGGAGTTTGCTTTGCTGCATTTCGTCAAAAGTAAGTGGTCTTGCCACTTGCACATACCACCCAGCCATGAAAAATATCTTCGCCCTGTGCTTTACCCTGCTTCTTTGTCATGCTGTAAGCATCTCCGCCCAAATCATGTTCCCTGGAGATGCCAACAACGACGGCCGCTGCAACCATGTGGACATCTTGCCCATCGGCATATTGCACGGGCAAGAAGTGTTCCCGCGAAATTTCCCTTCGCTCAATTGGCAACCCCAGCCATTCCCCCTGTTTCCCGGTCAACTGCCTGTGAGCGGGGTCAACTTTGCTTTTTCCGATAGCGACGGCAATGGTTTTATTGACTCGCTCGACCTCGATGCGCTGGCGCTCAATTATGACCTCCTGCAAAACCAATCCCAGCCACCTCCCCAACCTTATATCCTCGACGACACCCTCCACACCACGAACACACCTTGCCTGCGCCTTCGATTTCTGCAAGACACCGTGCTGGTGGGCGATACCGCTATCATTGTGATCGAGTTTGTTGCCCCCATCATATTGCCGCCCAAAGAGGCCGCACTTGGTTTTGCTGTCAGCCTGAAATACGAGACCGACAACGTGCAAGATTCTCTCACCAGAGTTTATGTAGATTCCATGCCGGGCGATTTGATGTTCGTAGCCTCGGCGGTCAACTTCCGCGACATCTGGCGCACCGCTTCGGGCACGATAGAAATCAGCGTGGCAGGCAAAGGCAAAAACACCCTTGACCGTACGCGCGACCTTGCCTTTATCATCATCGAAATTGACGTCATCCTCCGCTCCGGCGAGGCCAGGCCCTTCACGATGGCCTTTGGCGATGTGCTGATGATAAACAAAGACGAGCAAGTGCTGCGCGTCAAACTGCAAACCGACACCGTCATCCTGTTCCAGCCAACGGACGGGGTGACACAGCCGGAGCCAACATCGCTCCACTTGTCGCCCAACCCGGTGCAGGACTTGCTCCACATCGAATCGCCCGACGCGCCCATAGAGCGCATGGAGGTGTTCAGCACCTTGGGCAAGCGCGTGATGTCGGTGGACGGGCATAGCGAAAACCGATTCGATCTGAGGGTGGAGGGCTTGCCACCTGGCATATTCCTACTGGCCGTGCGGGCGCGGGGCGGAGTGGTTTTGAGGAAATTTGTGCGGTTGTAGGTGGACGTTTACTAAACTTTTGAAAGTTTAATAAACGTAACCCTTGGCTCTTTTTCCGAAACTCCCATTTTTCTGTACAAGCCTTTTTGGGGCGTAAAAAACTGATTCTAAGTTTTTTACGGAAACCCCTTTGTTCCAAAAACCCACTTTCCCCACTCATTTCCTTCCGAAGGTTCTGTAAAACTGTACTTGCCGGCACCCCGCCGGCAGGGGCAGTTTTGTGGCAGGTTTTGCGCAAGCCTCACTTTACCCGTCGTAGTTTCAACGAAGGCGGGTTTTTCTCACACACTTTTCTCATTTCAAAAATTTCTGATTATGAAATCGCACAAGCAAATTTCCCTGCCCCCGCAAACCCCCTTCGCACCCCGATTCCAAACCCAAGCCAAATCGCCCGGTACGTTTTTGCTGCTGCTGCTCGGCCTATTGCTGGCGCTTGCCCCTATGGACGGCTATGCACAAAAAACGGCCTCCGAAAATCTCGCCGACAAGGCCGCAGCTGCCGCCAAAAATGCAGAAACGGCGGCTAACGATGCCAAAAAAGAAGCCGAAGCCAAAACCAAGGATTGCGACAAAATCGTGAAAGCCGTGGACGCTGCCGCCGCCGCCGCCGCCGATGCCCGCAAAGCAGCCGATGCCGCCAAAGCTGCCGCCGATTTGGAAACCGATGCTGCCACGAAAAGGAAAGCCACCGCTGCCGCCGACAAAGCCGATGCCTCTGCCAAATCTGCCGAAAAATCGGCCGCTGCTGCATTGGATGCAGCCCCCGGCTTTAAAAAAGCAGGCGAGATCGGCAAGAGACTGGACGACATCGGCAAGAAGGTGGACGCTGACAAGGACCTTTCGGACGAACAGAAAAAAGCAATACAAAAAGCGCTCGACGAACTGAAAAAAGGTGTCAGCGATGCGGGCAAGGCCAAGCCATGCGACCCCAACGAGATGGAGGATATTTTCGAAAACCTGCTCAACGAGCTCTACAAAAAGCACAGCTGGTATGGCCCGCTCAAAGATTTTTTCGAGAAATATTTCAACTACGATCTGAACGAGCGGCGCCTTTATCTCCAGCTCATCCGCTACACGCCGCCGCCGGAACAGTTCGTCAGCGCCACCGGCAGAGGCATCACCACCGGCAATGTCACCACGCTCACCGTGCACAACCCACAACCCACAGCCATTACGGCAGAAATACCGGCGTGCTACATCCCTTCGGGGAATGGCAAACAACCCTACATCACGCTGCCGATTTCTGTGCGGCTGCTGCCGCACGAGACCCTGCAAGTGGCCTTGCAAGGCTACTGCGCCGATGTCTTTTCAGCACCGGTCCCCGACGGCCGCCCTATGCCGCCCGTCTCGGAATGGGTTCGTTTGGATGAGTTTCCCTCGGACGTAACGGTGCCGATGCTCAACCCCTCTGCACTATCCGAGAGCGCATTCAGCCCAATGGACAATCCGAGCCAAATCGGTCCAGTACTGCTCCAAGCACTCGAACAAATCGCACTTGCCTACGACGAACTGGAGGCCAGCGGCAGCATCAGTACGCCATTTTCTGACGACCCAGAAAAGCAGCGCGAGAGCACCTTACAACAAGTAATGTGGAAGTATACTGCCGCCCTGTCAGGCAAAGAGTACCGCGAAGAGGATTTCCGCAAAACCATCATCGGACAGTATGAGGCTGCGAACGGGCATCCGTTCAAAAAAGCCTCGCAAGAAGACAAAGACCGCGTCGAGATGGGTGCTGCGCAATTCTGGGGCACATTCCAACTTGTGGGCATAGCAGCAAAAATTCAAGCCGACACTTCAAAATAACTTGACCTCAGGCACTCGGGCATTGGGCGCTGGGCTCATCTACAGCCTTCCAATGTCCGAGCGCCCAAAGTCCAAAACAAAAAAAGTCATGAAAAAGAATATGATTGTTCGTATGCTCTGCAATGGGCTGATATTTTTCGCCCTGTTGCTCACCCAAAACATCGCCATCGCCCAAGAAGGGTCTGGCGAGAAAGCCGCCCAAGAACTCAAAGCGGAAGCCGCGCTGATAGACAAATCGGCATCGGACTTGGAAGCAGAAGCTTGGAAGAAATACGAAAAAGGCTACACCGAAAAAACACCCGAGGATAAAGCCAAAGCATCCGAAGAAGCAGCCGAGTTGTTTGATGAGGCCGCCAAAGCCTACCGGAAAGCGGGCAACGAAGAAAAGGCAAAAATCGCAGAGGGAAGGGCAAGGGCTGCCCGCAGCAATGCCAAAACACACGGCCCACAGGATAGTAAGGAGGAAGGGGAAGAAGATAAAAAAGAGGAACAGAATTCGATTCAGCCTACTTCCCCTTGGGGGAGCATTGCGCTGGTCGGCGCGAATGTCAAAATTGATCCCACAACCGCGGCTCCACAACCCAGGTTTCACATTGGCTTCATAGGCAGGTTCCCTTTGGGCGGCATCGCTCCCCAAAATGTCCAATTGACAAGTTTGCAAGAGGCCGTTTTTGCCCCTGGCACAATGGAGCAAATTACCAATCAACTGCGAGGCGAGTGGTTCATAGGCGAGCTTTCCGGCCAAACCGCCCAAGCCTTCGAGATGAGCGGCAGAACCCAAGCCATGCTCGGCCTTGGATTCGGGCTTCGCTTGGGCAAAAAATTCGAGCTCCGTGTCAGCGGCCAGCACTTCAAATCCGAGTGGTCGGGCGATTTCCCGGTCGTGGTTTTCCCACAGCCGCAGCATCTTCCCCAGCCACCACAAATTCTCCAAGGCACACTCACCGCATCTTCAGAAGGGTTTTTGGCGGATGCCGACTTGGCATACTTTATTGCGAGCGGTAGAATTCGGCCCTATTTGGAAGCAGGTGTGCAGGGGCAGTTTCCCACACAAAACGAGAGTGGGGCGGAACTCGCGGGTGTGGCACTGCCATTAAAAATCGAGCCTTTGGGTGCAAAGTTTTCGCCCTTTTGCGGCGCAGGCCTGCAGGTAGGTTTTTTGGAAAACGGTTTTGTGAAAGCGGGCGTGTCATACGGCGAGCTGCCGGGCGGGGTTTATTCTCCTTCGGTAGAAGTGGGGGTTGGCTGGAGTTTTGGAGGTGGCGCACATCGGAGACATGACAAAAAAGAGCAAGTGCAAGATAAAAAAGCCCAACCCGGAGCAAAAAAAGACCCCAAGGATGCCGACAGAATCGCACAGGTTGTGGAAGAAGCCGCAGCCGCCGCAGCCCGCGAAGCTGCGGATGCCGCCAAAGATGCCGCCGCCAAAGCCAAAGATTGCGCCTGCTGGCTAAAATCTCTCACGTACCATGGGCAGACAGGGAAAGGGCTGCGGCCTCCTGACGAAGCTGGGAAAGTGGAGAAAGACTTGACGGGCGAAATTGGAAAAACAGTCAAGTTGCCCTGGCTTGGAAGTTGTGAGGACAAGTACGTCGTCAAAGTCGTGGCCGAGTGCAGAAATGCGACTTGCATTGACATCTCGTGGGAAAAAGGTGTTGGGCCAAAAGGGAAAGCATTGGGGCAAATAGTTCGCACATGCAGCGGTGACAGTACTTACTACGGAAAAGCAGAAAAGAAGGAAGGCGAAGATTTAAAAAAGAAAGGAGTGAAAAACGTAGCAGAAGTGAATCCGCCCAAAGATTATGGCCATTCTTCCAGCTTTACACCTTGCGAGTCCACCTTTATGTTCGCCATCTGCGCTAACACGCCAGACAACCCATTGTCGGCCACACTCACATACATATGCGACGATGAAAAAGTCGAGCGCACAATGCCGTTGTGTGATTTGATTTTGGATACGACTTGGCCAAAGAATACCGATCCCGAAGCTGAATACCAGAAGTACGCAGAGCGGCGAAATAAGCCCCGTGAACACAAAGATGCCATCGGGGATTCGGATGAACTAACACGAAAAAAATGGGGAGATGACTTTGAAACACGGTTTGACGAAGAAAAAAAGAAAGCGGATGCCGTGAAGGACAAAAAGAAGTAGCCCCTACCCTGCAACATGAGCCATCCCGAAAATTCGGGATGGCTCATGTTGCAGGGTTCATAGAATCCCCTACCGCTTCCGCACCACCATCAGCCCATCGCGCAGCGAGAGCAACAAGTTCTCCACTCTCGGGTCTTCCTGCACCATATTGTTAAAGGAGCGGAGGGCGCAGGCCGTTTCGTCGCGTTCGTTGCCAGAGGCCACCTTTCCGTCCCACAGCACATTGTCGGCCAGCAAGAAAGCGCCGGGGCGCATTTTGGCGAGGGCGAGTTCGTAATGCAAAGGGTAATCGAGTTTGCCCGCGTCGAGAAAAACAAGGTCGAACACCTCGTCCAGCCTCGGCACCACTTCCGCCGCGTCGCCAAGGTGCAGCACGATTTTTTCTTCTTTGCCCGCACGTTGGACATACTTTCTGATGAGCCAGCCAAACTCGTCGTTTGCCTCGATGGTATGCAACACACCGTCATTGGCCAAACCTTCCGCCATACATATAGCGGTGTAGCCCGTGAACGTGCCGATTTCCAGCACCCGCCGTGGGCGCAGCATCAGGCTGATGAAGCGCATCAGTTGCCCCTGATATTCCCCGCTCAACATCTGCGGGCCGAGCGTGCGCAAGTGCGTTTCGCGCTCCAAATCGCGCAGCACGGCGCCGAGGGGAGAAGAGTGCGCCAAGCAGTAGTCGAGCGGAGGGTTAGTCTGTGACATAGTACATGGTTTGGGACAAGATTGCGAAGGCTCGGGCAAATGCCCGCCTCTTTTTTGCGGAAATTTTTGAAAATTGTTTTTCTGTTCAAAAGCGGAGCTATACATTTGCACTCGCTTTTCGAGAAGGGGTCTTTTTCCGCTCGAAAAACACGTTGTTTGAAAGCAAAAATAGCCTTGGAGGTTGCGAATTTTTAGCCACTGTAGCTCAGCTGGTAGAGCAGCTGATTTGTAATCAGCTGGTCGGGGGTTCGAGTCCCTCTAGTGGCTCAAGGAATGCGGAATGTAGAATTATGGAATGTGGAACCTCAAATTTATTCCGAATTCCACAATTCTACATTCCACAATTTGCCAAGGGGGTGCCCCGGAGTCGGAGAGCCGGGCCAGACTGTAAATCTGGTGCTTTACCGCTGAGTAGGTTCGAATCCCACCACCCCCACTTTACCCGCCGTAGCCTTGGCGAAGGCGGGTTCTGCCAGCAAGGGTTATCTTTAAAAGATAAAACCTTGAACGTATGACCAAGACAATCTGCCTTCGCCAAGGCTATGGCGGATAAAGCGGTGGTAACTCAGTTGGTAGAGTGTCAGCCTTCCAAGCTGAATGTCGCGAGTTCGAACCTCGTCCGCCGCTCACCTCTTGATTGCTAATTGTTTATTTTTGATTGTTTTTCGAACATTCGCAATGCAATTAAAAATCTCCAATCAGCAATCAATTTTGCTGTTGTAGCTCAGGGGTAGAGCACTTCCTTGGTAAGGAAGAGGTCGTGAGTTCAATTCTCATCAACAGCTCAAAAGAAAGTGATAAGCTGATAATTTCTCAATGTGGTAAAGACAGGTTTACAATGTTATCACATCATCACATTATCGAATTGTCACAGAATTAAACCATTTTTTCACTTTAACTTTTAGATTTAAAAGTCTTTTACAATGGCAAAAGAGACATTCCAGCGCACCAAGCCGCACGTAAACATTGGCACCATCGGTCACGTTGACCACGGCAAGACTACGCTGACGGCTGCCATTACCTATGTGCTTTCGAAAAAAGGTCTGGCAAAGAAAACAGACTATGATTCTATTGACGCGGCTCCCGAAGAAAAAGCCCGCGGTATCACCATCAACACGGCACACGTAGAATATGAGACGGTTGGCCGTCACTATGCTCACGTGGATTGCCCCGGCCACGCCGACTACATTAAAAACATGATCACAGGTGCCGCTCAAATGGACGGTGCCATCCTCGTGTGCGCCGCTACCGACGGCCCCATGCCTCAGACCCGCGAGCACATTCTGCTCGCCCGTCAGGTTGGTGTCCCTAATATAGTGGTGTTCATGAACAAGGTAGACCTCGTAGACGACCCGGAGATGCTCGAACTCGTGGACATGGAGCTCCGCGAACTGCTCACCACTTATGGCTTCGATGGAGACAACGCAAAAATCATTCAGGGTTCAGCAATCAATGCCCTTGGTGGAAATGATATCGCTGCTGAGGACAAAATCATGGAACTGATGGACGCTTGCGACTCCGAAATTCCGGAGCCTGTGCGCGAAACTGCCAAGCCGTTCCTGATGCCGGTGGAAGATGTGTTCACCATCACAGGTCGCGGCACGGTTGCTACGGGTCGTATTGAGCGTGGCGTGATCAACACCGGCGATCCAGTCGAAATCATTGGTATGATGCCTGATGGCAGCAAGCCGCTGACTTCTACCATCACAGGTGTGGAAATGTTCCGTAAACTCCTTGACCGTGGCGAAGCGGGCGACAACGCTGGCCTTCTCCTTCGCGGCATTGAGAAAGAGGCCATCCGCCGTGGTATGGTTATCTGCAAGCCAGGTTCTGTGAAGCCGCACAAGCACTTCAAGTGTCAAGTGTACGTCCTCTCGAAAGAAGAGGGTGGCCGCCACACGCCGTTCTTCAAAGGCTACCGCCCACAGTTCTACTTCCGCACAACTGACGTGACGGGCGATTGCGCCCTTCCCGCCAACGTGGAGATGGTGATGCCGGGCGACAACATCGAACTCGAAGTGAAACTCCTCAGCACCATTGCCATGGAAGTAGGCCTCCGCTTCGCTATCCGCGAAGGTGGCCGCACCGTGGGCGCTGGTCAAGTGACAGAGATTCTCGATAAATAAGCGAGAGACTTGAGAGGGGGGAGAATGTGAGCGGTTTTGCCCTCGCATTCTCGCCCCTCTCACTTTCTCACACAGGGGCATAGCTCAACTGGTAGAGTGACGGTCTCCAAAACCGTAGGCTGCGGGTTCGATCCCTGCTGCCCCTGCTCAGTAAAAAATACATTTGCTCTTCGTTTTTGTCGTTCGTTCCCCCTTCTGTGGGCAACGGACTTTTTTAACGCAACGGGCAATGCTCAACGATTTACAATGGAAAAATTGTCACTTTATCTAAGAGAGAGCTACCAAGAACTGACCAAGGAAGTACACTGGCCTACTGCCACACAATTGCAAGAGAGCACCATGGTCGTTCTGGTCACGTCGGGCATTCTCGCGCTCCTCATTTTTCTCATGGACAACGTCTGCGGTATCCTCATTAAGAAGGGCATTTACGGTCTTTAAATTGAAGCCAAAAGGCGGTTTTGCCACCCAAGCCCTTTCTTTCCAGCCTAAGCCAAAGTATGAATCAAGATAAAGAGACGACAGTCGCTGCAAATGCCGAAGGCAAAAGATGGTATTGCCTGCGTGTCATCAGTGGCAAGGAAAAAAAGATTCAGGAACGGATACTGCTCGAAGTGGGGCGTTCCGACTGGAAGGACTTTCTCTTCAACGTGATTGTGCCGACGGAGAAAGTGTACAAAGTGCGGAACGGGAAAAAAGTGATGCAAGAGCGCAACCTCTTGCCGGGCTACATCCTGATCGAAGCGTATGGGTCAAAGTTGAAGGGCGATGTGGCAAAAATGATAGCGGACGTGCCGAACGTCATCCATTTTCTTGGAAAAGAAGAGCCGCTCCCCATGACCCAAGCCGAAGCCAACCGCCTTCTGGGCAAAGTGGACGAAAGTGCCGAAACAGGCGAAACACTCAGCGAACCGTTCCTCGTGAACGAGACCGTGAAAATCATTGACGGGCCGTTTGCCGAGTTTATAGGCGATGTCAAAGAAGTGAACGAAGAAAAGAAGAAACTGAAAGTCATCGTCAAGATATTCGGGCGCGGCACCGAAGTAGAGTTGAACTTTTTACAAGTCGAAAAAATCAGCTGACGCAACTGCTCGATGCCTGTTCTCTCAGGCTCGCTTCCACGAAAGAGCGCGACAGCGGTTTAATAATGTGATAACGAGATAATTCGGGAACGTGATAATTGTCGCTTCCTGCCATTATCAAATTATCACAACTTGTCCCGATTCATCGGGATTGACCAATTATCACATTCTGCAATCATGGCAAAAGAAGTAGACGTTTATATCAAACTCCAGGTGAAGGGCGGCCAAGCCAACCCTGCGCCCCCCATCGGCCCGGCACTCGGCTCGAAAGGCGTGAACATCATGGAGTTCTGCAAGCGCTTCAACGCGCAGACGACGGAGCAGATGGGCAAAATATTGCCAGTCATCATCTCGGTGTACAAAGACAAGACTTTTGACTTTATCATCAAGACGCCCCCGGCTGCCATCCAACTTTTTGAGGCTGCCAAACTGGCCCCTGGCAAAGGCTCGCCTGAATCCAACCGCAAAAAAGTCGGCTCCGTCACTTGGGATCAAGTGCGCACCATCGCCGAAGGAAAAATGCCCGACCTCAACTGCTTCACCACAGAATCGGCCATGAAAATGATTGCAGGCACTGCCCGTAGCATGGGATTGACGATCACCGGGGATTTGCCGAAAGGACAAACGGAGCAAGGAGACATACAAAATTAATGAAGCGATAAAGTGATGGAATGATAAAGTGATTTTATACCACTTTATCACTCCATTACCCTATCACTTCATACACAAGGAAGTCCCGCCCATCGGGACGCTATACCTTAAACACACAATCAATGGCAAAGAAGCTAACAAAAAGACGCAAAGCCGTTGAAGGGAAGGTTGACCCCGACAAGTTGTACGCGCTTACCGAAGCGATGACACTTGTAAAAGAAGTCAACACGACCAAATTCAACGCATCGGTTGATGTGCACGTCCGCCTCGGGGTAGACCCGCGCAAAGCCGACCAAGCCCTCCGCGGCACCGTATCTCTTCCGCATGGCACGGGGAAAACCAAGCGAGTATTGGTGTTCTGTATGCCCGACAAGGTGGAAGAAGCCAAAGCCGCCGGCGCCGACTACGTCGGCCTCGAAGACTACATCCAAAAGGTGACAGAAGGCTGGATGGACATTGACGTGATCATCGCCACGCCCAACGTGATGGCTCAGCTTGGCAAAGTCGCGCGCATCCTTGGCCCACGCGGCCTGATGCCCAACCCCAAGACGGGCACCGTCACCAACGACATCGCCAGCGCAGTCGCGGATGTCAAAAAAGGTAAAATCGCTTTCCGTGTGGACAAGTTTGGCATCGTGCACGCCTCCATCGGGCGCGTGTCGTTCACGCCCGAACAGTTGACCGAAAATGCCCACGAACTCGTGGCAACACTGGTGAAAATGAAGCCGTCTTCTGCCAAAGGCACGTACATGAAGACCGTTTCGGTAGCCAGCACCATGAGCCCCGGCATTGCGGTTGACCCAAAGTCCATCAAAGCGTAATTGTGATAAGGAGATAATTGGAAAATGTGATAATGATCACGCCCAATTATCAAACCACGGCATTACCCTATTATCACATCCTACCATTATCACATTTTCAAATTGACTCATTATCACATTCTATTGATATGACCAGAGACGAAAAAACGGCAGCGATTGCGGAACTCAAAGAGGAACTGGGCGGCACACCGTTCTTTTACCTTACGGACTCCTCGACGCTTACCGTTGCCAAAATCAACAAATTCCGCCGGATGTGCTTCGAGAAAGGCATCAAGGTCAAAGTGGCAAAAAACACCTTGATCCAAAAAGCCCTCGAAAGCGAGCCCGAATCAAAAGGCTATGCAGCCCTGTACGGCAGCCTGACTGGACCTACCACCATTCTGATTTCCTCGAACCCCAAGGCTCCGGCCAAACTGCTCGAAGAATTCCGCAAAACGGAAAAGCGCCCGCTCTTGAAAGCGGCCTACATTGATACTTCTGTGTTCATCGGCGACGAACAACTCGCCGCCCTGGTCATGTTGAAGAGCAAAGAAGAGATGGTCGGCGAGATCATCGGCTTGCTCCAATCGCCTGGCCGCCGCCTCGCCAGCCAACTCACGTCCGCAGGCTCTAAGATTGCCGGTATCGTGAAAACGCTGGAAGAACGGTAGTTCAACTATGAACGATAAACGATGAACTATGAGTGGGAAAAGGAATCCTCTTTTAGTTTATCGTTCATAGTTCATCGTTAAAAAAATTGGCTTCCAAGTTCGCACCATACCCCCAATAGTCCTTTGAAAACCTTTGTTTCCAACATTTTCGCAAACAACTTTTTTAAAAATTCTACATCATGGCAGATTTGAAAGCACTGGCTGAAACGCTCGTGGGCCTTACGATTAAAGAAGCCAACGAGTTGGCTGGTATCCTCAAAAATGATCACGGCATTGAGCCTGCTGCTTCGGCAGTAGCAGTGGCAGCTCCGGCTGGCGGCGGCGGCGGCGAAGCAGCTCCTGCTGAACAGACCGAGTTCGATGTGATCCTGAAAGACCCAGGCGCAAACAAGCTCAACGTCGTGAAAGAAGTGAAAAACCTTCTCGGCCTTGGCTTGAAAGAAGCAAAAGACCTCGTGGACGGCGCGCCCAGCCCGCTAAAAACTGGCGTGAACAAGGCAGAGGCCGAGTCCATCAAGTCCACGCTCGAAGGCGCAGGTGCGGTGATCGAAGTCAAGTAAGGCAGATTTTCTGGGCTTACAGTGCCTTCGGTTTCATTATTCCGGTGCTGTTCCTCTGAATTCTTGACTTGCTTCTTTCGACACCATGTTCGCTATTCAATCAAAGTACAGATAGTCAAACAGTTAGGCTTGGCACTCACCCCGCGCGGGAAGTGCCAAGCCTCTTGTTGTCTAATTTGAGAAGTAAGAAATTGAAAATTTACTCCTTTACTCTTCATCTGCATCAATTGCATCTTTATGAAAAAAAACAACGTTTCAGTTTATTCGATTGGAATAATCCTGCTGCTATTAATGCCTGTACTGCTTTTTGCCCAATCATTACCGAAGATCACCACATACTCAAATTTCAAGTGCGAGGTTTACATAGAAATATACAATGGTTTGTACGACTGGCATGGAGGGAATAACTACTCTGGTGGAAGCATGCCGCTAAGTGACGGGGAAAAGACAGAGCCCGGTGCGGCGACCGTCGCCAACAAAAACGACACAGATGGCGATGGAATGGTTGACGGGGGAAGTGGGGAAACTGATGTGCGTCCCGGCTCCCCAGCTTTGGGCCGTAACGAAGTTGACCTGATAAAAATCGTCATAAAAAAAGTTAACCCAAGTGCCATTTTGACGGGAAATGTCGAGATAAAAATCACTGGAGATGTCAAGATTTGGACTGAACCATGGAAAGGCATGGAAATCCCCTTGCCCTACACATTCCCCGCATCGCAGCTGGATGAGACTGTTTATCTCGAGGCATTGGAAGCCAGTGCGATCAAAGGTATTGAAGTAGAGGTAGTTTACAATGGGAAAAGTGACGTGGCAAAAGCAACTGCTGTATGGGTAACGCGAACGCAGTACTGGAGAGAAAACACGAGTTTGCCCATTCCGGGGCCAGAATCAATTGGAGGTACATTAAAGACCTTAGAAACCGAGTTTCTGTATAAGCGCATCAATAATACTTTGATATCCACGAGTGGCAACCGCTATGGGCATGGGGAATTCAACCGAGGAAAGCTAGGCGAAGATACTGGCCCAAACGATAAGCGGTTTGGTGGAAGGATTTTATTTGAGTTTTCGGTCTTTCCCAAAGAGGCAGCTAGGGTAGTTCAATTTGACATTACAAGACAAAGAAAAACTAGAACTGGAAAACACTATTATGCAATCTCGCCCAATTTTTTTCCAGACCCGAAGAATACGGATTTCCCTAACGACCCTTCCCAGAACAAGGATAACGAGTTGCCAAATGACGATTCTGATGGCGGAGACGAAGACAATACGCCTAATTTGAGTTTTATTTATTCTATCGACCCGCCTGGAACTGTAAAAAAATCAATCCCAACCTACAAAACTTCCGGAGAAATATCAGATACTACGATTGCTTTTAAGGTATCTAAAAACTCATTCAGAGAGTTTGTTAGGATACAAATAAAACCAGCTGGTTTTCCATTCAAGGGGCAAGATGAGGTTTTTGGGTCGCGTGCTTCAGACCATAATGAATGGCATTGCACGTATTATGCGAAGCGATTCGGTGATGAGAATATGCTGATCGGCGATTACAATGTGGTCTCTTCCAGCATACCGTTGAAATACAAGAAAACTTATACTGGCAATGGAATTGCAACGGTTTCCATCCTGACAAGTGATGTGTCTACGGACAATTTTTTTCTTTCGTACACAGCTGCGCAGAACCAATGGTATCTCAGCAACTCCGATATCACAGGAGGCATTGGCGAATCCGGACCTCCCGCAGCTGATGGGTCGTGGACGGTAACGCTCAATGGAGTGACGGTCGTCGTTCAACCTGGCAGTATCCCATTCCAGAATGAATTCACTTGGGTGTTCAATACCTTTCGTACTATGGCACCTTCAGGAGCCAAAATAAATGAAATTGATATCAACTTTATCGAGCCCGACACAGGTTATTAAATCATGAGCAGTAACTATCTCGCCAATTTAATTCTATGTCTGCTGGTTAGTTTCGCATCAATACCCAGAATCTCTGCTCAAGCGGACCCTGTTGATTCGTTGAGAAGGATACTTTTCAATAAAGAATCCTCGCCGGAGCAACGAAAAAAAGCGCGTGACGGGATGTTTCAAATTCAACGGAAAAGAGACGCAAGCGTCTATCGCGCACGCCCACAGCAGATTTTGCTACAGGATGCCAAACGTGCGATGAATGACCAGAAGGAAATACAGGATTCTATTTTTGAACATCTCATAAAATTAGCCTCGGTGGACACCCTTGCCGACATTCACGAAAAAATGGAGGCCATAAGGTTTTTAGCCAATTGGGTGGATAATGTGAGACCGAAACAAGATTCCATAGTAGATCAACTCATCAACTTGGCATCGAAGGATACTCTCACAGGCCTTGCCGAAAAGAAAGAGGCTGTCCGATTGTTGGCCAGAACGCGGAATAATAAAGCGTATGCATTCCTGCTGGATAATATTGGACATCTGAGCACTACTGACGATTATAACAACACAGACTACTGGTTCGTAAATCAAGAACCGATAGGAAATTGGGTTCTTTTTCCTGAAATTATTCGGCTTATGTCAACAAAAAAACTGGAGTTTGACGAAGGTATGGTAACGGTAACCCTGCTTCTGGATAGGATTGTGAAAGATCCCCCACTGTTGATTGCCATTCTGAATTTGTATGCTCAAAAAGAGCAGAATGAAGTTTTTTTTGAAAACAAAAAGAATATTGTCCAATTGCTACAGGATATGCACTAAGCAGCACTAATTCCGAAAGGCATTAGCAGAATTGTCGAATACCGGAAAAACTGGTCTCATTTTTCATTTCAAAATAATCGCACCATGCTGAATATAGATACTAAAAGAATTTTCACCGTTGTCAGTTTTTTGCTCATCTGCTGTTTTGCTTCTGCCCAACCTTCATTGGCAGACGTTACTATCGTAACAGAACCCACTACCAATTCGACAGGCAATAATGGCAAAATGACTATAACCATTGATCCGGCCAGTGCAGCGGCGCCCTTTACAATTTCCATTTCAGGCCCCGCACCCTATGTGTACAATAATACCACTTCAGACCCGGTCACGATACTTACTGACCTTCGCTTTGGCAATTATACAGGAACAATAGTAGACAACAGCGGCTGTACAGCTTCTATCGCGACGACGGTGCAAAAATGTAAAACTATGCCATCGCCGGGCGGTGGTGTGCCCTCTATAGTATGCGAATTGCCTTCCGAGCCTCACCCAGGTGGTGGCGGGGATGCGTTTTACGCGACGGGTACTGTGAATACATTCATGGGCACCGTACCGTCCAACTTTACATTTCAGGTATTTCACGCTCTTCCAGCATACCTCTATGACCAAATCAGCCCGTACCTATACCAGACCATGATATCCGAGATTATTGGTTTGGCGCAAACTGATTACTCGCCATTTGAAATTTTTGAACAGGATGAATTTCAGTCAGACGCACCCTATATCTTCTCTTTCAACGCGGATGGTTCTCTAATTTGGGTGTTTCGAAACCTGAATTCGAACGAATATGAAGCGATGTTCACAAGGGATAGCGACAAGATATCCAAAAAAAATGGAAGCCTATTCCCGAACCCCACCTCAGGCATAGTGCACATTCCTATCAGAAAACTGGCCGAAGACCATAAACTGTCTTACATTGTAGTAAACAGTATGGGGCAATCCGTGTTATCGAACATCTTCGTGGTGGCAGGAGCGGAAAACTTCGCTATTGACTTGGGAACGGTGCCAGCTGGACTGTATTTTATCAGGGTTGTAAACCCGGATGCGGGAAACGACATTTTCACCGTTTCCAAACTGTAAAACCAATCAACCGATCAACCAGCATTTTTTGCAAAAAATATGACCAATAAAGGCATCATCTCCAATGGGGCATTTCCAAAAACGGGCGTACAAGACCGCAACAATTTTGGGAAAATACGCCTCGCCGGTCACTACCCTGACCTGCTCGAAATCCAGTTGAAGTCGTTCCAAGAATACTTCCAGTTGGAAACCACGCCAGACAACCGCATCAACGAGGGTCTGTACCGTGTGTTCCAAGAAAATTTCCCCATCGCCGATGCGCGGAACATCTTCAACTTGGAATTCCTTGACTACTTCATTGATCCGCCGCGCTACACCATTGACGAGTGTATGCAGCGCGGCCTCACTTATTCGGTGCCGCTGAAGGCCAAGCTGCGCCTCACCTGCAACGACCCTGAGCACATTGACTTTGAAACCAAAGTGCAAGATGTGTTCCTCGGCAACATCCCGTACATGACCCCGAAAGGGACTTTTGTCATCAACGGAGCCGAGCGCGTCATCGTGTCGCAGTTGCACCGTTCGCCGGGCGTGTTCTTTGGGCAGAGTTACCACCCCAACGGCACGAAAATCTACTCGGCCCGCGTCATCCCGTTCAAGGGTGCGTGGATGGAGTTTGCCACCGACATCAACTTGGTCATGTACGCCTACATTGACCGCAAAAAGAAATTCCCTGTCACCACCCTGCTCCGCGCCATCGGTTTCGACACTGACAAGGCCATTCTCGACCTGTTCAACCTCGCCGACGAGGTGGCGGTGAACCGCGAGAACATGGAGGGAGCGGTTGGCCGCAAACTTGCCGCCCGGGTGCTCAAATCCTGGACGGAAGACTTTGTGGACGAAGACACGGGCGAGGTGGTGTCCATTGCGCGCAACGAGATTATCCTCGAACGTGACGCGATTTTGGACGAAGAGAACATCGAGCTCATCTTGGACGACAACACCAACGTCCCGACCATCATCTTGCAGCGCAAGGACGTGGAGGAGGATTTTTCCATCATCTACAACACGCTGACGAAAGACCCGACTTCGAGCGAAGTGGAAGCGGTGAACTACATCTACCGCCAATTGCGCGGCTCTGACCCCCCGGACGACGAGACGGCGCGCGGCATCATTGACAAGCTGTTCTTCTCCGACAAGCGCTACAACCTTGGCGAAGTAGGCCGCTTCAAAATCAACCGCAAACTGCTCACCAACATCGCCGACAACAACCTGGTGCTGACCAAAGAAGACATCATCGCCATTGTGCGCTACATCGTCTCTTTGATAAACAACAAGGCGGAGATTGACGATATTGACCACCTCTCCAACCGCCGTGTGCGCACGGTGGGCGAGCAATTGTACGCTCAATTCGGCGTGGGCCTCGCCCGTATGGCGCGTACCATCCGCGAGCGGATGAACGTGCGCGACAACGAGGTGTTCACGCCCATTGACCTCATCAATGCGCGCACGCTCTCGTCGGTCATCAACTCGTTCTTTGGCACCAGCCAGTTGTCGCAGTTCCTCGACCAGACCAACCCGCTTTCCGAAATCACGCACAAGCGGCGTATTTCGGCCCTCGGCCCAGGCGGTCTTTCGCGCGAACGCGCAGGTTTTGAGGTGCGCGACGTACACTACTCGCACTACGGCCGCCTTTGCACCATCGAAACGCCCGAAGGCCCGAACATCGGCCTTATCTCCACGCTTTGCACCCACGCGAAAATCAACAAGATGGGCTTCTTGGAAACGCCCTATCGCAAAGTGAAGGACGGTAAAGTGATCCTGACGGGCGATGTGGAATACCTGTCGGCGGAGGCAGAGGACAAGATGAAGATCGCGCAGGCCAACTCGCCCGTGGGCGAAGGCGGCGCATTCCTCAGCGACCGTGTGAAAGCCCGCGAAAGCGGCGACTTCCCGATCCTGACCCCAGCCGAACTGGAATATATTGACGTGGCACCCAACCAAATCGTGGGCGTTTCGGCTTCGCTGATTCCATTTTTGGAGAATGACGATGCCAACCGCGCACTCATGGGCTCGAATATGCAACGCCAGGCCGTGCCGCTCATTCGCCCACACTCCCCCATCGTGGGAACAGGTCTGGAAGCAAAAGTGGCGCGCGACTCGCGGATGCTCATCAACGCCGAAGGCTCTGGCGTGGTAGAATATGTGGACGCAAACGAAATCACGATACTCTACGACCGCACGGAAGAAGACACGCTCGTGTCATTTGAAGATGCGCGCAAAACCTACACGCTCACCAAGTTCATGCGCACCAACCAAGGTACTTGCATCAACTTGAAGCCCATTGTCCGCAAAGGCCAGCGCGTGGAAGCGGGCGACATCCTCTGCGAAGGCTACGCTACCGAAAATGGCGAACTCGCTCTCGGCCAAAACCTCAAAGTGGCGTTCATGCCCTGGAAAGGCTACAACTTCGAAGATGCCATCGTGCTTTCGGAGCGCGTGGTGCAGGAGGACGTTTTCTCTTCCATCCACATCGAGCACTTTGAACTCGACGTGCGCGACACCAAGTTGGGCGAAGAAGAATTGACCATGGACATCCCGAACGTGAGCGAAGAAGCCACCAAGGATTTGGACGAAAATGGCATTATCCGCATCGGCGCCTGGGCGAAGGAAGGCGACATCCTTATCGGCAAGATCACGCCGAAAGGCGAGACCGACCCCACGCCGGAAGAAAAACTCCTCCGTGCTATCTTTGGCGACAAGGCGGGCGACGTGAAAGACGCTTCGCTCAAAGTGCCGCCCAGCATCAACGGCGTGGTGATTGACAAACAACTTTTTGCCCGCGCCAAAAAAGACAAGGTGCAGAAAGAGTCAGAAAAAGCCCTGCTCGACAAACTCGACGATGAGCACTTGGTGGCTTTGAACAAGTTGAAAACCGTCCTCGTGGACAAGGTTCAACTCTTGGTCAAAGACAAAACCACCAACGGCATCCGCAGCATCTATGGCGAGGAAATGGTGTCCAAAGGCTCGAAACTCAGCGTCCAGATCCTGCGCGACACCATCCGCTACGAGGAGGTGGACTACCTGAACTGGACGAGCGACAAGCACACCAACCACCTTATTTCGCGGCTGCTGCACAACTACAGCATCAAAGTCAACGAGGAAGTGGGCCGCTACAAGCGCGAAAAGTTCAACATCAGCATCGGCGACGAATTGCCCGCCGGCGTACTGAAATTGGCAAAAGTGTACATCGCCAAAAAGCGCAAACTCAAAGTGGGAGACAAACTTGCTGGCCGCCACGGCAACAAGGGTATCGTGAGCCGCATCGTGCGCATGGAGGATATGCCTTTCTTGGAAGACGGCAGCGCGGTGGACGTGGTGCTCAACCCGCTCGGTGTTCCTTCGCGTATGAACTTGGGCCAGATATTCGAGACGGTGCTCGGCTGGTCGGGCGAAAAACTCGGCTGCAAATTCGCCACGCCCATTTTCGACGGCGCAAAAACCGACGAAATCGAAGCGTGGATAGAAAAAGCGGGCTTGCCCGAACTCGGCCAGACGTTCCTCTCCGATGGCGAAACGGGCGACCGGTTCCACCAGAAGGCGACCGTGGGCGTGATCTATATGCTCAAACTCTCGCACATGGTGGACGACAAGATGCACGCCCGCTCGATCGGGCCATACTCGCTCATCACGCAGCAGCCACTGGGCGGTAAAGCCCAATTCGGTGGCCAGCGCTTTGGCGAGATGGAGGTGTGGGCGCTCGAGGCGTACGGCGCGGCGAACATTTTACAGGAGCTTCTGACTTACAAATCGGACGACATACAAGGCCGCGCGAAGGCTTACGAGGCCATCGTAAAAGGCGACAATTTGCCCGATGCAAACATCCCAGAGTCGTTCAACGTGCTGGTGCACGAGTTGAGGGGCTTGGCTTTGGATGTGAAATTTGAATAAAATTTGAAAAAGTGAGCGTCTCACTCCAAGTGAGACGCTCACTATAAGGCAAATTTTGGAGTCTTGAACTGTGGTTGTTTTCCGATAATTTTACAGAAAAATTCAAAGATTATGGAAAGCCAGGCATTAAGATTAAAAGACAACATCCTGATAATGTTGGCAAATGTCCAGGATGTTCCCTCTCTTCAAAAAGTACAAAGCCTATTGTTCAATCTTCGGCAATCTGAACAGGTTGTGGAAATTGAAGAAGAAAATGATGATGATTGGGTCGAAGATATGCCCCCTGAATTAGAGGCAGATTTGGCCTTAGCTTTGGAAGAAATCGAGCATCCTCAAAACTGGATTTCTGCTGAAGAGGCAGAAAAAAGGTTGGCTAAATGGCGGCTATGATAAATTACGAATGGCGCCCAAAAGCATTTCAGGAACTGGAAGAAACCGCACAACACCTCGCCACCGAGTTCTCGTTGCAGGCTTCTGAGAATTTCTTGAAAAGGATAGCCGACACCATTGAAAAAATTTGCAAGCACCCTACGATAGGGATGCCTTCACGAAAGTTCAAAACAATCCGCTCCTACAAAGTGGACAAATATCGAAGGCTCTACTACCGAGCGATTGGGAAAAAATCATGCTTCTTCGGGTCTTTGACCATCGCCAAGACCCAAAAAAATTGAAGTACTGACCTATCAAACAGCGAATGCTTTACTTGGACCACACAGACAAAAAATACTTGGACGGCTCTGAGTTCTCCAGTATTTACCAGTTCAAAATCAAAGGAAAATCAGAGGGGTTGCGAAGGGTTGACTTGGTGGCAAAGTTGGTGTCGGGCAAGAGAGTGGTGCATTTCGGCTGCGTGGATCACCTCCCGCTCATCGAACACCGCCGAAAGACCGGCAATTGGTTGCACGAAATATTGACCGATAGTTGCACCGACCTGGTGGGCGTTGACATCAACGAAGCGGGGATCAAATACATGATGGATGCGGGGTTTGAAACCTACAACAGCAATGTCGTGACCGAGCGCCCGCCCTCAGAAATCGTTTCCAGAAAGTGGGACTACATCGTGGCTGGCGAAGTCCTGGAGCATATTGACGACCCGGTGATGTTCCTGAAAGCCATCCGCGAGAAGTATGGCACTTGCACCGAACGCATCATCGTCACCGTCCCGAACGCGCTGAACTACACCAACTTTCGGTTCGCCCTGCGCAACGTTGAAATGATCAATTCTGACCACCGCTTCTGGTTCACGCCCTTCACGCTGGCGAAAGTAGCCATGCAGGCGGGCATCGAAGTAGAGGATTTTGATTTGTGCGGCGACGATACGCCGAGCCTGTTTTCAGTAAAGTGGTGGCTTAGAGACCGCCCGCTTTTCCGCAACAGGATCGTTTTGAGAGGCAAACTTTAGCCCCGAAAATCTGGCAGCGCATCATGGACATCATCTCGACCTGGATTTATCTGGACAGCCCCGAAGAAAGTTCGGAGTATCCGCAAGTAGGGAAAGGCTCGCATTTGCCGGAGTTCCAGAAAGTGTACTGGCGTTGCGTGGCGGTGTTTTTTGAGATGAGCGTACAGCACAACCCACAGCGCAGGCATATTTTGTTCAGCAATGTGGGAGCAGGCGAACTGCCCGAAGTGGACGGGCTGAATTTGAAAAGTTTTTTGAAAGAACGGAATGTGGAAGTGGTCACATTGCCGCTCACTTGGCAAGCCCCGACTGGATGGCACGGCAAGTGGCGCAACCAGTTCTACGTCTTTGACATACTGGCGTGTATTTCGGAATATTCACCGGGTGACTCAAAGTCACCCGGTGAATATTCCGAACCAGCCTTCCTGGTGCTCGATTCGGACTGCATCGTGAACCGCCCGCTCGACGGGCTTTTCGCCGAAATCCGAGAACACGGCCTGATGGCCCTGCCGATGCGCTTTGCCGACGATTATGACATCAATGGCGTGACGCGGGCGGACATGAGGCGGATTTTTGCAGAACTCGACGGCGGCAAAGACCCCGGCCAAAACCCAGAGTATTGCGGCGGGGAAATCTTCGCCGCCACACTGACCAAGATTCGGGAAATCAACCAAATCGCGCCGAGGGTTTGGGAAGAGATGAACCGCAGGTTTCAAGAGGGGCAGCCAAAGTTGAACGAAGAAGCGCATTTTTTGAGCTACTGCTACCATCGCATCGGAGGCTGGGCTTCGCTCGAAAAGTACATCAAGCGGATTTGGACTTCGCCGAAGTACACGAACGCGAAGCCCGAAGACTTTGAACTTCCGATATGGCATTTGCCAGCAGAAAAGACGGGGGGTATCGCGCTGCTTTTTAAAACTTTGGACAAGCGACGTTGGACTTTGGAAGAATTGGGCGGGATATTGGGCGTGACGAAGCGGACGCGATATCTGAACCTGAAGCATTTTTTGAAACATACACGATTGTATCGCTGGCTGAGAAGCGGGTAACTTTGAAAAAAAATTCTTGCCATGACTACATTAGAAACTGCATTTGAAGTCAAAGACGAAATCCTTGTGCTTTTGTCAAAGGAAAAAAACCTTGTGCACCTTGAGGAGATTCGAGCCCATATGGCGGCTCTGGTCATAGGAGAACAAGAAGTGGATTGGTGGGACGAACTGACCATTGAACAACAGCAGCAACTATTAAAAATACTCGATGCCGTGCGAGAAGGGAAAAACCTTTTGTCTAACGAAGAGGCTTGGAAACGCTTAAAACACTGGGCAGCATGATTGTGGAGTGGTCAGAGGAAGTATTCCAAAGTGTTGCTGAAATTATGGCCTACTTGGAAGAAAACGCTTCGCTGCGTACGGCGCAACGGTTTTACACGCAGCTCTGGGAAGCCCACCTACGCATCAAGAACTACCCAAAAACAGGCAGGCCTTCGGCGAAAATTGCTGGTGTTCGCTCGATGAAGGTGGGCAAATACAAAAAACTTTATTACTGGTTTGATGAGGAAAAACAAACCGTAATCCTGCTGAGCCTTTTTGATATGAGACAACATCCGAACAAATCAAATTATTAGCGACGTGGTTGTATCGGTGGTTTAGGAAAGGATAACTTTGAAAAAATATTTGCCATGACTGTACTCGAAATAAAAGGGCAAATGCTCCAACTCATCTCGGAGGTTGACGACAAGCCGACGCTGGAACGGCTGTTGCAGTATTTCTTCAAGATTGTCAAAAAAGAAAAAATTGAGGTGGCAGATTGGTGGGACGAACTTTCTCCTGAAATCCAGAGAGAATTGGATGAGGCGATGGAAGAAATCAATGACCCAAATAATCTGGTCTCCGACGCAGAGGCTCGGAAAATGTTGATGAGATGGCTTTGAAAAAGGAATTTGAGTGGCGGTCAAAGGCTCTTCTGCAACTGTACGAAGCAGCGGCCTATATCGAACAGGAACTTGGTTCTCCGCAAGCGGCTCAAAATCTGGTGCGTCAAGCCTACAAAGCCATTGATAAGATTTGCGAACAACCAATGCGAGGGATGCAATCCGATAAAAGAAAAACCATTCGCTCGATTCTGATTGATGACGGACACCGCAGATTATATTACACGATAAGAGGCAAAAAGGTTATCGGAGTGTTTGTTTTTGATATTCGCCAAAACCCTTCTAAAAATCCATACTGCCCCCCCTCAACCACTGACTTTTCAAAAATTCTCAATCGCACAATATGCCTTTCAAAAAGAAGAGCAACAAGACCGACCAAGGCTTCGAGAGCATAACCATTGCACTCGCCAGCCCCGACGAAATCCTTGAGCGCAGCTACGGCGAAGTGCTCAAGCCCGAGACCATCAACTACCGCTCCTACAAGCCGGAGCGCGATGGCCTCTTTTGCGAGCGCATCTTTGGCCCTGTGAAGGACTACGAATGCTACTGCGGAAAGTACAAGCGCATACGCTACAAAGGCATCGTGTGCGACCGTTGCGGCGTAGAAGTGACCGAAAAGAAAGTGCGCCGCGAGCGCATGGGCCACATCCGCTTGGTAGTGCCGGTGGTGCATATCTGGTTCTTCAAAAGCCTGCCCAACAAGATCGGCTACATCCTCGGCCTGCCCTCCAAGAAACTGGAGACCGTCATCTACTACGAGCGCTATGTAGTCATCCAGCCCGGCGTGAAGGCATCGGAAGGCATCAACAAGATGCACCTCCTCACCGAGGAAGAATATCTGGAAATCCTCGAAGGGCTGCCGAAAGACAACCAAAGCCTCGACAACTCCAACCCCGACAAGTTCATCGCCATGATGGGCGCCGAGGCCGTGTTCACGCTATTGAGCATCCTCAACCTCGACGACCTTTCGGCGCAATTGCGCCACGATGCGCACGCCGAGACGAGCATGGCCAAGAAAACCGAGGCCAACAAACGCCTCCGCGTGGTGGAAGCATTCCGCGACGGCCTCGAAGGCTCCGGCCAGCGCCCCGAATGGACCATCATACAATACCTCCCGGTAGTGCCGCCAGAGTTGCGCCCCTTGGTGCCGCTCGACGGTGGCCGCTTCGCGTCGTCAGATTTGAACGACCTGTACCGCCGCGTCATCATCCGCAACAACCGCCTGAAGCGCCTGCTGGAAATCAAAGCCCCAGAGGTGATCCTGCGCAACGAAAAGCGGATGCTGCAAGAAGCCGTTGACTCCCTGTTCGACAACTCGCGCAAATCCAACGCCGTGAAAGCCGAAGGCGGACGCGCGCTGAAATCATTGTCCGACATCCTCAAAGGCAAGCAAGGCCGTTTCCGCCAAAACCTGCTCGGCAAGCGCGTAGACTACTCTGGCCGTTCGGTCATCGTGGTAGGCCCGACGCTCAAACTGCACGAATGCGGCATCCCGAAAGCCATGGCGGCAGAATTGTTCAAGCCATTCATCATCCGCAAACTCATCGAGCGCGGCATCGTGAAAACCGTGAAATCCGCCAAGAAACTCGTAGACCGCAAAGACCAAGTCATTTGGGAAATCCTCGAAAACATCCTGCGCGGCCACCCCGTCATGCTCAACCGCGCACCAACGCTGCACCGCTTGTCCATTCAGGCGTTCCAGCCGCGCATCATCGAGGGCAAAGCCATCCAGTTGCACCCGCTCGTGTGTACGGCATTCAACGCTGACTTTGACGGTGACCAAATGGCCGTGCACGTGCCGCTCAGCCAAGCCGCCATTTTGGAAGCACAAGTGCTGATGCTTTCGAGCCACAACATGCTCAACCCACAGGACGGCTCGCCCATTACCCTTCCTTCGCAGGACATGGTGTTGGGTCTGTACTATTTGACAAAAGAAAGAAAAAGCATCCCCAACTCCCCGGTGATAGGCGAAGGCCGCCGATTCTATGCAGCCGAAGAAGTCGGAATCGCTTACAACGAAGGCCAACTCGACCTCCACGCTTCCATCGAATGCCGCGTTCCGGTGGAAGAAAATGGAGCAATAGTGTACCGCCGCATGGCTACCACGGTAGGCCGAGTGCTTTTCAACCAGACCGTACCCGCAGGCGTGCCGTACATCAACGAACTGTTGACCAAGCGAAACCTGAAAGGCATTATCAGTGGGATTTTGAACCGCACGAGTTTCAAAGAAACAGCGGAATTCCTCGACGGCATCAAGGAACTGGGCTTCGGCTGGGCCTTCAAAGCCGGACTTTCGTTCAACCTTGGCGACCTCGTTATCCCCGAATTGAAGAAAACAGCCCTCGCAGCCGCGCAAGTGGAAGTGGACGAGGTGTGGGACAACTACAACATGGGTCTCATTACCTACAACGAGCGCTACAACCAGATCATTGACAAGTGGACGTTTGCGGACAACCGCATCACCGACCAGTTGATGAAAGAATTGACCACCAGCAAGCAGGGCTTCAACTCTGTGTTCATGATGCTCGACTCTGGTGCGCGTGGCTCGAAGCAGCAAATCAAACAGCTCTGCGGTCTTCGCGGCCTCATGGCAAAACCCCGTAAATCAGGCGACACCGGTGGCGCAATCATCGAGAACCCCATTCTTTCCAACTTCTTGGAAGGCCTCTCGGTACAAGAATTCTTCATCTCCACCCACGGCGCGCGCAAAGGTTTGGCCGACACCGCTTTGAAAACGGCTGACGCAGGTTACCTCACCCGCCGTCTGGTGGACGTAGCACAAGACGTGGTCATCCGCGAAGTAGACTGCAACACCTTGCGCGGCCTCGATACTACGGCATTCAAAGAGGGCGAAAAAGTCATCGTAAATCTGAAAGACCGCATCAAAGGCCGTTACAGCCTGCACGATATCTACAACCCCGACACGGAAAAACTCCTCGTTTCGGCAGGCGAATACATCACGGACGACATCGCAACAGAGATAGAAATCGCTGACATCGAAGCGGTGACCATCCGCTCTGTGCTCACTTGCGAAAGCCGCCACGGCGTGTGCGCCAAGTGCTACGGGAAAAACCTCGCCACCGGCCGCATCGCCGAAATGGGCGACGCCGTGGGCATCATCGCCGCCCAATCCATCGGTGAGCCAGGCACACAGTTGACCCTCCGCACCTTCCACACAGGTGGTACGGCCATGCTGACCCAATCCGAAAACAGCCTCACGGCCCGCGCGACGGGCAAATTGGAATTCGACTCCATCCGCACCGTGGACGGCACCGATACCGACGGCAAACCTGTGCAAGTAGTGGTGTCGCGTACCGGCGAAATCCGAATGGTGGACACCAAGACCAACCGTGTGCTCGCCAACAACTACATCCCCTACGGCTCTTTCCTTTTTGTAAAAGAAGGCCAAGAGGTGCAGCGCGGCGACAAGATGTGCGAATGGGACCCCTTCAACGCAGTCATCGTCAGCGACTTTGCGGGGATAATCCGCTACAACAACCTCGAAGAAGGCACCAACTACCGCATGGACCGCGATGACCAAACCGGCTTCGCGGAGAAGATCGTAATTGAGAGCAAGAACAAAAAGAAGATTCCTTCGCTCACGGTTTTGAACGCCAAAACGGGCGAGGAACTCAAGAACTTCTCGCTCCCCGTGGGCGCGTACATCACCGTAGAAGACAGCGACGAAGTAAAGTCCGGCCAGCAAATCGTGAAGATTCCGCGCAAACTTGGCAAAATCGCCGACATCACGGGCGGTCTGCCGCGTGTGACGGAACTCTTCGAGGCGCGCACCCCGTCCAACCCGGCAGTAGTGGCCGAGATTGACGGCGTGATCACCTTTGGCGGCATCAAGCGCGGCAACCGCGAAGCATTTATCAAAGCCAAAGACGGCCAAGAGCGCAAGTACATGGTGCCGCTCACCAAGCACGTCCTGGTGCAGCACGAAGACTTCGTGCGTTCCGGCACGGCGCTCACCGAGGGCACCATTTCGGTAAAAGACATCCTCGCCATTCGCGGGCCATTTGCGGCTTCGCAATACCTCGTGAACGGTGTGCAGGAAGTTTACCGCGCACAGGGCATCAACATCAACGACAAGCACTTGGAGGTCATCGTGCGCCAAATGCTCCGCCGCCTCGAAATCGTGGATACCGGCGACACGCACTTCCTCACGGGCGAACCGGTGGAGCGCAACGAGTTCGTGGACTACAACGACTGGATTTACGACAAGAAACTCGTGCTCGACGCGGGCGAAAGCACCAAACTAAAGCCCGGTGCGCT
>JBJXFT010000365.1:0-3563 GCA_046155725.1 Saprospiraceae bacterium
CGGGGCATTTCAGGCACAGACCGAAACGCTCCGGGCTTTGGAAAAAACCGGCCTCGAACTCCAAAACGAGCAATCAAAATCCGCCGAAAGGCTCCGCACGAACGAGCGCATCCTCGCCCAGATCAGCCATAAACTCGAGGAGGTGGAACTGCTGCGCAAACTCGCCGAAATGCTCGGCCTGTTCAAAACCGAAATCTTGGAAAAAGTCAGCCCCGGCATTTCGCGCGAAGCCAGCGACTTGTTCAGCCGCATCACGAAGGGCAAGTACGAGGGCATCCGGGTGGACGAGAATTTTGACTTTGCCATCGCCGACGGCGGGGTGTTCTACCCCATCGAGCGATTCAGTGGCGGCGAGGTGGACCTCGCCAACTTCTGCCTGCGCATCGCCATCACGAAGGCCATCATGGATTTGAGCGGGTCTTCCGCAGAGCGGAGGATGGAGTTTCTTGCCTTCGACGAGATTTTCGGAAGCCAGGACGAGGAGCGGCGGATGGAAATGATGATGGCGCTCAACTATCTACAGGAGCAGTTCCGGCAAATCTACATCGTGTCGCACATCGAAAGTTTGAAGGATTACTTCCCGCATCTGCTGGAGGTGCAGTTTGGGGAGGGGGGGAGCGTGGCGGTTTGGCGGTGAATCACGAACCGCCTTTCTTCCCCATCTTCCCCAATATCTCCTCCAATTTCTCCAGCAGCCAAGCACGGTCAGCGATGAGTTTGGTGTCTTTTACCTTGCTGATCAAGTGCTGCACACGGGCAGGGTCTACTGCGGTTTCTGAGTGGAGCATTTGTTTCATCAGGTTTACGAAGTTCACATAATGCTCCTTTTTGAGGCTTGGCATCTTTTCCTCTCGCCATAAAAATACTTTGGCCGCCTCGATGCGGGCATCCAGCCATTGGCTCTCTCCTAACTCGTAGAGGATTTTGATTTCCAATATTTTCGAGGCGATCTTGTAGTGCATCTCTTCGTATTTATACGGGAACAACACTTTGTAAGCGGTCTGATACTCCCGAACAAAGAAATGGTAGTGGGCAAGGTTGAACCGATAAGCATCCTCGGGATGCTCTGTGCCTTTTATCCTGTCTTTGTGTTCGGTCAAAAATCGATACGCCCATGCATACTCTTTGGTCATAAGTGCGACCGTGATAATACCTTGGAACTCGTTCAAAATAATCCCACCCTCCCGATAGACGCGCCCCTTTTCAATTCGCTGCAAACGTATTTGAAAAAGGAGTGGGAGGACTTCGGAATGCCCTGAGTCAGATGCTCGTACAAGATAATTGATGGCAAAACTTTCAAAGTTATCCAGATAAGCCAAAGGGATATGGCCTTCGGACTGTGACAACAAATCAAGATACTCAGAAAAAATTTCACTGGGAATAGCCCCTTCTTCCTGCAAAAATTTAAGCGATAGGTACATCAGCCGCCCTAAGGGTTGAGCGAAAAACCAGTGAAGGTGCTTCGATTCAATATCCATTATAAGCAATTCATCAAAAGGCGGTAGATCAAGAGAGGTGACCTTGTTTTGAGAAAGCAGTGCAAAAGTAAGATAGCAACGTTCCACAAGAAAAAACTCATCCAAAGAACGCAGTGTTTTTAGCAAGTTCAAGTCGTCCTTTTTGGGATTGAACGCGCTAAGTCGCATGGTCTCTTCCAATTCTACCCGATAGTTCCAAAGGTATTGGTCGCTTATCCAATCGTCTTTTTTTATCTGCATCTCGGCGATGCTTTCTCGAGTGACCCAAAATTTCTTGTCGTTGCCTTTTTGGTTGAAATATTTTAAAAGCAGCAGTTCCTGCTCCCGCTCGTCCCACTCCCGCTCGGCCATTTCGTACAGGATAAATTTTCGGAGCAATTGGTATGCCTGGTGCATCCATCGGTTGAAGGTGTTTTTGGCAAAAGACAGACCCGGGAATGCTTTTCCCCAAAGGACTTCGTCTTCCACCGAGGTTTCCCCTTGCTTCTGCTCCAAGTCCGTCAAAATGTATTGTAACAGCACAAGGCAGTCGTGTCCTGCGGGCAGGCCGGTGCAATAGGGAGAATCGAGGAAACTGCGCAAACGGGCGCGTTCGGCTTTGTCCAAGGTGGAGGCCAATTGCATGGCACCTCTGTTGCCTTTATTTGCCATTGCTTTTCGTCATGTTTTGTCTGGGCGTAAAATTGAAAAAAAATGTAATTGCAGGGAGGGAAATCATGCAGCCATCTTTGTGGTGTGATTTGGAATGGATGGGACGGAGCAGCAACGACTTTCACGCTCATACTTCAGACTTTCCATGTTTTAAAAACATGGAAAGTCTTGTAAAACCCACCCCACCTTTGTCTCGAAAATTTTTTTAACCATCAACAAAGGATATGTTTAAATTTTTGACGGAAAACTTCCGACCCATCCTATTGCTGCTTTTGGCAGCACTGCTGATCTTCCTGTACCTCTGGCTGTCCCGGCCACCAGCCAAAGATCCCGTACCGACCTTCCGAGTTTCGGCGGGTTCTATCATCGTCACGCCAGACGAATCGCTGGGGGCCGATTTGGTAAAGATCACGGCTTTCGGCAGGGCTGCCAACGGGCAAGATTCACTGCTCGCCAGCGGCGAACTGGCTGCCCCCTTTGCCGCCCCATTCCCCATCAATTTTGACAAAAGCGTGGAATCGGTGCGCGTCAAAATGGACTACTCCAAAAGCGGCCAAAGGATCGGTTGCCCGCCCTTTGATGAAACGATCATTGTACCACCAGTAGGAGTTCCTATTATTGCACAAGACGTACCTGTCACCAGAAGCACCCACAGCCAATTCAGCGCGACCACCGACTGGTGCGACTGCAACTTTGGTGCAGTCTTGACCGCGCACCCGTGTACTCCTCCTACTACGCACTTTCAGTATTCTATAGGCGCGGGTGCTGGCAGCATAGGGCAATACAGGGTGGTGGTAACCAAAAGCACAACGGCCGGTGGCCCAGCAAGTACTGCAACTTCTCGGTTCATGCTCAGCATATCTGCCCCGAGTGGTATCATGACCGTGCAGTACTACACCGACTCCCACATGACCTGTACTGGCGCAAGCACAACGGCAAACTCAACAGAACCGCTCGACATTGACACGAACTTCAGCCTGCAGGCTTTCAACAAGGCAGTCTTCTACAACAACACCGCCAACACCGCCGCGCCGAAATACACCTGTCACGTACAAAAACTTATGGACTGTCCTGGCTCATTGGAAAGCGACCGAGCCATCGTGGTCAAGTGCGACGACACTCCGCCGCCATCGGGCACAAGCGTCAGTTACAGCGTCAGCGTCATGAAAGCAGTAGGTGTCTGCGGCGACGGAAGTTTTTAAGCAAACACCCTGTATCACCTCAACCATAAACCACCACCCACACGGCTGATATACTCCAAAACCTCCCCGGCTCGGCTTGCTCGTTTTTGAGCAAGCCGAGCAAACCGGGGGCAAGATGCGAAACAATTTATCCCGATCCTGACAAGACTATCTCTGCCCATCCAAAAACCTGAACGCCAAATCACCTCTCTCACCTGTCGAAAGCGCTTCACTGTTAAAACCCTATTGCGCC
>JBJXFT010000367.1:0-8522 GCA_046155725.1 Saprospiraceae bacterium
TCAAATGTCAACTCCACCCCCAAAGCAGGTACGGGAAATCGCAGATCGGATGGTAGGTAAGTTTCGGATTCCCATTCGCCGTTTTCGAGTTTGACGCGGACTTCAACGAGCATTTTTTCGGAGTCCACGAGGATGTAGTTTTGGAGCGATTCGATTTTTTTGTAGCGGATGAATTTGTCCACCGAATCCTCTGTGCGGGAGGTTCTGGAAATGACCTCGAAGATGACCGGCGGATGTTTTTTGATGTATTTGCTTTCTTGGTCGCGGGGGTCGGGGGCGACCAAAACATCGGGGTAGGTGTAGTCTTTTTGAGAAGTAATCTGCGCTTTTACGCTTTCGGTATAGATGCGCAAGTTTTTGATAATCTGCTTCAACGCGCTTTTGATGTTGTAGCAAATGTCGTTGTGGTCATCGGTAGTGCCTGGCATAGGATAAAGGCTTCCGTGAATAAACTCGTGGCGGATTTCTGACCGCTCCTCAAATTCAATGTACTCCTCGACGGTCATCGAAGGGGCGGCAATGGCCAAGACATCATCTTTCATGTTGAAAGTAGTGAAATCCCGAACTTGATTCGGGACGGTAAAAATTTTTGATTGCACAAAAATACAAGTTGAACCTCGACAACTTTAAAAAACCTCTACAACGTTCAAAACAATGACACCTCTCAGGCTTCTTCAGGCTTTCTCTTTTCTGCTCGGCATCTTGTTTTCCAAACCGATGGCCGCCCAAATCTACCGCCCCTCCGCAGGCATCGAAACCCGCGTGAACGCCCTGCTCGCCAAAATGACCCTCGATGAAAAGATCGGTCAACTCACGCTCTACACTACCGATTGGGGCAGCACCGGCCCGACCATCCGCGAGGGCTACAAAACCGACATCCGAAGCGGGGCTTGCGGCAATTTGTTCAACGCCCACACCACCGAGTTCGTCCGCGAATTGCAGCGCGTGGCCGTGGAAGAAACCCGCCTGAAAATCCCGATGCTGTTTGGCTTTGATGTCATTCACGGTTACAAAACCATCTTCCCTATCCCGCTGGCAGAGGCCGCCAGTTGGGATTTGGAGGCCATCGAAAAATCCGCCCACATAGCCGCCACCGAAGCCAGTGCTGCTGGGCTCAACTGGACTTTCGCCCCTATGGTGGACATTGGCCGCGACCCCCGCTGGGGCCGTGTGATGGAAGGCGCGGGCGAAGACACTTATCTCGGCAGCCGCATTGCCGAAGCCCGCGTGCGTGGCATTCAGGGCAAAAAACTTGGCGATACCGATGCCATGCTCGCTTGCGTGAAACACTACGCCGCTTACGGCGCACCCACCGCCGGGCGCGACTACAACACGGTGGACATGAGCGAACGTTTTTTTCGGGAATACTACCTGCCGCCCTACGAAGCCGCCGTTCGGGCAGGCGCGGCCACGGTGATGACCTCGTTCAACGACTACGACGGCGTGCCCGCCACGGGCAACAAATACCTGCTGGACAACATCCTGCGCAAAGAATGGGGCTTCCAAGGTTTTGTGGTGACGGACTACACCAGCATCAACGAAATGGTGAATCACGGCGTAGTAGCCAATGACAAAGCGGCGGGCGAACTCGCCCTCAACGCCGGGGTGGACATGGATATGCAGGGCGCGGTCTACCAGCGTTTCCTCAAAAAGTCGGTGCAAGAGGGCAAGGTGAAGCAGAAGCAAATCGACGAGGCCGTGCGCCGAGTGCTGCGGCTGAAATTTGAGTTGGGCCTCTTTGAAGACCCTTACAAATACTGCAATGCCGAGCGAGAGAAATCCACCTTGTTCAGCCTCGAAAACCAAGTTGCCGCCCTCGAAATGGCCCTTAGTTCCATCGTGCTGCTAAAAAACGAGCGGCAGGTGTTGCCGCTGAGACTCGATCAAAAGATTGCGCTCATAGGGCCGTTGGCCGACAACAAAAGCGAACTGATGGGCAACTGGAACGGCGCGGGCAATGCAAGCGATTGCGTGAGTTTGCGCGAGGGCTTGGGCAGTATACCGCTATTATTTGCCAAAGGCTGTGACATTGAAGGCAATGACAAATCCGGCTTTGCCGAAGCCCTCCGCGCCGCCGAGCAGTCCGACGTAGTGGTCGTTGTCGTAGGCGAAAAGGCAATGATGAGCGGCGAGGCCGCCGCTCGCGCCGAACTCGGCCTGCCCGGGGTGCAAGAAGAACTGGTGCTGGAACTTTGCAAAACGGGCAAGCCCGTGGTGGTGGTGCTGATGAACGGCCGCCCACTCGCCATTCCCCGCATAGCCGAAAACGCCACCGCCATCCTCGAAACTTGGTGGCTCGGCAGCGCTACCGGCTATGCCATAAAAGACGTGCTGTTTGGCATGAAAAACCCTTCGGGCAAACTGCCCATGACCTTCCCCCGCTCGGTGGGTCAAGTGCCCATTTTTTACAACTACAAAAGCACGGGGCGCCCTTATGACCCAAACTCGAAGTGGACGAGCAAGTACATTGACCAGCCCAACAGCCCACAATGGCCGTTTGGGTTTGGGCTGAGTTACACGACGTTTGAGTATGGCGAGCCGAAGGTGGAAACACAACCTTCCAAAAGTTTGATCCCGAAGAACCCGGGATCGGAAAGTTTGAGCAAACCGATTTTCACCGTTACCGTCAGCCTCACTAATACAGGGAAACGCCCCGGAGAAGAAGTCGCTCAACTCTACGTCCGCGACCTCGTGGGTTCGGTGACGCGCCCAGTAAAAGAGTTGAAAGGCTTCCAAAAAGTGATGCTGATGCCCGGCGAGACGAAGGAACTAACATTCACGCTGACGGAACACGACCTGAGTTTTTACCGTCAGGACATGACGTTCGGCATGGAGCCGGGCGAGTACGAGATTATGGTGGGGGGCAATTCGGAGGATGTGAAGCGGGTGCGGGTGACAATTCCCGGTAAATGAATTTGTGCCCATAAAACCCCCACACGAACACCCACAAATAAATTTGTGGGCTGGGGGGCTGCGGTTTGACAAAATGCCCCAATTGCCCCGCACACGAACACCCACAAATAAATTTGTGGGCTGGGGGGCAAACCTGTGGTTTGGCAAATTCCCCCATTGCCCCCCAGCCCACAGGTTTACCTGTGGGTTGCATGGGTTGCATGGGTTGCATGGGTTGCATGGGTTGCATGGGTTGCATGGGTTGCATGGGTTGCATGGGTTGCATGGGTTGCATGGGTTGCATGGGTTGCACCGGTTGCCAAATGAAACGCGGCCAAAATTTTATCCATTCACCATTAAAATAACGAGTGTATGTCACACGCCAAGAACAAAGTCTGGATTCATGGAGTGTTCTCCGTCAAGTACCGCAGGCCCCTGATCAACAAAAACATTCGATCACAAGTGTACGAAATGCTGCGGGCCAACCTGCGGCGGGTCGGATGCCACCCGGAGCTCGTCGGCGGAATAGAAGACCATGTCCATGTGCTGTTTCTGCTCAACCGGGACACCTCGATTTCGAAGGCGTTTCAACAGATGAAAGGTGCCACTTCCCGCGAAATCAACCACTTGAAACTGACTTCGGAACACTTCAACTGGCAGATTGGGTATGCCGCATTTTCGGTGTCGGAATCAAAAATCCCGATTATCGAGCGGTATATCGAGAACCAAGAGGAACACCACAGAAAGCAAGATTTTCAAAAAGAACTTCGGTACCTGATAGAAGGTCATGGGCTGGAGTTTGAAGCGTTGGATTTGGATTGAACGAAAAATCGGCACACGGAAACCCACGCGAAAACCCCCACACGAACACCCACAAATAAATTTGTGGGCTGAGGGGCAAGCGCAGGTTTGGCAAATCCCCCCAATTGCCCCCCAGCCCACAGGTTTACTGTGGGGTTTATGTGGATTTATGCGGGTTAACAAACAAAATCATTCATTATGAAGCAACATTTTACCCTCCTCCTCCTCTGCCTCGCGGCGGCGGCATTTGCCCAAACCCGCGTCACCGGCCGCGTCACCGACCCAGCCGACGGCAGCGGCATCATCGGCGCCTCCGTGCTGGAAAAAGGCACGGCCAATGGCACCGGCACCGATGCCGAAGGCAATTTCAGCCTATTGGTCGCAGATTTAAACGCCACGCTGGTAGTGAATTACATCGGCTATGCCTCCCTGGAAGTGCCGCTCGCAGGCCGCTCCCAAGTGGACGTTTCGCTCAAAGAAGCCGACGGCCTGCTCGACGAAATCGTCGTGGTCGGCTACGGCAGCCAGCGCAAAAGCGACCTCACCGGAGCCGTCGGCACCGTCAAGGCCAAAGACATCGAGCGCATCCCCGTGGCCTCGGTAGCGCAAGCCTTGCAGGGAAAAATCGCGGGCGTGTACGTGTCGCCCGCGAGCGGCGAGCCGGGGCGGGGCGCCACCATCCGCATCCGCGGCACGGGCACGCTCAACAACGCCGGGCCACTCTTCGTGGTGGACGGGATGCTGCTCGACGACATCTCGTTCGTGAACCCGCAAGATGTGGCGAGCATCGAGGTGCTGAAAGACGCTTCGGCCACCGCCATCTACGGCAACCGGGGCGCCAACGGGGTCATCATCGTCACCACCAAGCGCGGCACGGTGGGGCGAAAAGCCCTCGTGACGTTCAGCACTTATTATGGCACCCAGCAGATTGCCAAAAACCTCTCGCTCGCCAACGCCTCCCAGTTTGCGCAGATGTACAACGAAGTACAGGGCAACACCGCCACTTTCCCCGACCCAAACGCGCTGGGCAAAGGCACCGACTGGCAGGACGTTATTTTCCGCGACGCACCCATCGCCAACGCCCAACTTGGCCTGAACGGCGTGTGGAAAAAACTGAACTACAACCTCTCCGGCAATTATTTCAACCAGCAGGGAATCATAGAGAAAACGGGCTTCGAACGCTACACAGGGCGTTTCAACGGAGAATACCAGGTGCTTAAAAACCTCAAGATCGGCACCAACATCGCCTACTCCACCGAGTTGCGGGCAAGCACTGGCGGCGGAGTGCTGGGCGGCGTGTATCGGATGCCGCCCATCTATGCTGTGTACGACAGCACGGGCGAGTTTTCAGACCCCACCAAGTTCGGCCAGTCCATCGGCAACCCAGCCGCCGACTTGTTTTACAAGAGCGACCAAGACACCCGCGTCAATCGTTGGGTGGGCACCGTCCATGCGGACTGGACTTTTCTGAAAAATTTCACCTTCCGCACGAACTACGGCTTTGACCGCCGTGAGGAGCACTTTCACTTCTTTGAACCCGTGTTCATGGTGACCTCCTCGCAACTCAACAACCTCGAACGCACTACCCGCGACACCACCCGCGAGCGCAATTGGCTTTGGGAAAATACGGTGACTTACAACAAGGAATGGGAAGACCTTCGCATCAATGTGCTGGCAGGCCAGTCGGCGCAGGAAAACACCTACAAAAAGCGCAACATCGTCAACGACATCTTGCAGCCCAATGGCGAGGAAATCCGCGAATGGGCCATGCTGAGTTACCTCGGTCGCGTCAACGCCACCTTCCTCGACCGCTATTTGCTGACTGCCTCGCTGCGGGCCGATGGCTCGTCTCGCTTTTCAAAAGCCAACCGTTGGGGCTATTTCCCCTCTGTGGCTGCAGGTTGGAACCTCGCGCAAGAGCCGTTCATGCGCGGCCAAAAAATATTTGACCGCCTGAAACTCCGCGCCTCATGGGGCATCACGGGCAACGACAAAATACAGGATTACCCCTCGCTTGGCATCATCACCAACGAACTGTACAGCGCGTTTGGCGACACCGTGCAGCAGGGCGCCACGCTCGTCAACTACGCCAACGCCGATGTGCGCTGGGAAACGACACGGCAGACCGATGTGGGGCTGGAGTTTGCGCTGCTCGGCGGGCGGTTCAATGCCGAGATAGATTGGTACAAGCGTTTCACGTTCGACATTTTGAGCGACCTGCCCATTCCCGATTATGTCGGCTCTGGCAGTTTCCCCTTCGTAAATGCCGCACAGGTGGAAAATACGGGCTGGGATTTCACCCTGCAATGGCGCGAAACGAAGGGCAAAGTCTCCTACAATTTCGGCGTGATTCTTTCGCCCGTAAAAAACAAAGTGGTAAAAATCAACGAAGGCAAGTCGGAGATATTCGAGGGCCGAACGGGCCAGGGCGACTTTGCTACCCGCACCACCATCGGCTCGCCCATCGGCGCGTTCTACGGCTATCAGGTGGCGGGCGTTTTTCAGAATGCAGAGGAAATAGCCACACTGCCAAAGTTCGGCTCCGAAAAGCCCGGCGACTTTCGTTTTGCCGACCTCAATGGCGACGGCAAACTCGACGCGATGGACCGCACTTACCTCGGCAGCCCCATCCCGACGCTGACCTACGGGTTTTCGGCTGGCTTTGAAGTATTCGGCTTTGACATCGCCGCCGACTTTTTTGGTGTGAAAGGCAACAAGGTGGTGAACGCCAAAGCCGTAGCCCGTTTCGACACGCCCAACTGGGAAACGATTTGGTACGACAACCGCTGGACGGGCGAAGGCACCAGCAACTTGGTGCCGCGCGTCACCAATGGCGGCCACAATTATAGGATGTCAGACTTCTTGGTGGAAGATGGCGCGTTTTTCCGCCTGCGGAGCGTGGTGCTGGGCTACTCTCTGCCCAAGCGCTGGGTTTCCAACATCGGCATGAGCCGCGCCCGTTTTTACGCCAGCGGCACCAACCTCTGGACTAAGCAAAGTTACTCGGGCTACACGCCGGAGTTTCCGGGCGACAACTCGTTCCGGGCAGGTATTGACTACCTCAGTTACCCGATGGCGAAAACGATGTTGGTGGGGCTGGATGTGACGTTTTAAAATACGCCGTGTTCGATTCGGGTGAGTTCATCGCGCAGGATGCCGATGCCAAAAGTGTTGTCCAGCAATGATTTTGGCTGAATATTGCCCAAAGCAGGGACATCTATTTCTAACCAATCTCGAAAATCGTGGCGGTTTCCAAAAACGGATTCGCCATGTCGCAGTACCCTTGAAATGTCCAGTATGCGTTCGGAAAGCGCAACACCAAAGTTTTGTTTCTCTTCGAGCATACGGGGCACGGCCCTTTCGCCCAAATGGAGCAACTGTGACCATTCATTCAATGAAAATGGGCTTTCGTCCACAATTGAAAGAAAGTATTGGGAGCTGATACCGCGACGAGACAACGAAACCAATTGGTAATCATCGCGGAGAAGAGCCTCAAAAGCACTGGAAGTATAAGATTCCTCGAACATGACAGCGTTATTTTTTTGACAAAGTTAAACTGATTTTCAACATGAAATATAAACTTTCCCTCTCTGCTACCTTGCTCTTTTTGGTCGCCACCAATTGCCAAAAAGACTTCCTCGACCGCACCCCTCCAGGCAAACTGACCTTCGAGGAATTTTTCAAAACGGAGGCACACGCCATCGAGGCCACCAATGCCGTGTACGAGCAGTTCCGCAATTTCGACTGCATCGCCCTTCCTTACATCGCTTGCACGGATGTGCTGAGCGACGACTCGGACAAAGGCTCCACGGCCAACGACGCGCCCTTGATGAGCGATCTCGACAACTTCACGCTGGATGCCTCCAACCCCTTCGTCGCGCCGGTTTACAAAGGCTACTACCGCGCCATAGCCCGTGCCAACATTGCCATCGAAAACATCCCAAAAGTGGACATGGATCCCGCTTTGCGGGAACGATTGGTGGGCGAGTGCAAATTCTTGCGGGCCTACAGTTACTTCCTGCTGGTGCAGTGGTTCGGCGATTTGGCCCTCATCACCAAGACTTTGCAGGATGACGAGTATTACGCCCAAACCCGCCAGCCGCGCGAGGCAGTGTATGCTCAAATCGAGACAGACCTGACAGATGCAATAGCAGTTTTGAAAGAAAAAAACGAGTACGCTCCAGCCGATTTGGGCCGGGCCACCAAGGGTGCAGCGCGGGGCTTGCTCGCCAAGTTGTACATGCTGAAAAAGGACTGGGCCAAGGCCGAATCCACTTGCACAGACATCATCGCCTCCGCCCAGTACAGCCTGCTGCCAAAGTATGCCGACAACTTTTTGCCCATTGGTGAGAATGGCTCGGAGTCGGTTTTTGAACTCCAAACCGTGGCTTTGCAAACTCAACAGGCGGCCGGGCCCGGCTCTTCACCTTTCAACATGGTGCAAGGCGTGCGCGGCAACCCGAACCTCGGCTGGGGCTTCAACCGGCCCTCCGACAACCTCGTGACGGCCTACGAAAACGGCGACCCGCGCCGCGAAGCCACCGTCATCTACGTGGGGGAAATCCTTCCCGACGGCTCCACGCAGGTGCAGGACAACCCCGAAATCATCAATGAGCGATTCAACCAAAAAGCGTGGGTGCCTGCCCACCCCGGCTTGCAGGACAACGGGCCGGGCAACATCCGAGTAATCCGCTACTCCGACATTCTGCTGCTGGCCGCCGAGGCCAAGAATGAACTGATGAAACCCGCCGAAGCATTGCCCCTGCTCAACCAGGTGCGCAAACGCGCGCGCGGCACCAACAACTTTATCCTGCCCGACGTGACGGTGA
>JBJXFT010000374.1:0-14424 GCA_046155725.1 Saprospiraceae bacterium
AAACAACCGCTGAACATGGAAAAAAAGAACTGGAAAGACTACCTGCGCAAACTCGGCTGGGCCGGGGTCATCTTCTTCACCGTCAAAGGCACGCTCTCGCTCCTCTTCGGCGCGTGGCTTTTGCAGAAACTCGGCTGCGGCGAATAAGGCAGCCACGCTACCTTCGCGCCCGTTTTGGCGATCGGGGGGAATGGTTTTCCCAGATTCTCAATTCCCAATCGCCCAGTCCCCAGTCTGTCAATCACACAAACCGATTATATTTCAATATGCAAAAACACTTGTTCCTCTTGGCTCTTCTTGTGGCCAACACCTTCGCCGCCAATGCGCAACTCACCCTCAACGTCACAGCCGTCCCCGTCAACACCCCGGCGGGCGCCAACATCCACGTGGCCGGCACATTCAACACCTGGAACCCCGGCGACGCCACCAAAATCCTCAGCCCCATTGGAGGTGGGCAATACAGCATCACCTTGTTTCCTCCCGTCGGCACCGTAGAATTCAAGTTCACGCGCGGCAATTGGCCCACCGTGGAAGGCAATGCCAACGGCGGCCAACTCCCCAACCGCAGCACTACTTACGATGGCCAACCCAAAACCATAAACCTCAGCATCCTCACTTGGGAAGACCTCGGCGGCGGGCCGGGCGGCAACGGCACGGCAGCCCCAAACGTCCAGATTCTCGACACCGATTTCTACATCCCCCAACTCGACCGCAACCGCCGAATCTGGCTATACCTGCCCCCTGATTACCAGACCACCACCAAAACATACCCCGTCCTCTATATGCACGACGGCCAAAACCTCTTTGACCAAAACACCTCCTTCTCTGGCGAATGGAAAGTGGACGAATCCCTCAACGAACTCCATGCCCAAGGTGACTGGGGCTGCATCGTGGTGGGCATAGACAACGGCGGCCAGTACCGCCTCGACGAGTATTCCCCTTGGACGAACCCCCAGTACGGCGGCGGCCAAGGCGACGAGTACCTGGAGTTCATCGTCAACACGCTCAAGCCGCACATTGATGCCAACTTCCGCACCATCCCGGGGCGCAACACCACCGCCATCGCGGGCAGCAGCATGGGCGGCCTCATTTCCATGTATGCGTTCTCCGAGCGGCAAGACGTGTTTGCCAAGGCGGGCATATTCAGCCCTGCCTTTTGGTTTGCCGACAATCAGCCCGCCAGCCACGTTGCCAACCACCCCAAACAAGGCAATGCGCGGGTGTACTTCCTCGCGGGTGCCGACGAGGAAGGCAATGGCAATCAATCCAACTACGTCGTGGAAGATATGCAAGCCGTGGCCGATGCCATGACCACTGCGGGTTTCGGGGCCAACGAAAAATCTTTCAACGTCAAACCCGACGGTACACATTCCGAATGGTTTTGGGCGCGCGAATTCCCCGATGCCTACGAGTGGCTTTTTGCCGACTTCACTTCCTCGGCCAACGAACCCGGCCAAGCCGCCCTCGCGTTCGAGATATTCCCCAACCCCGCCAGCACTTATGTGCGCTTTGCAGGGACGGAAGTGGGCGAGAAAATACAATTCCAAATCATCGGAAGCGACGGCTACCGCTGGCGCGACTCTACCCTGCGCGGAAACGAACCCATCTGGACGGGCGATTTGCCTGCCGGGTTTTACTTCGTGAAAGCCCGCAAAGAAAGCGGAGGATGGGGCGTGGCGCGGTTTGTGCGGCAGTAATGAACGAGGAACTGTGAACGAGGAACTATGAACACCCATGCAGCACGGCGTTCATAGTTCCTCGTTCATAGCTCCTCGTTCATAGTTCCTCATCCGCCTGATTTTCACCCACGAAATAACGACCAAACTAATGGCAAAATACACCGCCAAGGCCCGCACGCTGTCGCGCATATTGCCCGTGATTTGCTGCACGATGCCAAATGTGAAAGTGCCGAGCACGGTGGAAAGTTTGTCCATCACGTCATAGAAACTGAAATAGGAGGCCGTGTCGGGGGTGTTCTCCGGGAGGAGTTTGGCATAGGTGGCCCTCGAAAGAGATTGAATGCCGCCCATGACGAGACCCACCGCAGCGGCCAAGAGATAGAAATCGAGACCCGTTTGCACATAATAGCCTGCGATGCAAATGACCGTCCAGATGACGAGCATGACCACTATGGAGAACTTGTTGCCCTTTCGGCCCGACAGTTTTGCCGAAGCCCAAGCCCCGCCGATGGCTACGATTTGGAGGATAAGCACGAGGTAGATGAGTTTTTGGGCATCAAAATTAAGCACCACATCCGCAAACGTGGAGGCCAAGAAAAGCACTGCCTGCACCCCGGCATTGTAGCAAAAAAAAGCAAAAAGAAACCCCATCGCGTTGGCATCGCCCCGCACCACGCGCCACACTTTGCGCAGTTCTTGGTAGCCTTTCGAGAACAGATTTTCACGCGATTTTGTGGGCGAATCTTGCGGAAGGCGGCGGAAGGGGATTTGGGCAAATCCTATCCACCACAAGCCGACCATGACGAAAGCGGTGGGCACAATCAGCCCTTTTTCAGCTTCCACGAGCCCAAACCATTTGTAATTGCTGATGAGCACCAAATTGACCAGCAACAGGATGACGCTCCCGATGAAGCCATAACTGAAACCCTTGGCGCTCACGTCGTCGTAGCGGTCTTCGGTAGCGATGAGGGGCAGGAAGGAGTTGTAAAAAACGATGCCGCCGGCGAAGCCAATGGTTGCCAAAATAAAGCCCGTGACCCCGACCCAAAGCGTAGCCATGTCGGTAAAAAACCATATAGACATACAAGCCAGCGCACCCATGAGCGTAAAAAAACGCAAGAACGCGATGCGCTTGCCCCCATAGTCTGCGATGCCCGACAGGATGGGCGAAATGGCCGCGATGATCAGGTAAGCCAGCGAAATGGAGTAGGCAAACAGCGACGAATTGGTCATTCGGATGCCCATCACCTGCACATAATCTATCGTTTCCTTGATGCCGTCGCCCGTCATGGCCAAAAAGTAGGCGGGGAAAATGGCGACGGTGATGACGAGGGCGTAGGCCGAATTGGCCCAGTCAAAAAACGCCCAGCCGTTGATGGTGCGAGGGTTGTTCTTGACGGGCTGTTGGGTGTCTGATGCTTCCACGAGAAAGATGTTTTATGAAAAGAAGGTTCAGCCCTCTTTTTCCCATTCCTGAAAATAGCGTATGGCGTTCGTTTTCAAGAGTTTTTCTTGCGCCATCGTGTCGCGCGGGGGCATTTCCAAGGCTTGGCGGTAGTGCGGCCAGCCATCTTCGTCGCGGCCCACGAACTCAAAAAACCCTTCTTGGCTCAGCAAGCGGCACACGGCGATGTGCATCAGGTCTTGTTTTTCTTCTTTGGTGAACGAGCGTTTCCAGCGGCCCAACTCCTGTATGCCAACGAGGAACAGCACCGTGTTCAGGTCGGGCAACGTTTCGCGCTTCATGGTTTCTTGCACCAAGTGCTGGGTGCGCAGCCATTCAAAATCAATTTGCCAGTCTTCCATCGTTTGAATCGTCATTGATTGTCATTAGAACACTTGACCCAAGGAACGTGTAAAAAATCTCCCGGTCTTTTTCTGCATCAATTACCGCCAAGGCCCTATCCTTGTAACATTGATAAATGATTTGCCATCGTACCGAAAAAGTCCGCCAGAGGTGCCGAGCCAGAGGGTTCCGTTTTTATCCCGTAAAATACTTTGAACATACCGGTTGGGCGATCCTGCTTGGGTCGTAAAATGGGAGAAACTGACCGAATGGGCCTTTTCGTTGTAGCGGCACGCGCCTCCGCCAGCAGTACAAACCCAAATCTCGGTTTCGCCCGTCGGGACGTTTTTTTCTTCCATCATCGTCCAAACAAAATCGCAGCACAGACCATGCTTTGTTGTAAAATTGGTAAACCCACCGGTGGCGGGATCGTAACGGCTCAGCCCTCCGAACCGGGTACCGAACCAAAGGTTGCCATTTTTATCTTCTAAAATGCATTGAACAAAATTGTTGCAGAGGCCCTCTTTCTCTGAAATATTGGTCAAGGATGTCCCATCGTAGCGATAGACACCATTGCCATTTGAGCCGAACCAAAGGTTTCCTGTTTTATCCTGAAAAATACAATTGACCAATTTTGGAGCTTGGTAAGCATCTGGGAAACCTGTAAGCTCAACCGGAGTAATTGGAAAATTGGTGATGATTTTCAGCAACCCGTGGAAGCGACAAACTCCGCCCTCTGTCCCACACCAAATGTTTCCATCCCTATCTAACAAAATACTCCAAACTTCATCACTGCTCAGCCCATCCATCATGGTATATTTGGTAAAGGACTTGGCAAGCTCTTGGCTATGTGCTTTTAGGTCTTGTTCTATCTGCGGATCATGTTTGCAGCTGTTGTTATTGCAAGGGTGATTTGCCCGGCTTATATCGTAGCGACAGACTCCGCCATTCGTGGCGAACCAAAGGTTTCCACCCTCATCTTCTACGATTCCCCTGACCGCATGGCCGCCAAATCCTTCTGTGGGCGTAAAATAGGCCAGTGATTTTCCATCGAAACGGCAAACGCCGTCGCCATTCGTGCCGAACCAAAGGTCTCCGTTTTTATCCTGAAACATCCGGCGTATGTACTGGCTTACCTGCCCTTGCGGAAAAGGGTCGGGCACGGGGCCATAAATTTTTGGTTGTTCGACAAGGATTGTTTTTGGTTCAATTACGTCGGCATTTGACTCCGATGGCGATTGCGGTGGGGTGTTTTGTCCATTGCAGGAAGTGATAAAAAAGAAAAGCAAGAGCAGTGGGTAGTGTTGCATGTGTAGGGGATACTTCTTCATTTTTCAGTGATTTTATTTACGCAGATTTACCTGTTTCCAGCCGATACCCCACCCCATGCACGGCCACAATGCCGACAGAGGGGTCAGCCGCCAATTTCTTCCGCAACCTCGATACAAAAACATCCACGCTGCGGCCAACCAAAATGCCCTCGTCCGCCCAAACCTGCCGGAGGATGAAATCCCGTTCGAGCAGCTGGTCGGGGCGGGTGGCGAAAAGTCGGAGCAACTTCGTTTCCCGGAAAGTCAAGGTTTGGCGAACGTCGCCACAAATGAGCACCTGACCAGCGACGTCGAGGCGCGAATTTCCGAATTCCAGCCAAGCCGTTTCCTCGGCGGTAACCTCTGCGGCGGCAGGCGCGGGTTTTTGCCGGCGGAAAAACCAAAGCCCGACCAATCCAGCCAAGATCAATAGTATGATGCCGCTTTTTCCTGCCCAAAACGACCCGCTTCCGCCACTATCCAAAAAAGTGATTTCGATATAATGACAGCCTTCGGGCATCTCGCGCCCGCCGCAGGGCACGGCGTTGTTTTGCGAAAAATCAAGTTGATGATAGCCCCCAGGCACCTCTCGCCCTTCGGGTGGCACGGCATTTTTTTGCAAAAAATCGAGTTGATGATAGCCCAAGTCAATGGTGGAATCGGCGCAGCGGCGCACCGCCACTTGGTATGGACGCTGGATGCCATACAGGTCGAGCGAAGCCTGGAGAAGAGCTGGAAGTTGCTCGTAGCGGAAGGGCTGTTTGAGGCGCACCCGCCAAACGCCCGCGCCGCTCTGCTCGATGGCCGGAATACGGCTCGTGCTGTCGCCCGATTGGCGAAGCAGCCCATCAGCAGTGCGGCGCAGGGCGAGGTTGACTTTTTCGGACGAGAAATTCTCTGGTTTTTTTTCTGCTGCGGGGGGCATCAGCCAAGCCAAGAAAGGCAGGGCCAAAAGGGGCAAAAGCCGCAGTATTTTGAAAAAATAGACGGAAATCATGCCCCAAAATTAGCACGGTTTTTTTCAACACCCCCCATTTCGTGGTACGGCATAAATCACGTTGCCCGAAACGGACAGATTGAACACTTTTTCTACGACGGAGGGAAGTATGAGTTTCCAGGTTTTGCCCCGGTCGGCGGAGCGGAAAATGCCGTCAGGATGGCCACAAAAGAAGTATTTGCCCACCTGTTTGATGGAGGCAATGGACGAGGCCGGCGGAAGTTCCGCATCAATGGGCTGCCAGGTTTTGCCGCCATCTTCGGAAATGCGCACCCTTCTGGTTTTCGACTCGGTATTGTAGGTGATGGCGGCAAACCCGCCCTCGATGACTTCCACGGCAATGCCCACGCCGCCTTCGCTCAGCACCACATCCCAGTGTTCGCCGCCGTCCGCCGAGCGCAATATCCCCTGCTCGTTGGTGCAAATGAGTACGCCGCCTGACTCCACCATGCTTATTACCCAGCCATCCTCAAAGACGTGTTTCCAGGTTTTCCCATGGTCGGTGGATTTGAAGATGCCGCTGTCGGTGCCGATGAAAAGAGTCCCGTTCGGGGTTTCAAAAATGGTGCGAAAATGCTGGTTTTTCAGGTCAGCAAACACGGGCATCCAAATGCCCGAGCCCCCTGTTTTCTGAAAAAAACCGTTCCTGAAACTGCGGGCATACAGCCCGGCCCGACCGGGGAAAACGCCCGTGAATTGTTCGTTCAGCAGAAATTCTTTTTCCCAGACAGGGGCTGCCGAGATGATTGGGCTATGGTACAACCCATTGGCAGTACCCAAAAAGGCTTCGCCGTTCCGTGCCAAAAAATAGTCAACCGGCTTATCGCCGGGCAATCCCGCGCTGATATCCAGCCAGGTCTGTCCGCCGTCGGTGGATTGAAAAATGATGTTGGTTGCGGGCGCAAGGGATTTTTCCAGGTTCAACCAATCAGCGCCGGCAGATTGAAATGCGGCGCTGGCTTCCAATGGCTGAGTCTTTTCCTGACCACGTTGACAGGAAGTGAAGGGTTGAAAAAAGAGCAAAAAAGCGAGGATATGGATATGCATGACTTTGTTTTTTTTTTGTGTAACGATGTGGCAAAGTACGGGCGGTCGAAATCCTGTAGTTTTTCAACACCCAAACACTTTTACGGCATAAACTACATTGCCCGAAACGGCCAATTGGAGCCGCTTCAGGCCGCTTTGGGCAAACACAGGTTCCCAATTTTTGCCCCAGTCGGAAGAACGGAAAATACCGGCGTCGCAGCTGCAAATGAGGTATCGGCCCGCCTGTTTGATGTCGTTGATGACCCCTATAGGCTCCTTGTTGTAAATGACCAGAGCCGACGAAAAGCCTTCGTCCATGCGCTGCCAGGTCTTGCCGCCGTCGGCGGAGCTGCGCAATCTGTTCGTGGGCCCCTCCTGCCAGCTTTTTGGCCCTTGTGTGATTGCGACGAAACGCCCCTCAAAAAAACTTGTTTTCCAAGCACCACCGTCCTCGGTCAGCACCGAATCCCAGTGTTCGCCACCGTCGGTCGAGCGCATCAGGCCATCGTAAGTGCCGCAAATCAGCACACCTTCCGCCTCGGCAAGGCTACTGACACCTGTTTCGGCAAAGACCTGTTTCCAGCTTTTTCCGGCGTCAGCGGATTTGTAAAGGCCGCTTTCACAGCCGACAAAAAGAGCCCCATCGGGGGTTTCCAAAATGGCGCGTACCGTCTTGTCTTTCAAGGCACCGTGCATGGGTATCAAAACGCCTGTGCCGGGTATTTCTTTAAAAAAACCGGTTTGGTAAATGCTGATATACGGGCCGTTCCGACCGGGGAAAATGTCTGAGATTTCCATGTCGAAGGGAACCCCTTTTTCCCAGCTGGGGGCTGCGGAGCCGGTGCTGCTGTGGTACAATGCACGTTCAGCGCACAAAAAGATTTCGCGGCCATCCGCAAAAACACGCCCGACCCCCAAGTCCTTGGGCAGCCCAGCGCTGACATCCTGCCAGGTTTGCCCTCCATCGGCAGATCGAAAAACGATGTTGGTTGCGGGTGCAAGGTTTTTTTCGAGGTTTAACCACTCAGCGCCGGCAGAATTAAAAGCGACGTTGGCTTCCAATGCCTGAGCCTTTTCTTGGCTTTGCTGACAGGCACCGAAGGATTGAAAAAAGAGCAACAATGCGAGCATACGAATTTGCATGACTTTGTTATGGTTGGTGAAACAATGCGGCAAAGGTGCGGGCGGAACGGGGCAAGACGGCTTTTCGGCTGTAAAACAATGTAACGGATTTGTAAAAGGATGTTTTCGGGCGATGCAAATGCGCAGCCTTGAGCAAGCAAGAAATTGAAAGCACCGCAGATGTGGCCGAACGGCCTTAGCTGATGCAACAGTTGTTGGGGAATTGAAAAACAAAAAGTTTTATTTCAAAAAACAAATTGCGCTACTTTCGCCTCCAAAATTGCAACACAATGGCAACTCCTTTCCTTGGCCTCCGCACCTGCATCTACCGTGTGCCCGACGTGGCCGCTGCCGCCGAGTGGTACTCCAATGCACTGGGCATCAAGCCTTATTTCAACGAGCCTTTCTACGTTGGCTTTGATGTGGGCGGCTATGAACTTGGCTTGCAGCCTATCGAAGACCAGCTCCAACTTTCGGAAAGTTCAAGCCGTGACAACGTCGAAACCTACTGGGGCGTGGAGGATATTCAAGCGGTGTTTGCCCACTTGCTGGCACACGGTGCGGCCAGCCACTCCGAACCCTCCAACGTCGGCGAAGGCATCTGGGTAGCAACCGCTAAAGACCCTTGGGGGAACATTATTGGGATTATCAAGAACCCGCATTTTACAGCAAAATGAGTACGTGGAACGTCCGATCGTCGGCAGGGTTCAAAACCCTGCCGACGTTAAACCCCCAAACCCAGCTACTCTTGATGGTGTACATTTGCTGCCAATACAAAACACCCATTTCTTGTAAAATCAGTAGGGCATACCTGAACCAAATCAAGCAGATATGAACATCATTCAACACGAGTACACATCTTTTTTGAGCGACATCAAAACCAAAATCCGGCAGGCGCAATACGCGGCCATGAAAGCCGTGAACGCCGAGTTGGTTCGCTTGTATTGGGACATCGGACAGGGCATCACCGAAAAGCAGCAACAGGCTGGCTGGGGCAAATCGGTCGTGGAAAACCTCGCCCGCGACTTGCAAGCGGAATTTCCAGGGATGCGTGGGATTTCGGCCCGAAACCTTTGGCTGATGGCCGATTTTTACGCCGAATATCAAGGCGTTGAATTTCTGCAATCACTGATTGCAGAAATTAGTTGGACTCACCACACCATCATTTTGTCCAAGTGCAAGGACAATCGGGAGCGGCAGTTTTACATCTTGGCAGCCAAGAAATTTGGCTGGACTTCGCGGGTGTTGAGCCACCAAATCGAGAACCAGAGTTTTGAAAAATACCTGCTCAACCAGACCAACTTCGATGAAACCCTGCCGGAGAAATACCGAAACCAAGCCATCCTTGCGGTCAAAGACCATTACAATTTCGATTTTCTGGAACTGGGCGACGACCACTCGGAACACGAATTGGAACTCGCGCTGCTGCAAAACATCCGCCGTTTCCTGCTGGAAATGGGCAAGGATTTTTGCTTCGTCGGCAACCAATACCGCTTGGACATCGAAGCGGACGATTACTACATTGACCTCGTGCTGTTTCACCGCCGACTGCAATCGCTCATCGCCATTGACCTGAAAATCGGTGGGTTCAAGCCGGAATACAAAGGCAAAATGGAGTTTTACCTCAACGTGCTGAACGACACGGTAAAATTGCCCCATGAAAACGACGCCATTGGCATCATCATCTGCCGCGACAAAAACCGCACGGTCGTGGAGTATTCCCTGAAATTATCGGCACACCCCATCGGAGTCGCCACATACAGTTTGAGCGCTGTGCTGCCCGAAAACCTGCGCGCCTTTTTACCCGACAGCAAAGCGATTGCAGAACGAATCGAGCGATTTTTGGACAAAACATCCAAACCATGACCACATCACCGAAGCCAACCAGTTGAAATGACAAGCCCATCAATGCACTAAGAAGGATACCCTTCGAAGCCGTGGAGGCTGCCTTCATGCACAACAGGCATTGCAAGGGTAGATTCTTTGGCTCAAAATGAAATACAAATTTTTGCCCCCAACGCAGCACAGCAAAAACAGAAAGCCCATCCGACTGAAATGCCGCCCACATCAAACCATACCGACCATCCAAAACTGTAAGTGATTTTTCTCCCGGCTGCGGGCTGCTTTTTCTACGAAAAAAGCAGCCCGCAGCCGGGAGAAAAATCACTCCCCTGTCACTCATCTATGGCAAAGCAAAAACGCGACTCCGCCCCACCGCCCACCGTCTCGCAAAATGGCGAAGACACCGTCATCACCTTATCGGGGATGTACCAGAACTACTTTCTGGACTACGCATCCTACGTCATCCTCGAACGCGCCGTGCCGGCCATCGAAGACGGCCTGAAACCCGTGCAGCGGCGCATACTCCACGCCATGTTCGAGCAGCACGACGGGCGCTACCACAAGGTGGCGAACCTCATCGGCCAGACGATGCAGTACCACCCGCACGGCGATGCGGCCATCGGCGACGCGATGGTGAACATGGGCCAAAAGGAATTGATGATTGACTGCCAAGGCAACTGGGGCGACTACCGCACGGGCGACGCGGCGGCGGCACCACGCTACATCGAGGCGCGGCTGACCAAGTTCGCGCTCGACGTGGCGTTCAACCACGACACCACGGTGTGGCAATTGAGCTACGACGGGCGCAAGCGCGAGCCGGTGAATTTGCCGATGAAATTCCCGCTCGTGCTGGCACACGGCGCGGAAGGAATCGCGGTGGGGCTTTCCACCAAAATAATGCCCCACAATTTTATCGAAATCATCAAGGCCAGCATCGCCAGTTTGAAAGGGCGGAATTCCGACTTGGTGCCGGATTTCCCCACAGGCGGTTTGATTGACGCGAGCAATTACAACGGTGGGGGGCGCGGCGGCAAAATCCGCGTTCGCGCCAAGATCAGGGAGATTGACAAAAAAACATTGCAAATCACGGAAATCCCCTTCGGTGTCACCACAGGCGACCTTATCGAAAGCATCCTGAAAGCCAACGAAAAAGGCCAAATCAAAATCAAAAAAGTGGTGGACAAAGTGGCCGCCGTCATTGACATAGAGATCGAACTCCAGCCCGGAGTCAGCCCCGACGTCACCATTGACGCCCTCTACGCTTTCACGGGTTGCGAGGTCAGCATCAGCCCCAACTGCTGCGTCATCATTGACAACAAACCCTTGTTCACCGACGTGAACGAGATGCTGCGCATTTCGACCGAGAACACGAAGGAACTGCTGCGCATGGAGTTGGAAATCCTGAAAAGCGACTTGCAGGAAAAACTCCATTTTGCTTCGCTCGAACGGATTTTCATCGAAAACCGAATCTACCGCGACATCGAGGAATGCGAAACTTGGGAGGCCGTCATTCAGACCATTGATGTGGGGCTGAAGAAGTATGTCATCACGCCAAGTGAAAGTGTCGGGGCAACTCAAACTCGACCCGACACTACGGACAAGCGAATCAGGCTGCTGCGCGACATCACCGAGGAAGACATCGTGCGCCTCACGGAGATTCGCATCAAGCGCATCTCCAAGTTCAACTCCTTCAAAGCCGACGAGGAAATCGCCAAAACGAACGCCGAACTGGAGCAGACCAAGCACCACCTCGAGCACCTGACCGACTACGCGATTGCCTATTTTGAAAACCTGCTGGCCAAGCACGGCAAAGGCCGAGAGCGCCGCACGGAAATCGCCGCCTTCGACACCATTCAGGCTTCGGCGGTGGTGGCAAACAATGCCAAACTCTACGTCAACCGCGCCGAGGGCTTTATCGGCACGGGGCTGAAAAAAGACGAGTTCGTGCAGGACTGCTCTGACATTGACGACATCATCGTGTTCCGCCGCGACGGGGTGATGAAAGTGGTGCGCGTGGGCGAAAAAACATTCATCGGGAAAGACATCGAACACGTGGCGGTGTGGAAGAAAAACGACGAGCGCACCACCTACAATATGGCTTACTCCGACGCGAAAACGGGCAAGACTTTCGTCAAGCGCTTCAACGTGACCGCCATCACCCGCGACAAAGACTACCAACTCGGCTCCGACGTGAAAGGCTCCAAAATGCTCTACCTCACGGTGAACCCCAACGGCGAAAGCGAGGTGGTGCAGGTGACCCTGACGGCAGCCAGCACGGCGCGGGTCAAGATTTTCGACTACGATTTTGCCGAACTCGCCATCAAAGGCCGCGACTCGCAGGGCAATGTGCTGACCAAATACCCGGTGAAACAAATCAAGCAAAAGGAGGTGGGCAAAAGCACCATCGGCGCGCAAAAACTGTGGTTCGACGACATCACCGGGCGCCTGAACACGCTGGAACGCGGCACGCTGCTGGGCGAATTCGACACGGGCGACAGCCTATTCGTGCTTTACAACGACGGCTCCTACGAAGTCACCGACCTCGACGTGCAGCAGCGTTTCGAGATGAAAGAAATCCAGCACCTCTGCAAACTCAGCCCCGAATTGGTGGTGAACGCCGTGCACTTCGACGGCCACAAGGGCTGGACGATGGTGAAGCGCTTCCGGATCGAGACCACGAAATTGAAAGAACGCTACTCGTTCCTGACCGACCACCCGAAATCAAAAATCCTCTTTGCCTCCATCAAAGAAAACCCGCGCATCAAGTACACTTTGAAAATCAATGGCAAACCGATGACGGGCGAAGTGGCCATCGCCGATTTCATGGACACGAAGGGCTGGAAGGCTGTCGGCAACCGACTCAGCGACCAGCTGCTGGGCGGGGTGAAGGAGATTGAAATGGGGGAATCGAAGTTGTTGCCCAAGCCCGAGGCCGCTTCGCCAAGCGAGACTCCGGCAGCTAAAGCAGCCGGTATAGTGCAGCAGGCGAGCTTGTTTGGTGAGCCTGAGCCTGCGCAACTTTCCGAAAGTTTGGCAGATGAAGTGCCGGGGCGACTGCCAGTCGTCCCGGCCCTCGCTCCGGAACAATCGGACAAGAAAATTTACCGGGCTGGGGATACCATTGAGTTTGATTGAAAAACAAGATTAAACAATGGAAAATAACAAAATCATCGTCTTTCAGGAAAAGCAAATCCGCCGCGCTTGGCACGAAGAAGCGTGGTGGTTCTCCATCGTGGACGTGGTGGAGGTGCTGACCGAAACTGCCAACCCTCGCCGCTATTGGAGCGACTTGAAGCGCAAGCTCGAAGCAGAAGGCTTTGGTCAGTTGTACGAAAAAATCGTACAACTGAAAATGGAATCGGCAGACGGGAAAAAGTACGCCACCGACTGCGCCGACACGCCCACCATGTTTCGCATCATCCAGACCATTCCCTCGCCAAAGGCCGAGCCGTTCAAGCGTTGGCTGGCGCAAGTCGGCTACGAGCGGGTGCAAGAAATCGAAGACCCCGAACTGGCCGCCGCCCGCGCCCGCGACCTCTACCGTGCCAAGGGTTATCCCGAAGATTGGATCGAGATGCGCATGAAAAGCATCGAAACTCGCCAGCAACTCACTTCGGAATGGAAAACCAGAGGGGTGCAAGAAGGCAAGGAGTACAGCATCCTAACCGCCGAAATCGCCCGTGCCACATTTGGCGTGACCCCTTCGGAACACAAAGAAATCAAGGGGCTGCAGCGGGAAAACCTGCGCGATCACATGACCAGCTTGGAATTGATTTTTACCATGCTGGGCGAAGAAACCACGCGGCGAAACGCCATCGAAGACGATGCCAAGGAATTTGAAGAAAACAAAACGGCCGCCCAAAAAGGCGGCCGTTCTGCAGGCAAAGCGCTCAAAGCTTATGAGAAGGACACCGGGAAAAAGGTGCTTTCAAAGCAAAACTTCAAAAAACAACTGGGCCAACCCAAGGATGCTGATTTGCCCGGTTTGGATCAGTAGCCATATCCTCCTATCTCGCTATCGCCAATTTCCGCACAAAAACCTGAGTTCCCACCCAAACCGACACGGTGTACATCCCCGCCGGGCTTTGAGTCAAATCAATCGGAAGGTTCAGCGCGTCGGTTTCCAGCACAGGATTTTCCCACACCAAACGCCCGGCCACGTCGCGGATTTCCACGCGGAGCGCGGCGGCTTCGTGCAGTTTCAGCGAGAGCAAAGCCAGCCCCTCGGTGGGGTTGGGCGAAAGCAGGAATTGAGCGAACAGCACGGCTTCTTCCGTGCCGACGGTTGTCAGCACCGTAGCGGATGCCGTTTGGGTGCAGCCAGTGGTTGCGTCTGTGACGGTGACCGTATAAGTGCCGCCCGCAAGCCCCGCAAGGTCTTGCGTCTGTGCGCCATTGCTCCATGCATACACAAATACTTGCCCTACGCCACCGCTCACGACCGTCAGGTTAATCGCGCCGTTGTTCGCGTTGGGCGCAGATTCGTGTGTCACTGCTGTGGTAAGCACGATAGCAGGTGGCTGGGTGATTACAGCATTCGCTGATTTTGTACAGCCCCTCGCGTCCGTGACCGTCAAGCCGAGCATTCCTCCGCCAGAAAGTGTGGTGCAGTTGGCATTGGTGCCATTCGACCATTGATAAGCATAGGGAGGGGTGCCGCCC
>JBJXFT010000382.1:0-5969 GCA_046155725.1 Saprospiraceae bacterium
CCACGTGGAGGTTTTTGAAACTGGCTTGGCCCTTGTCGTCGATGAGTTCTTTTTTGCGCTCGCCGTTGACATCCAGCACGACGTAGCCTTGCTGCCGGAGCGACTGGGTGGATTGGCCGTTTTTGCCAGTGATGAAAACGGTCAGGCCATTCGTATCGGCTGCGGGTTTTCCTCCGAAAACATCGCGCAGGCTGTATCCTGAAAATTCAGCGATACCTCCCAGAATGGCGATTACAGTAGCGGCTAATGCGATTGTGACAGAACAGGTTAAGCCCCTTGACTTTTTTGGCTTTACAGGTTCAGCAGCGACGTTGCCGGTCACGGTCGCCCCTTCTGGCAACTCGTTCATCAATTCCAGCAACGCATGGGTGATTTGATTCCGGGAGCGGTCAAGTTCCCCGGCGGAAAGCAGGCCGCGCCGATTGTCCTGTTCAATGGAACGGAGGCGGGAAGACAACAAGGCCACTTCGTTTTCGTGGCGGGTGCCTGCAGCCAACTCGCGCATGGCAGCAATGGCTTCTTCGAGTTGGTTTTGGGCAATTAGGTCCCGGATGTTTTTTATGAGCATAAGATTTGTGGGTTGAAAACCTTGCCAATAGGAGATAAAGGCTTTGTATTTCATTACGGTTGTTGCGCTGAAAACACCTGTTCAAAGCACCTTCGACCACTCCTCTCCCGGCAGATACTTCACGGTTTCGGCCAAGCCCAAGGTCATCATCAGCAGGCCAAGCCATTCTTTGGTGGTTTCGTCGCCGCCGCCGAAGATGGGCTTGCCGTCCGCCATTTCAAATTTCACCTCGCCGCCCCACGAAATGAACTCTTCAAAAGTAATGCGCACAGGCCCCAAATCCAACCTCGGCGCAAAAGGGACGCTGCCCCAACCCAGTTCGCCCTCATCGCCGAACCGGTGTTTTTGCTTCGTGATTGAGGGCGGCACCTCGAATATTTGCAGTGGCTCCATCCCGAATTCCTCCACCGAGTCGAACACCTTTTTGTGCTGAACCGTCAGCCCTTGGATGGAAGTCGAGGCAAAGACCTCGTTTTCGACGGGCGATTTTACCCAACTGCCAGCATCCAAGCGCATCGGCTCAAAGCTGCGGCGTTCGAAGTCGAGCATCCAAACCTCCGGCACGCCCGCCAGGGCGTAGCGTTCCAGCCGGATTCCGAAATCGAATGCCCGCATATACGGCGTGACGACTTCCATGACCAAATCGGGCGGGCCGTCCAAGTAGGATTCGTGGAACCGCTGGCTGTGCTCGTTTTTCACCACATACACATCAGGCATGAAAACATCCTCGCCGAGTTTGACGGCCATCGTGCCGCCCCAAGCATCGGCCCCTTGCATGAAAAGCCCCATGCGCAGGTCGCTCGCCACTTTTTGCGGGCGATAATGGAAAGGCTCAACAGGGCTGAAGTCGGCCATCTTATTCGATAGAACAGCGGGATTGCTATAAACCTCGATGACTGCATTGCGCAGCAAGTCTTTCGGAACAAGTTCGGCGATGTATACCGCACCGAGTTTTTCCACCATGTAGCCGAGCATCATGGCCGATTTGGCCAGACTGCCGCCGATGTACATTTGGCCGTCCACGAGTTCGGCCTTGTGTTTTGGCAAGGCATTGTAAAAACGGAGTGACTCTCTCATTTTTCAAGAATATGTGGTGCTTCAATAAGGAGGGTGAACGCCAAACTGGTGCAACGCTGCTCGCAGGTTGCGGGCGCTTTCGCGGTTCATTTTCAAACAGGAAACCGTTGCCCTGCCCATAGAAGTGATTCCAAGAATTACTGTAAAGCCGTCGTTCCACATGAAATGCTCAGCCCAATCATCCAATCGAGGATTGAAAAGCCGGGTCATACTTCCAGTCATCGGGTCGAGGGCTTCCGTTTTGTTGTACTTGCTGTTGTTGCAATGCTGGCATACAAAGGCGAGGTTTTCCGAATCGTTCTTGCCACCTTCGGAAGTAGGCCAGATATGGTCAATGGCGAAGGGGTGGGAGGAGTACAGGCTGGAGGCAAGGCAATATTCGCAGACTTCCTGGGCGCGGGCGCGAACCAAATTTCGCAATGCAAGGGAGGGCTTGGAGTCAGGCATTTTCAAACTGGTTGATGCCAAGTTTTTCGGCCAGTATTGCCAAGGGGATACCTTTCAGTTGGGCGAGTTCACCAAGTATCTTTACCCGAACGATGCGCATTTGTTCCTCTTTTTCGATGAGTTGAAAAAGTTCGTCCTGCTCTTTTTCGGTCAATTGTCCGGAGTCGCGTTTGCTGGTCAATTCCCAAAACCTGCCCCAGTGCGCTTCTGAAAGCACACATTCTTCGTTCAGCCGACTCATCAGAAAAGCCTCTTGGGCTTTTGTATCGCGGGTTTTTCGTCGGGTGAGCATAGCAGATGCTTCCCTGACCACCATTTCCAACTCGTCGGTTTGAAGTGTAGAGAGAAAGTTGTTTACGTCAATGCTGGGTGCGGTCTGTAATCCTTGCATAAGGCGAAATATTTTCGTGCAAATATAAACTACCTACTCTCACTCCCCACCACCACCTGCTCCACAATCGTTTCCTTCTCTGTCCGAATCCGCAATTGGTAAGTCCCCGCAGGCAAATGCTTCAAATCCAGCGGGATATTCTGCTCTGTCACGTTGCGTACGGTCCAAGTGCTGAGGGCGCGGCCAGCAGCGTCCGAAAGTGTGAGGTGCAGCGTCTGCGCTTTGGGAAATGCTACGGCGAGCCAAGCCTTTTCCTGCGCGGGGTTGGGGAAAACCTCGGTGAAAAACTCGGTCGAAACCTCTTGGTTGCCCACCATTTCCGTCAAAGTAAAATCAAACGAGGCCGTGCAACCATTGCCGTCGGTGACGACCAGCGTGTAATCTCCCGCCGGGGCATTGGTCAGGTCTTCCGAATTGACAAAAGGCGAGCCGTTGCGCAGCCAGACATAGCCGTACTGGCCCGTGCCGCCCGCAATGTCGAGGAAAATCGCGCCGTCGCTTTGGCCTTGGTGCGGCTGCTCGATGCTCGTCGGCACGGCCGTGATGGCGGCAGGGTTGACAAGCACATTGGTCAGCACCACATTGCAGCCCAAGGCATCTGTCACCGTGGCCGTGTACGCGCCCGCAGCGAGGTTGCTGATTTCGGCAGTCGTGGCCGCGTTCGACCAGAGGTAGGTGTATGGCCCCGTGCCGCCCGTCACCGTGGCAGAAAGCGAGCCGTTGGCGGCGTTGAAGCAGTTGGGTTGAATGGCCGTGAGCGTTCCCGTGACAGCGCAAGTAGTGGCTTCGCAATCGTCCATGATGCCCGTGATGGCCTTTTCGCAGCCAATCGCGTCGGTCACCACTACGAGATAGGTTTCGCCCGCAGCCAGCATTTGGCCGTCGGGATTTCCACTAAATGTGTAGGGCTGAATGCCGCCTTGCACTTCTATCTGAAGTTCTGAAAGGTTGGTGTTGATGCATTTTTCTTCCACCTGCAAGGCTACAGGTACGAAGGGCGGCTGCTGCGAACCGTCCAAAATTTGCAGACAGAAATCGCCCGCTTGGGGGCCGGAGGCCGCGATTTGCGAAGCGATTTGAAGGTAGTACGTCTCGCCTGCGGACAGTGCGCCGATGGTCAGGAAGCCCTCGCAGCGCAAAGGGTTTTCGGCGCAAAGAACGTTTTCAAAGTTTCCACAATCGCCTTTCCAAACGGCCAAGACGTGCTGGAATTCAGCCCCCGTGTTGATGCGCACCGAGCCAGAATTGGGCGCGGTGAAACGATACCACACGTCGCTGGCGATGCTGACCACACAAGGCGGGATGATGCCGGAAAGGGTCGCGCCCACGTTGCTGCCCGCCGTGCAAGCCCCGCCAATGTTGACGGGAATGGCAGAAGCGCAGTGGTCGTTGGCAGGCGCGTTCACGTTTTTCTTCAAAATCTGTGGACAAACGGAGCCTTCCACCGTGGCAAATGTGCCGGAGATTTGAACGAGGTAAATTTGCCCAGCCGTCAGGGTGGAAAGTTCGAGCGAGCGGCCTTTGTGGTTGGCGGCCACTTCGTACAGCGTGTCGCAGTGGCCCGAATAGACGGTGATGATGTCGGAGAAATTGGCGTTGCTCTGTACTTCCAACACCTCGTCAGGCGCGAGCACAGGAGCGATGAACGAGTACCACACGTCGTGCCTTGCCAACTCGTTGAAAGAAGGAAGGGTGGGGGAGGAGTGGGCATTCAAATTATTGCCGTTCACGCAGTTAGCGTCAATGACGAGCGGGAGCGCGTTTGCGCAATCGTCGTTTGCAGGAACGGCGGGAGCGGCGGGAACTTGGTCAATGCCGACACAAAGCGTACCACGCGAAACGCCAAAACCGCCCTCTTGCCCGCTCACGCGAATCAGGTAATTCGTGCCGCTCTGGACGGGGAAATAAGTGCTTTCGCCCGTGAAGCCATGCTCGTCGCGGTTGTCGCAGAGCAGGAGTTGGGGCGTGGCGCAGTCGCCTGTGAAGACGTTGACCACATCGTTGAACGCGGCGTTGGTAGTCAGTTTGGCCGTTCCCGTAAAGTCCGCCATCCAAGCGTACCATAGCCCGCCCGCACTTTTGCTCACGCAGGTCGGGTTGGGGCCGTCGAGGAGTGCGTTGTTGTTGCTGCTGGCTTGGCAGGTTTGGCCCGTGAAAAGTTGCTGGGCGTTGGCGCAGACATCGTGGGCGGGGCCGTTGCCGCTGATTTTCACATTGTCAATGCCTACCCACCAGCCCCAGTCTTGGCCATCGTCAAATTCAAAAACGACGCGCATCTGCTGCGAGCGATAGGGCGAGAGGTCGAGCACGGCATGGACATAATTGGAGAAATAAGGGCCACCAACATCGCCTTCTGATGACCGGACGAGAAACTCCTCGCCGTTTCCATTTTGGACGATGACGGCAATCTTTTCTCTGTAATAACGCAAAATGACATCAAAATCGAGGTTGAACTCCCCGAACTGTGTGCCGTCGAACCACGGCGAAATGAGGCGCACCACGGAAAATGGCGTGTCTTGCCCCAAAATATCGTCGTCAAAAAAAGCAAAGCAAGTGCCGTCCATCGAGTTGCCGTCGCTCAGTGCCGCGCCCTCGGTGATGAATCCGAATTTCCAATCGTCCACGCCCGTCACGATTTGCGTTTCCCAACCGTCAGGTTTCCCGCAGCCGTTGAAAGACTCGGCAATCACGTTCGTGCCTTGGCCTTTGCCTGTCACGGAAATGTTGTCCACGCCAGCCCACCAGTTGAAACCATTGGCATCGTCGTAGCGGAAGATCAGGCGGGTGTTGGGCGAATTGGTGACGAGGCTGAGGTCGAACACCAGCGTCTCGAACTCATACAAGTTGCTGCCCGTGGAGCGGAAGTTGTCGTAGCGGCGGAGCAGCGTTTCGGTGCTGCCGTCGGTCACGAGCACCTCAAAACTTTCTTGGGCATCGCTCCAGTCGCGGTAGTGTACGTCCACCGAAAGTTCGACCGTGGGGTGTTGCGAGGCATCAAAAGGCGGCGACACAAAATCAATGACGAAAGGCGGGCTTTGGTCGCCCGTGGCATCGTCGTCAATGAAAAGGAAGCAGGAGCCGTTCATGCTCTGTCCGTTGTTGTCGTCGTTTTGGTTGGTGGCACCCACATACCAGACTGGGTTTTGATTGCCGGTGCTTTTTACCTGCCAGCCAGCGGGCAAGGAGCAACCGTCAAAATTTTCGGTGAAAAGGGCAACTTGTGCGTAAGTTGGGAATGCCAAAAAGGCAAAAAAGGCAGAGAAGGCGGCGAGATGGCGCATATTGGTTCAAAAATTTTTTCGAGCGAAAGGTAGAACGGAGGCATGGGAATGGAGCGCCAAAAATTTAAAAAGCAGGCTGAGGAACGGGTGAATAATAACTTGTCAATTTGATGTGATTCCTTTTCACCCAAACTGCCCATCTTTTTGATTAAATAGCCCCACTATTCGCACAAAAAGATAGTTGTTTTGGCAAAAACGAACCTAC
>JBJXFT010000086.1:0-4155 GCA_046155725.1 Saprospiraceae bacterium
GCCGAGCATTAATTTCCCTAAATTTCTCCCGCCCCACCGCATCCGCAATGTCCGAAAGGTTTACCTGCTCCGTCGCCAGCCGCTCCCGGAACTCAGCCTCGAGGGCGGCGCGTTCGCTCGCGCTCAAGTTCGGCTGCTTCGCCACCGCCTCCTCGTGCCCCAGCAATGCCAGCGTATAAACCCTGTCCTGATAGGCGTAAGAGCCCTTGTCCACTTGGGCGTTTTCTTCCCAGTCCACCAGAATCCTCCGCAGTTCTTGGCGCACGGCTATGGCGTTTTCGGAGGGCAGCATCTCGCGGAATTGCTTGCGGAATTCGGGCGGGATGCTCCCAAAGCGCATCCATTGCAAGCGGCTCATTTGGAGCAGGGTGCTTTGCCAAGTGCGGTGGCGCAGGGTTTCGTCTTTTACATCCTCTTTCGAAATGGCCTCGTCGTGCAGGATTTTGGTCATCTGCCAATAGATTTCGGGGTAGACCGAAATGGCGCAGAGCCAGTTGAACCCGAATTTGCCGAGATAGACTTTGAGGTTGCGGATGGTTTTTGTCTCCCAACCTGGGTCATCCGCTGGATTTTGCAGCCGGGTCGGGATGGGTTCGGGGCAGTTCAGTTTCCAATGGAGCGGCGTGAAGGATTTGCGGCTTTGCCATTGGCCCATGAGGCTTCCCAAACCTTCGATGCTGGCGGGCGCGACGGGGAAAAGTCGGCAAAGCGTTTCCTCCGCCGGCCCCCACAGGGCGGTGCTTCGGGTGTTGAGCAGGGCCACGTCGCGCCAGTCTTCGCGGAGTTGGAAAGCGAGGTTGGAAGGATAGATGCGCGGGTCGGCCAGCAGGCCGTCCGGCTCGCCGATGAGCACGAGGCGGCTGTGGGCATGGGCGGCGTAGATGCGGTCGAGGGTGGTGTGGGTGGATGGGGCGCGGCGGTTTTTCCAGCAACGGTGCGGGGTGCGGTCGTAGAAATAAAACGCAGCGTCCACGTCGCGGCGCACGAGTTCCTGCACCAAATCGGCGTAGAGTGCGGCGAGGTGGTCGCGCACGCTTTTTTGCTCGATGAGAAAAAGGTACTGCGGCGCGCGGCGCTTTTGGCGGCGCACGAAATGCGGTACGCCTCCAGAGCGCATGATTTTTCGGATACTGGCAGGCAAGTCCCAGTCTTCGGATTCGGCCCATTCTTTTTCGCGCAAGGGGCGGAGCGCAGGCTCGAGTTCGGGCAGGTTCCAAGGGCGGAAGCCGTCGTCGCGGAAGCGCAGTTCGATGGTGATGGGGCCGCGGCGGTCAGCCACAGCGTGGTTGGGGACTTGCGTTTCGGTGCGGTTGGGGGGCGGTGTAATGGGGGGCGTTATTCTCGCAATCTCGCTCGGCGGCTCCTCTGGGATTGGTTTCGGCTTCTCTTCGAGGAGGGGCGGCGGCAAAAATATCTGGTCGTCCAGAAAGGTTTTTTGGCGCAGCACGATGGCCTCGAACACGCGGTAAAACTTCTCCTGTTCTTCTGCCGAATGGCACAGGAGGGCGGCGAGGCCATATTTCAAGTCTGTCGCGCCGAGCGGTTCGCTGCCCACGCGGTTGAGCATTTCAGCGATGCGCAGCTGTGACCGTGCGGTGCGGGCTTCGCGGAAACCCTCGCGCTGCAGTTCGCTGAGCAGGCTGCCGAGCAAGACCGGCAGCAGGGGGCTGGGGCTGTTTTGGTGCTGCTCAGGCATGGCGTTCGTTGATTATTTTTTTTATCAAGTCGCGCGCCGTTGCGTAGCTCATGGCTTCTTCGTCGGGCGTATATTTTAGGTCGAAACCTTCCTTGAATTCTTCCTCGTACCAATCCATCACATCTTGGTCTTTGATGAGCGGCAGCCCGTGGTAATACTTGACTTGGGGGTTGTTTTCTTGGAGGTACTTGAAAGTCGCGTCGTATTTTTTGGCCACGCTCAGTTGGTTTGGCTTGCCCAAATGCTGCAACAGGCCGACGACGATGAGCCGCTCGCTGACCTCGCTGCGGAGGATTTGGCTGAACGTTTTCACATAATACTCTAAGAATGCCGGGATGCCTTTTTTCCAGAAATGGTTGGGGATTTTGTGGCAAAGCACGAGCAGTAGGTCGGAGTCGAACCTTGGCTCCATCTTTTGCGCTATCTGCGCACTGTAAATCCCGCGCAGACATTCCATCGGTTTTTGGGCGTCGGCAAGGTCAAAAAAATCTGCTTCCGGGAAATCCAGATATTCCACCGAGCGGAAGTTTTTCTGCCATTTTTTTTGAAGGATGTATTTCTCAAAACGCTGCACCAAGTCGAACGGGCCATGCTCCGAGTGGCTGTTTATGAAGAGGAACTCTGGCTCGGGGTTCTGGCCACTGAGCTTGCGCTGCACCCTTTCCTCAAAGGTTTTGGATTCTGTTTTCCGATTGCAGCACAGATAGGAATCTTGCTGCAGGCCCTTGTCTTGGGAGGCTTGGGTGTCCATATTGACCACCATCGCCGGTTTTTGGGCGGGCGTTTGTTCTTGCCAGTCGGCAAAGCGCAGGGTGGCGTCGCCGAAGGCTTGATAAATCTTTTTGGGGTCAAAGCGGGCATCTTTTTGTTTGATGTTGCCCCTCGGATCGTCCAACCATGCCTCGTTGAGTTGAAAGGTTTTGGTGTCCACCAATTGGTTTTCGGCGGTCTTGTTCATGTCCGTGTGCGCTTCGTCGAGGGCTTCTTGCACGGTCATCCCTTTGTTCATGAAGCGGTCGTAAAATGCGGTGGCGAAGCGCAGGGCATATCGGTTTTTTACCGGGATGGTCGTCCCGATCACGGTCGGCACTTTGAGATAGCCGGCCACCTCCGCCGTATCGCAGGCATTGAGGAATATCAATTTCAGGCCGGTGCCATATTTGGAAATCAGTTCGGCAAACACCTCGATGTCCAGGTGATTTTTCTCTTCCTCCGAGGCTTCGCTATTTACCACCAGATAATCCTTCACGGCATGGCCGGCAAAGTGAAAGATTTGGATGTCTTTCGCCCAAGCCGTATTGCTGTCAAAATATTCTGCGATGGAATCTGCCGTGGCAGAGCTAAGCGGGTATGGGGTTATTTTCCTTTTTACTGCTTCAAAAATCAGGGCTTGCTCCTCCGGCGCGCTCGTAGGGCTGTCTTTGTGGTAGGAATTTGCAAGCAGTATGATGGCCATTTTCAGGGGGTTTTCTATCGGCTCGGTGGTTTGAAAATCTCCAAATCCTCCTTGTTTTTCAGCAGCACGGGCAGGGTTTCGCGTAGTTTCTCCAACATCGCAGGGTTGTCCATTTCGCCCCAGTCCACTTTGTGGCCTTCCAATGCCTCCACCCATTTGATGAGTTCGGAAGTGGCGGGCTTTTTCTGCAAGCCCATGTCGCGCACTTTTTTCAGGAAATAATCCACGATGGCGTCCAAATGCTCCAGATAGTCCTCGCTTGCTTTTGACCTTTTTTCAACGATTTTTTTGAGCGCAACATCGCTGGGGAACTGGATGTGGTAGAAAACGCAGCGGCGCAGAAATGCGTCGGGAAGGTTTTTTTCGGAGTTGCTAGTAAGCAAAAGGAAAGGCGGTGGGGCATCTTCAGCGCAGCAGATGTTGTCGTTGTCGTCCAAGTTTAGGCTGAAATCGGGGTGGTCTTTTTGATAGTCTTCCATGTTTTTGCGCGTCGCTTCTTCTACCCGGAACGCAAATCTTTCAAACTGAAAAAGCACGTCGTTGGGGAAGTCGCGCGGGGCTTTGTCAATCTCGTCCACCAGCACTACCCGGCGCGGCTGGCCTTTTTTTGCTTCGAGGATGGCCTTGCCCATCGCCTCGAAAGTGATGAATTCCATCGGGTTGGGGCTGGTGTCCTTCTTGCTGAAATGTCGGATAGCATCGTAGCGGTAAAAGAGGTCTTTGGCCGAGGAGGTGGTTTTGGTGTCGAAGCGATAGGGGGCCGTGCCGCTTTTGAGCATTTCGGGGCCGGCTATCCAATTGGCCAGTTCGGTCTTGCCGGTGCCGGGTTCGCCCGTCACGAGCAGGGGCATTTGGAGGTCGCGAGCCATTTTCACCGCGACCTCGAGGCCGCGCTCGATGAAATAAAAGTCGTTGTCTGGGGAGGGTTTGTTTGATGTTGCCATGCTGGAAGATTTTAGGCAAATGTAGGAGAACTATGAACGAGGAACTATGAACGAGGAAC
>JBJXFT010000455.1:0-10478 GCA_046155725.1 Saprospiraceae bacterium
GATGTTCTTGAATATGCGGGCCGACCGGGACCGATGAACAACGCGGATTTCTGCAACGCGGATTGCGCGGATAGGGCGGATTGCGCGGATTTTTTGATAAAAACTTGAGCGGGGATAAGGGCGAAAAGCCCTTATCCCCGCTCAAGTTTTTATCAAAAAATCCGCGTAAATCCGCCCTATCCGCGCAATCCGCGTTGCAGAAATCCGCGTTGTTCATCGGTCCCGGTCGGCCCGCATATTCAAGAACATCTTGAAACCAAAATTGGCGGAGATGATTTTTGAATTGACATGGTAGTTCCCGTCGAGGAAAACCTCCGTGTTTTTGAATATGTCGCGGATAAAGAACATCCCAAGTTCGGCGCCCACTGTGACATCAAATTTTTCGGGCGCAACGCCTTCGGGCTCCAATGCATCGCTGATAAAAGCATAGCGGATGCCCGCTTTGGCCATAGCCGTGAATGCTTTTTGCTTCGTTTTGGAGCATTGGGCGCCGTTGGTGCGGTACTTGCCTGCGCCTGCTTCGAGCATCACGTACGGCATGGTGACAAAAGTTTTCTGCACCTCTTTGGATTGTGGGTCCATGCTGAAAACTGCGCCGCCGCCGATGCGGGCAGTGCTCCAGTGCGTGGCCACGTTCATGGCCGTAGCCGCCCCGAGGCCGACGCGGTTGCCCACCAGCGTCACATCAGGTGCAGCGAGGTGGATGATCGGGATGTCAAAAAAAAGGCGAGGCCCCGTAGTGTACTGCGCTTGGGCGATGGTGGCAAAAGCGGCAAAAGCGGCAAGGAGGAGGATTGGTTGCTTCATAGAAAAGTGTCAATTTTTCGTGAAAGAATGCTCGGCAACATAGCGTAGCCAATAGGCGGCAAGATACCGAGTTGCGGCCAATTCGCTGCCCGTTCAAGTTTAGTTGCCCATCCCCGTTTCCAATCACCTCAACGGGGCACCGTCGCCAAGCGGCCACATTTTTTGCTCAAAAATTAAAAAATAAAACGGCGGTTTCTACATTTGCCCGACAATCCTTCCTCGCTTCCGGCCAGCGTCAAAACGTTTTCAAAAAATAGCCTGAAAAGACCTTCACTTTTCACCATTTTTTCATCATTTACAAAACGAGTATGAATACCAAAGTTTTACTTGCCGCGCTCGCTGGCGGCGTTGCCAGCTACCTTCTGGGCTGGTGTTTTTACGGAATGTTGCTCAGTGATTTCTTTGCAGCAAACGTGGGCACAGCTACCGGAGTAATGAGAGACAATGCGTCTCTTCAGCAACTTCCCCTTATCGCAGGCAATCTGATATTCGGGTTGCTTTACGCAACAATTTTCAGCCGTTGGGCCGGCATCACCACGTTCATGGGCGGTGCAATGGGCGGTGCTTGGGTTGGTTTGCTCATGGGGCTTGGCAGCAATCTGGTTTCCTTGGGCGTAACCAATATCGGCAACCCTACCAGCGCACTTGTTGACGCTTTGGTGGCTGCCGTCATTGGAGCCATCGTAGGCGGCGTGGTCGGCTGGGTGCTTGGCTACGGGGACAAGAAATAATGAACTTTCAATGTTACTGACGGGGTGGCTTTAAGCCACCCCGCCAGCAAATACTTTCACCATTCTTTCATCAAATTCAAAACGAGTATGAATACCAAAGTTTTACTTGCAGCATTGGCCGGTGGCATAGCCTATTTCTTCTTAGGCTGGCTCGTTTATGGCATGCTCCTCGGCTCAACCTTTCATTCAATGATGACCACTGAAAGCGCAGCGGTCACAAGGCCAGAGACCGAGATGATTATGTGGGCGATGGCGGTGAGCTGTCTGGTTTTTGGCCTCCTGTTAGCGGTGATTTACAGCCGCTGGGCCAACATCTCCACGTTCAAGACCGGCGCGATTGCTGGGGCGATCATCACCTTCCTCATGACACTGGGCACTGATTTGGGTATGTTCAGTATGTACAACTTGACGACCGGGGGAGCCGGCTTGCTCATAAACCCGATTGTCAATGCGGCTCTGGGAGGCATCATCGGCGGTGTGGTCGGCTGGGTGCTGGGCTACGGTGGAGACAAGAAGTAGACGACCTGATTTATTGGAGGTTCGACTTTGAGCCGAACCTCTAATTGTAGCATGGGCGGCGAGCCTTCTTCGGGAGGCCCGCCGTTTTTGATTTTCGCCCAATTCCTACCTTCGCCCCCATGAAACAACTCATCGAATGCGTCCCCAACTTCTCCGAGGGGCGCGACCCAGCCGTCATCCGTCAAATCACCGATGCCATCCAAGCCGTTGAGGGGGTGAAACTCCTTGACGTAGACCCCGGCGCAGCCACCCACCGCACCGTCGTCACCTTCGTGGGCGAGCCGGAAGCCGTGGTCGAGGCCGCTTTTCAGGCCATTCGGAAAGCCTGCGAAGTCATTGATATGAGCAAGCACACGGGCGAGCACCCTCGAATGGGCGCGACCGATGTTTGCCCGCTCATCCCGATCGCCAATATCTCGATGGAAGAAACGGCGCAGTGGGCGAGCCGCCTCGGCGAGCGCGTGGGGCGCGAACTGGATTTGCCCATCTATCTTTATGAAGCCGCCGCCACGCGCCCAGAACGCCAAAACTTGGCCGTCATCCGCGCAGGCGAATACGAGGGCTTGCCCGAAAAATTGGCAAACCCCGACTGGAAGCCCGACTTCGGCCCCGCCCGGCTCAACCCCAAAAGCGGCGCGACCGTCATCGGCGCACGAGATTTCCTCATCGCCTACAACGTCAACCTGAACACAACTTCCGTGCGCCGAGCCAACTCCGTGGCATTCGATGTGCGCGAAAAAGGCCGCACCCTCAACGACCCCGCCACGGGCAAACCCCTCCAAGACGCTTCCGGCGAACCGCTCCGCCAACCCGGAACCCTGAAAGGCGTGAAAGCCATTGGCTGGTACATCGAGGAATACGGCATCGCGCAGATTTCGATGAACATCACCGACATACGCGCCACACCGCTCCACCTCGCTTTTGAGGAATGCCGACAAAGCGCCGACCGCCGAGGAATGCGCGTCACCGGCTCCGAACTCGTGGGCCTCGTGCCCCTCGGCGTGATGCTCGATGCGGGGCGTTATTTTTTGAAAAAACAACAGCGCAGCATCGGTGTGAGCGAAGCGGAACTGCTCAAAATCGCGGTCAAGTCCATGGGTCTGGACGAACTTGCGCCCTTCGACCCACAGCAAAAAATCATCGAGTACAGCCTCGAAAAAGGGAATGCGGCCAACGCTAAAAAGTTGGTCCAGAAAGATTTGATAGCCTTCGCCGACGAAACCGCCAGCGAAAGCCCTGCTCCCGGCGGCGGCTCTATCAGCGCCTACGTCGGCGCATTGGGCGCGTCGCTCGCCACGATGGTGGCCAACCTCAGCAGCCACAAACGCGGCTGGGACGAACGCTGGGAAGAATTCAGCGAGGCCGCCGAACGCGGCCAAAAAATCAAGAACGCGCTGCTCCGAGCCGTGGACGAAGACACCGATGCTTTCAACCTGATCATGGCGGCATTCGGCCTGCCCAAGGCCACGCCAGAGGAAAAGACCGCGCGAAAAGCCGCCATTCAGTCGGCCACCCGCAAGGCCATCGAAGTGCCGTTCCGGGTGATGCAACTTTCGTTCGACTCTTTTCCGCTCGTCAAGCAGATGGTGGAAACGGGCAACCCAAATTCTGTGACGGATGCGGGCGTGGGCGCACTTTGCGTGCGGGCTGCGGTGCGCGGCGCATTCATGAATATTCAGGTCAACACTTCTGGGTTGGACGACAAGGAATATGCCGCGCAGGTATTGGCCGAAGGCCGAAAAATGGTGGAACAGGCCGACGCAGCGGAGCGGGAGATTTTGGAAATGGTGGCGGGGAAGATTTGAGTTGCTGCTACGCAGCTTCGGCCAAAGGCTCTTGTACTACTTCCATCAATAGGTTGGCGGGCAAATCTGCCATGGCGTAAGTAACGCCACGCTTGTCAGCGCATTCAACCAAAAAAGCATCCTCTTGAAGGACTTCTACGATGGTGCCGATCGCTTCCTGTGGGAGGTCATGTTCAGGCAAATTCTTCGTTAGCACTACGGTGGGGTACGTTTGCTACACCTCCAATGGTTTAGGAAACATTCGTAAAATCTATCCAAAACCCTTTCGCCTGTTTCCTGTTTCGGGTTGCTACTTTTGCAACTCAATTTATGGAAAAAGTCAAATGCCTTATCATCGGCTCGGGGCCTGCGGGCTACAGCGCAGCCATCTATGCCGCCCGTGCCGGCCTCAGCCCAATGCTGTATACTGGCCCCCAACCTGGCGGCCAACTCATGATCACGAACGACGTGGAAAATTACCCCGGCTACCCCAATGGGCGCATGGGGCCTGAAATGATGGAGGATTTCCGCAAACAGGCCGAACGTTTCGAGACGCTTATCCGCAACGAGATGATCGTGAAAGTGGATTTCAGTGGGCCTATACACAAGGCTTGGAGCGAGGCGGGTACGGAAATCCATTCGCCCACTATCATCATCGCTACGGGCGCGAGCGCCAAATGGCTCGGCATTCCTGGCGAGCATGAACTGGAGAACAAGGGGGTTTCAGCCTGCGCGGTCTGCGACGGTTTTTTCTTTAGGAAACAAAAAGTCGCCATCGTGGGCGGAGGCGACACGGCGGCAGAGGAAAGCACCTACCTCGCCAAAATCTGCTCGGAAGTACACCTGCTCGTGCGCCGCGATGAGATGCGCGCTTCCAAAATAATGCAGGAACGGGTGCTGAACACACCTAACCTCACCGTCCACTGGAACACTTCGCCCGAAGCGGTGCTGGGCGATGAGGGGGTGACGGGCGTTCGGCTACACAACAACAAAACGGGCGAAACGAGCACTTTGGATGTGACGGGCTTTTTCGTTGCCATTGGCCACCAGCCCAACACGGATATTTTCAAAGGTTGGCTCGACCTGGATGAGAGTGGCTACATCAAGGCTGTTCCGGGCCGCACGTTCACCAAGATCCCTGGCGTGTTTGCCTGCGGCGATGCTCAGGACAAAATATATCGCCAAGCCGTGACTGCTGCTGGCACGGGCTGCATGGCTGCTTTGGATGCTGAGCGGTATTTGGTGGAACAGGGGTTTTAACCTCTCAGAACCTTGCAGCCCTGTTCGTAAAACCACACCGCCCGCGACGACATACTTGTCATCGCGGGCGGCGTGGTTTTGAGTCCTGAAAATAGTAGGAGGAATCAGTTGTTCTGCGCGCGGCTCAGCGATTCGCGGATGCGCTGTATGCGCTCGATGGTCACGGCGAGCAATTCTGCCACTTCTTCGTTGGGAAGGTTCGGGCGTTTTGTCAAGATATTTTTGATGGCTTCATTCATGCCTTTCTCCCGGCCCTCTTCTCGGCCCTCTTCTCGGCCCTCTTCTCGCCCTTTCACTCTCCATTTGGCCTGGAATTCATCTTCCAATTGTTCCCAAGTGGTTTTCACGCGCCTTTTGTATTTGGGCGGCAATGCTTCTATTGCTGTCATAACTTCCTCTTTTTTTAATGATGAAACCTTGTTGATATACTGCAATGTGAGAGAAAAAAGTGCCAAGAGCATTTCCTCTCGCATATTTGACTGGACAAAAATAAACACTTCGCTCAAATGCCTGCGATAAAAATTGTCCTCCCAAGCGTGCTTCATTGCCAAAAAAATATTCCTCAGCAGGAGCGTGTCTTGAATCGCCATTATCTCAGCGTCCGTTTTTTCCTGCAAATTGATGACCAAAAAACGGAAGGCGGGAATAAACGTTTTGAGGTCTTCTGGCACATCCCCATAAAATGAGCCGATTGGTTTTGGCTTCCATTTCCCCTTTCCGTGGTAAAACAAAATCGGAATGGTCAGTGTGAATTCACCCCTGTCTTGCTTGATGTCTTCCTCCTGGATGCTGACGAGATAGCGATTGAGTTGAGGGTACAATTCACGACCGGGCTTGGTGCTTTTGTGCTCAAACAGCAAGCAAACCCGAACCTCTCCGCCAGATTTCTTCCGGCAGGTATAGATCAAATCTGAAAGCGACTCACGAAGTATCGCATCAATGAAAGAATCCGGGGCAATCTCCAGAGAATCCAAATCAAGGTGCGCCAACATTTCGGGGGCCATCATGTACTGTATCAACTGCTGAGCAACCTCCTTGTAGGAAAACACCGCTTTGAAATACGCATCGTGCGGTTTGGCCTTCTTCAGCAATTTTTCTTTTTTTTTCATGGTGAAAATTTTTTGAGAAATTTTACTGCATCAGCACCCCCAACAACTCCTGCGCAGCCTTGGCCACCACCGTGCCGGGGCCAAAAATAGCGGCTGCGCCTGCTTCACGCAGAAACTCATAATCCTGCTGTGGGATGACCCCGCCTACCACCACGAGGATATCCCCGCGACCGAGTTTTTGGAGCTCGGCGATGGTCTGTGGCACGAGGGTTTTATGGCCTGCGGCCAAACTGGAGATGCCCAGAATGTGCACGTCGTTCTCCGTTGCTTGGCGGGCAGCCTCGGCGGGCGTTTGGAAAAGCGGGCCAATGTCCACATCAAAACCAAGGTCGGCGAAGGCTGTGGCGATGATTTTCGCGCCCCGGTCGTGGCCGTCCTGGCCGAGTTTGGCTACCATGATGCGGGGGCGGCGGCCTTCCTGTTCGGCAAAGGCATTGGCCATGCGGCGGCCTTTTTCGAAGTCTTCGTTCTTGCTCATGTTGGCGGCGTAAACACCTGAAATTGATTTGGTGGTAGCGACGTATCGGCCAAAGGCCTTTTCCATCGCGGAGGATATTTCGCCGAGTGTGGCGCGGGCGCGGGCGCAACTCAGGGCGAGTTTGAGCAAGTTTTTCTCCCCTCCTTTGGAGGGATCGGGGGAGGCTGCCGCTTGCTCTACGGCGGCTAAAGCCGCCGCTACCTTCACCTCATCCCGATTCGCTTTCAATTCTTGCAAACGCCGAATCTGCCCCTCGCGCACCGCCCCGTTGTCCACCTCCAAGATTTCAAATTTCTCGCTGTCTGTGACTTGGAAGATGTTGACCCCGACAATTTTTTCCTCGCCACTGTCAATGCGGGCTTGCTTGCGGGCGGCTGCTTCTTCGATGCGGAGTTTGGGCAGGCCCTGCTCGATGGCTTTTGCCATGCCGCCCAGTGCTTCTACTTCCTGAATCAAAGCCCAAGCCTTTTCCGCCAATTCCGCCGTGCGTTTTTCCACAAAATAAGACCCCGCCCAAGGGTCAATCGCCCGCGTTACGTCGGTTTCTTTTTGAATAAAAATCTGCGTGTCGCGGGCAATTTTGGCAGAGAAATCCGTCGGCAACGCCATCGCTTCGTCAAAGGAATTGGTGTGCAAACTCTGCGTTCCGCCCAACACGGCCGACATGGCTTCTATGCAAGTACGCGCCACGTTGTTGAATGGGTCTTGCTCTGTGAGGCTCCAGCCGGAAGTCTGGCAATGAGTCCGCAGCATCAAGGATTTGGCATTTTTTGCGCCAAACCGTTTGACCATTTTTGCCCACAGCACTCGCCCGGCGCGGAGTTTGGCAATCTCGGTGAAGTGGTCCATCCCGATTCCCCAAAAAAAAGAAAGTCGCGGCGCAAACTCGTCAATGTCCAACCCGGCAGCCAACCCAGCGCGGATGTATTCGAGTCCGTCGGCGAGGGTGTAGGCCAGTTCGATTTCAGCAGGCGCGCCTGCTTCGTGGATATGGTAGCCGGAGATGCTGATGGAATTGAACTTCGGCATGTGGGCGGCGCAGTAGGCAATGATATCGCTGATGATGCGCATGCTCGGGCCCGGCGGGTAGATGTAGGTGTTGCGCACCATGAATTCTTTGAGAATGTCGTTCTGGATTGTGCCAGACAACTTTTCAGGCGGGACTCCTTGCTCCTCCGCCGCCACGATGTAAAACGCCATGATGGGAATGACCGCCCCGTTCATGGTCATGGAGACCGACATTTCGCCAAGGGGGATTTGGTCAAAAAGGATTTTCATGTCCTCCACAGAATCAATGGCCACGCCTGCTTTGCCTACATCGCCTTCCACCCGGGGATGGTCGGAATCGTAGCCTCGGTGCGTGGCGAGGTCGAACGCGACGCTCAATCCTTTTTGCCCGGCGGCCAAATTGCGGCGGTAAAAAGCGTTGCTCGCTTCCGCTGTGGAAAAGCCGGCGTACTGGCGAATCGTCCAGGGCTGGCTGAGGTACATGGTGGAGTAGGGGCCGCCGAGGAAGGGGGGAATGCCAGCAGCGGAACGATGAACGATGAACGATGAAGTATGAACGGGGGCGTTCCTCGTTCCTCGTTCCTCGTTCCTCGTTCTCAAAGTCGGGTCGAATTTGATTTGAGAAAAGTCTGGTGCGGGCATGGCGACGTTTTTGAAAGCGAAATATCGGGCGATTTTGCGGCTTGCCTTTCAAAAACAAAACCTGTGAAAATCTGCAATCGGATTGCGGATTTTCACGGTAATCCCTCCGCCCACTTCACCGGCTGCTGCCATAGATAATCCCCCCACCCACCACGTCGTCGCCGTCGTAGAACACCGCACTTTGGCCGGGCGCGATGCCTTTCACGTTGGCGTGAAAGGAAACTTCCACATCAGTCCCAACGGGGCGCAATGTGCTGAATGTGCCACCGTCGCGGTAGCGGACTTTGCTCACCGCTTCGTAACCTTCGGGCGGCAATTCCTTGTATTTCATCAGGTTGACCTTGCCGACCATCATGCTGTTGCGCACCAGATCGTCCTCGCGGCCCAGCACCACGGTGTTGGTGTCGGGGCGGATTTCGGTGACGAACATGGGTTCGCCGAGCGCGATGCCAAGCCCCTTGCGCTGGCCGACGGTATAAAAAGGAAAGCCTTCGTGCTTGCCCAAAACCGTTCCGCCCGCGTCTACAAAAACACCGCCCGCCACCTGCTCGTCCAGCCCTTCGATGCGGCGGCGGAGGAAGCCCCGGTAGTCGTTGTCAGGCACGAAACAGATTTCGTAACTCTCGGCTTTTTTGCTCAGTTCGTCCCAGCCACGTTCGGCAGCCATTTGGCGCACTTCGGGCTTAGTGAATGGACCGAGCGGCATCCGGGTGCGGTGCAGGCATTCTTGGCTGAGACCCCACAGCACATAGCTTTGGTCCTTCTGCCGGTCTTTGGCGCGGGTGATGTATTTGCGCCCATCGAGTTCGTTGATGATGCCGTAGTGACCTGTGGCGATGAATTCGCAGTCGAGCATATCGGCACGGCGCAGCAACGAGTTCCATTTGATGTGCGTGTTGCACAGTACACAGGGGTTGGGCGTACGCCCGGCCATGTATTCGTCCACGAAATTGTCAATCACATAATCGCCAAACTCCTCGCGGATGTCCACGATGAAATGGTGGAAGCCGAGCTTCACCGCCACCTGCCGCGCGTCGTTGATGCTGTCGAGGGAGCAGCAGCCCGTCTCTTTTTTCGAGCCGCCGCTGGTGGCGTAATCCCAGGTTTTCATGGTCACGCCAATTACTTCCCAGCCTTCTTCGTGAAGGAGGACGGCGGTGACGGTGCTGTCTATTCCGCCCGACATGGCTACGAGTGCTCTTCCGTGCTTGCTCATTTTTTCTTGAATTGGTGGGGTTAAACAACGCTTGCTGCCATAAGGTTTGGTGCGCAAAGGTCGGAAGTTCTGCGGGTGGCGGGGAAAGCAATTTGCCGAGTTTAATACCTTTGGGATTCGTTTTGCAAATCAAGCCATGGCTCGCGCTAAAAAACCCAAACGTACACTTCCAGCAAAACCCTCCCGATGGGAGAGTGCCAGCCTTGGCAATAAGTTGGCTTTTGTGGGGCTGATTGTCACGTTCGTTTTAACTGTCTTGGGGTTTCTACAAAATCATTTTCTTGGAAATCCCTCTCGAAAAAAAGACAGTCGAGAACTTGAATCGCTCAAAACCCAAAGCCAACCCTCTCCCGATCCCGACCCCGGCTGCGGCTTCCCCGCCCATTTTGTGCGCGATACTTTGTATGTGCTGATAACGCGGTTTGAGGACACACCGATAGGAGGTGCTGGAAAACCTTACGGAAAGGGTATAGAGGGGCGTATTGATATTTTATCCGACAGTCTTAAACTACCCATTCGCTTCTGTTACCGCGATGATCTTCCTCCAAACCAGCGTCGTGATGCGAATGCTTTACGCGACAAATTTCATGCAGATTTAGTCATTTGGGGAAAGCTTAAAAACGCTTCATCACAAGGTAACGCTGACGGGTTTAACCTACAATTCGAGCCTTCTGACACCCTCATTACTTACGCAGGCGGTAAAATAACCAAACCCAAACTTGATTACTATCAGTCCGGCATCTCAGCTGGTGACATGGAGATAGAATTGATCTGGATGGGAAACGAGGTCTTTGAAGATTTTGGACTTTGGACGGTTTTCCTCGGCAGTCCGAAAAAGTTCATTAGACCTTATGAGGAAAAAGTGTTTAAGTTGACGCTCCCGCATGTGCGGGGACAAAAACAACGCATTGATGAACTACGAAG
>JBJXFT010000436.1:0-8974 GCA_046155725.1 Saprospiraceae bacterium
TGACCATTGACCGTTGACTTTTGACCGTTGACCGTTGACCGTTGACCATTTATTGGCACCTGATAATTGTCATCTTCACTCAACGGTCAAAAGTCAACGGTCAACGGTCAATGGTCAACGGTCAAAAGTCAACGGTCAACGGTCAAAAGTCAACGGTCAATGGTCAAAAGTCAAGAGCCACCGAGCAGCTGCCTCCAAGCCTTCGGACGGGGGAGTTTGATTGCGCTCTTTGTGCTGGTGCTCCCTTATTTGTTCGTAAAGCAGTACCGCGACGAGATTGAAGCCTGGCTTTCTGGGCTGGGCGGGATGCCTGTTTTCCAACAACTTTCCGATGACTTCAAAACCGGAGCAGAACTCGCTGGCGCGACTTTTGCTGCCGAACTGCGCGAGTTTTATACCGATTCGACACATCGGGCCGATGCCGAAATGCTGCCCAAGCGCAAATCTGCCTACTGGCGACGCGAGCGCGTGGAAGCCCAACTCCGGGAGAAGCTCGGGCGCAGGTATCAAGCCGATATGGGCCGATACCTCGACTATGTGGAGCGTTACCGCGATTTTGCAGAACTCGAAATGCGGCGCAGCAAAATACCCGCTTCCATCACGCTGGCGCAGGGGATTTTGGAGACCAATGCCGGGAAAAGCCGGCTGGCCACGCAGGGCAACAACCACTTCGGAATCAAGTGCCGCGCCCGACCGGGCTTCCGACGCGACGGGGTGATTGACGACCGAGATTTCAACCCGCACTCGCTCGCCGTAGATTGTATGCAGATGCACGACGACTACGCTTGGGATCGCTTTGAAGTCTATCCATCGGCCCGCGAGAGTTTCCGCCGCCACTCCCTTTTGCTCCAAGACCGCCGCTATGGCTGGATGCTCCGCGAATATGAGGTGGGCGGCATTTACCCAATCAAAAAGACAATCTTTGGGCACGACCGCGTGCCGTACTACGCCGCTTGGTGCGTAGGCCTCAAGCAATCGGGCTATGCCACGGCAAGGCTCTATGCCGAAAAACTGACGCTCATCATCGAGACCTACCAACTCTGGAAAATTGACTACGAAACAGTTAGTGAACGATGAACTATGAACGAGGAACTATGAACACCCAGCGCGGCAAACGTTCATAGTTCCTCGTTCATAGTTCCTCGTTCATAATTCTCCCTTCACTTTTTTAACTTTTTTCAACATGAAAAATTTCTTCGAATTCTTCGGTTTCCTGTCCATGGCTTGCGTTTCTGCCGCCCTGATTTTCATCTTCATCGGCAAAAAAGACGGCCTGAAAGGCGAATCCGCCAAAGGCGGCTTCCTCACCGAAATGGGCAGCGATGCCGACGTGGCCGATGCCCCGCGCTCCATCTCCGACCGCCCCATGCGCTCCAGTTCGGCAGGCAGCGCCAAGCGCGACAAAGCCGCTCGCCCCAGCGAAGCCAATGCGCCCGAGCTATCTGCCGACGAGCGGCTAAAATCCTTGTACAACGACGGCCATTTCGTGGCTGCCACCGCCAAAAAATGGAAAGGCTTGGTGCGCGACGCTGCCGACGAGTACAATGTGAAACCACAAGTGTTGCTCGCCCACGTGCTGGTGCAGTCTTACCTCGGCGACTACTCGCGCAACCAATTGTACAACGATGCGGCACGCCACGCAGGCGAGCGCGTGAAGCCCACATCCGCCGCCATCAAAGGCTACCGCTATGGCTGGACGATGCAAAAACTCCTCAGCGAATACGACCTGCTGCGCTATTTCCCGGAAGAAGCCCCCACCGCAGCCGCCGCCGTTTCGGCCCCCGCTTCGCGCAGGGCTGTGGAAAAAACGACCGTGGCAAAAGGTGCTGCCAAAACCGCTGCGCCCACCGCAAAAAACAACCCCGTGGAAGAGGGTTTCAAAAGCATGGTGGCCAAGGAATACGGTTTTGCTTCGTGGGCGGGCCTGCAAAAATTGGGCGACCCCGACACCAAATCAGATGCTGCCCGCCGCGTGAAATCGCTGATGATGGCATCGCGGGTGCGCTGAAAACACCACCACCGTACCCGATTTGAAAACACTAAGCAATCAGCAATGAGAGGGGTTTGAAAACACTAAAGGACTAAGGGACACTAAGGATAAGAGGGGTTTTTTGAAGTGTAAATCTTAGCTTCGGATAGGCTCTAAGGCTAAGCATATCAAAACCCCTCTCGGTCTTAGTGTCCCTTAGTCCCTTAGTGTTTTCAAATTCCTTTGGGCGTTTATGCGGCTTAGTGTTTTAAAATTCGCTTGGGCGTTTATGCGGCTTTGTCCGTAAAATTTTGGAGCAATGCTTGCGCCTCTTTGCGCAAGTGCCCGCGCCCGTACAGCCACAGCAGCCCTGCTCCGAAAACCGTCGATTTCAAAACTGTGGCGACCCAAAAACCGCCCGGCGCAAACCCTGCCAGCCAAGTCAGTGCGACTATCGGCAGCAGCCAAACTGCCACCCTTGCGCCAAAGCGCAGCACAGGCGAAAAGCCCACACCACAACGCCTGGCCAGCCACCAGAGCAGGCCGATTTCTATGACGAATTTAGCTGCCGTGCGCGACCACGCCGCCGACTCTATCGTGGAGTTTAGAGACAAAAAAAGCAAGAGGCTGCCGCACAAAACGCTGCTGAAAACCAGCATCCACACGAGCCAAAGTTGTGGCCTGCCCAAGCCTTTCACCAATTGTGGGAATGGCGCACAGAGCGTGCGGACGAGGCCGGCCAAGCCCAGCGCGACAAAAAGCGGTGCGGCGGGAAGCCAGTTTTCCCCAAAGAAAAGCAGCACGATTTCCTTGGAAAACAGCGCCATGGCGAGGTAGATTGGGAACAGCAGCAGGATGACTTCGCGGGCGGAGCGCTCGAAAAACGATTGCAATTGCAGGCGGTCGTGCCGCACTTTGGCGAACACGGGGAACGCGACGCGGGTGACGACGTAGCCCAAGCGGGCGGTGGGCAACATCAGGAACGTGAAGGCCAAATTGTAGTAGCCCAAGGCCGCCACGCCAAGCCATTTGGCGACGATGAGTTTGTCCAGATAGTTGGAAAAAAAATCCGCCCAGCGCGAGGAGAGTTCAAAGAAACCAAAGCGGAGCATCGGCGCGATTTCTCGAAGGCTGCTGGTTTTGAACAGGTTGATGGCGATAATCTGGCTGCCCGCCCACACGCAGCCAAAAGTGCCGACCATGTTGCGCAGCAGAAAACCCACCGCCATAGCCCACGCGCCCCAGCCCTGCCACGCCAACCAAACGGTGCCGACAAACGAAACTGCCCAGGACACAACCTCGATTTTGGCAGATTGGTCAAACCGCATTTCGCGCGACATCAGCCCCGAATATTGCGCCCCAAATGGCGTGACGAGCAACGATGCGCCCATCAGCAACAGCAGCCCCGGCAAATCCGAGCGGCCAAACCAGCCAGCCAAAGTTGGTCCGGCCAGCCAAAGCACAATAAAGATGAATGCCCCCAGCCCCCAATTCACCCAAGCCAGCGCAGCCAATTGGCGCGGGTGGATGCGCTCGGCTTGCACCACGGCTTGGCTCAGCCCGGCCTCGGCCACGGGGGTGAGAAAACTGATGAACGTGGCCGCCAGTGCGTAATCGCCCGCCGCTTCGGGGCGGGCCATGCGGGCGAACACGGCCATCTGCGCGAATTGGAAAAGTGCGGCCCCCAGCGACCCTGCGAGCGACCAACGGATGCCTAGGCGGTAGGTGCTGTGGAGATTATTTGCCATAGAGATTCGCTGGCGGTTCGGAAAAAACGATTTTCTTTGTGTCGAAATTCATACGAACATGGTCGCACTCGAATATTATCAAGATGCTGTTGAACTTATGGCAACTGGCCCCAAGCCAGAGCAAATCGTATCTTTCAAGCCTTCTGAAAAGCTTCAAGAGCGCGTTCGAGCATTGGTTTACAAGGAAAAAGAAGGTTTTCTTACCCTTGAAGAAAAGATAGAGCTTGACCAAATCCTTTTCTTTGACCACATCATGCGGCTTATCAAGGCTCGCGCTCGGCATTATCTTTCCCCGCAATGAGGCTGCACATTTCCGCATCACTTCGCCGCGAAATCGTAGAACGCGCTGGACACCGGTGCGAATACTGCCGCGTCCACGAAGATGATTTTTACCTGTCTGGAGAGATTGACCATATTCGCTCTCTCAGGCACGGTGGCTCAAGCGACGCTGAAAACTTGGCCTACTCCTGTGTCCATTGCAACCGCAACAAGGGCTACAATGAAGCCATTATTCTCAAAGGCAAGCCCGTGCGACTTTTTAACCCTCGCACCGATATTTGGAACGAATATTTTGAACTGTCTGGAATAGTGATTTTGTCGAAGACGGAGATTGCCGAGGCGACCATCCAAGTGCTAAAGATAAACAGCGAAGAGCGGCTGCGCGAACGTGCCGTTTTTGCTTTGGAAGGCACTTATCCTTAAAGCGAAATTCATTTTTGCCCACCTATGCGGTCAAAAACCGCATCACATCCACCCCGTCCGGGTAGTCGAGCAAGGTAGGTTCTTGGCTTTTCCCGAAGGGCAAAACGGCGAAGCCGTTGACCTGCACATTTCCCACAACACATTGGATCTCCTCGCGCTTGTCGGCCAGCAGCGCGTCCAATTCCTGCAAACTATCGTAGTATTCGAAGTGGACAGAGGCGATGCGGGCTTGCAGCGAGGAGTCTTCGCGCAGCAGCAGGCAGCCGTTGTTTTGGTGCGGCAGGCCGTTCATGATGTAGAGCGTGAAATTGTAGTCGAAGTTGTTTTTGTACTTGTCGTGGTGGATTATCTCGCGGTACTCGTGGAGGCTTTCGAGCAGGGTGTCGAATTGGTAGCCGTGCGGGACGTAGAGTTTGCTGACGTTGCGGCAGCCGAGGCCGAAGTAGGAAAAAATGTCTTGGCCGAGGGCATGGAATTCGACGGGCGTTTCGAGCCCATTGAGCACGGCCACGGCGTTGCGGTTTCGGCGGATGATGTGGGGGTATTTGCCAAAATACTGCTCAAAATACCGCGCGGTGTTGTTGCTGCCCGTGGCGATGACTGCGTCAAAACCCCTGAGCCGCTCGTCTTCGCCCATGAAATGGGTGTACGCCCAAGACTCGTGCGCCCATTCGCCCATTTTTTTTACGAGCAAGGGGAGCAGCCGTTTGTCTTTGTCGCTGAGTTTGACCTTGGAGCGGTGGCCTGCTGTGAACACGCAGAGCCAGTCGTGAAAGCCCACGAGCGGGATATTGCCCGCCATGATTAGGCCGATGGTGCGCTCCGAAAAATCAGGCTTTGAAATCGGGTATTGCGCCGCCCAGGCTTCGAGTTTGGCTTTTTCCAAAAACTCCGACGCGATGGCGTTCAGCGCTTTGCGCGTGTTTTCTTCGGTGAACCACTTGTTTTCCCAATAGGCTTGCTGGATGGCTTGGTCGAGGTCTTCGTCGCCGCCAGAGCGGAGGTAGTGGCCGAGTTCGGCGAGGAGTTCGAGGCGTTGGTGGAGCGTCACGGGCGTGGTGGTTTTGAGGGGCGAAGGTAGGGCTTGAAGAAAGCGAACTTCCCGAAAGTTTTTACCGCCGAGCGTTTGCTACGCATAACATCTATCATCTTGAAACCCCTCGTTTCAACGAGGGGAATTCAGTCCGCCCCACCCAACACATCTATCTTCTTTGCAAAACATCACATCTGGCTGTGAGATGCTGATGTTTTGCAAAGAAGATAGATGTGATTTGTGCTTTGTCTTTGTCCCGCCGTTGAAACGGCGGGTTTCAAGATGATAGATGTTATGCGTGACCCGTACTCGGCGGGATGAAGCTTTCGGGAAGTTGGGCACGGAGATTTTTGGAAACTTCCAAAGGCTTTCTGCCCAATCTCGCTTTACTTCCGAATCGCCTCCACGGGGTCCATGCGGCTGGCCTGCGAAGCCGGGATGAGGCCGGAAAGCATGCCCACCACGGCAGAGATGAGGATGCCCCAAAACGCATTGTCCAGAGAAAGGTGCATATCAAAATCAAAGGCGGCAGAGCACGCCGCTGTGAATATCCAGGTGAACAACAAGCCGAAAAGTCCGCCAAAAATGCACAGCACTACGGCCTCAATGAGGATTTCGAGGAGGATGAACCAACGCTTGGCACCGAGGGCCATTTTGATGCCGATGAGGCTGGTGCGCTCCCGCACGGACACGAACATGATGTTCGCCACCGAAAACATCCCCACCAAAAGCGCGAAGCCGCCGATGAAAAAACCCGCCAAGTTGACGATGCCAAACACGCTGTCCAGCATACCGCTGAGGATGGACAAAGTGTTTAGCGCGAAATTGCTTTCTTCTCTTGGCCTTATGCGGCGTTCGCCGCGCAGCACCCCCGTAATCTCGTCTTTCAGTTCTTCCACATCCACGCCCGGCTTCGCTTTCGCCTGTATGCTGGTCTGGTGCCCCTGCCCGCTGCTGCGCACCCCGAAGCCGCGCCGTGCGAGGTTGTAGCTCACCAGCACGCCGTTGTCGAAGTTGAACGGTTTGAGCAATTCTTTGCCCGACTTTTTGGTGACGCCGATGATGCGAAGCTTGCGCCCGCCGATGCTGACATCTCTGCCCAAGGGTTCGATGCCTGGGCCGAAAAGCCCTTCTGCTATCACCGCGCCGAGGATGCACACGTCGGCGCCGCTCTGGTATTCTGCTGGCGAGAAGTAGCGCCCTTCGCCGTCGAATTCGATGTGGAAAAGTTGGTAGCAGTCCTGCGTGATGCCGAGGCAAAAAGCGTTTTCCACGCTCGACGATTGCCATTTGACGGTTTTTGAGCCTAAATACTGCCAAAAGCCCACTTGTTCGGCCAGTTCGAGCTCTTCTTTCAGCACCTCGAATTCGTGGAAAGTGAAGTTGGGGCGGCGCATCCATTTCCAATAGTTTTCGCCGGGGTCTTCGCCCCAAGAGAATTTCTCGATGTAGATGACATCGTTGCCGAGTTTCGCCATCGAGCCACGGATGTTGTCTTCCAGCGAGTCTACCGCGCTTTTGACCCCGATGATGCAGAAAATGCCGATGGTGACACCGAGCAGCGAGAGGAAGGAGCGGAGTTTGTTGGCCAACAATTGCTGCCAAGCCTGCGCTGCGCCTTCGTAGAGAATCCGGAGGAATTGTTTCATAAGTAGAATGTGATAATTAGCCAATCTGCTAATGTGCTAATTCCCAACAAGAGGCCGCCTGTTTTAGGCTAAACTAATTTTGGCGACGTACTTAGCCTGAAAATTTGCCCGAAGGTAGAACGCCCTTTTTGGGCAAAATTCAGGATTCGATGAATGGCAAAAGTTGTTGGATGTAAGTACTGTCGAAATGATTCGATTTTTTAAGATTAACTCCGATTGATCCGATTGGCACACAAGCAAGCATCGTTCATAGTTTATAGTTCATCGTTCCCTTATTCCCTAATTTTCAACCAAAAAGACCCGCCGTGCCGCTCCACGCCTTGCAGGTTGGGGTGCTGCCATAAGCCCGAAATCTCGCTGCTCAACGCAGCATCTTCCGAAATGAAATAGGCCGGGAAAATGGGCTGGTATCGCTGCGGGTTGGCCATTAGCGCAATGGCGAGGCCGTACTGCTCGGAGTAAAAACGGTCGCACATGAACTGCGGGTAATCGTAGGGCAGGTAGATGTCGTGGATGTGGACGATGACTCCGGGCTGGAGCGCGGGCAGGGTTTCGAGGAAGAAAACCGTGGCATCCGAGTTGGGCAGCATCCGGTGCGAGTTGTCAATGAAAAGGATGTCGCCCGCCTCCAGTTCGGCGAGCCAGCGCGTGTCCACCGCCTCGAAAGGTTGGCGGATTATCTCGTGGGCGAGGCTGTCTATTTCGGCGCGCGGGTATGGGTCAATGGAGGTGATGCGGGTGGCGAGGCCGTGGTCTTTCACCGCTTTGTACGCCACTTTGGTGGAGTTGCCGGAGCCGACTTCGACATAGCGGCGGGGCTTGGTTTCGGCCACCATGGCGTAGAGCGCCAGAATGTCGAGGCCGGGCAAAAAACCGTTGTTCCAGCCCGGCTGCGTGGGGTCTTTTTCTTCCGCCAACTTTTGGATGGACTGTATCTGCGGCGCGCAGGCGTTTATTTTTTCCAGCCAAAACCGATAGGTTTCTCGTTGTGCCTCCATGATTTGGAGCAGCCGCCCGTGGGCCGGGAGGCCGTGGCCATAGCGGGGCTTGAACGCTACTTTGTATTCGAGGAAAAGGGTTTGGAAGCGCGGGGAAAGAAACCTGTAGAGGGCTTTGAGCATTGCGGAGAGGGATGTTTTTTTCGCGCCAAAGGTAGCGTTTGAAAATTCCTGTGCTGGCTGCGTTGGCGGCAAAACAGTTTTTGAAGATTGGTAGCGGAAGATTGTAGTTCATCCTTTGTAGTTTTGCAGTAAAAACAGGCTTTGCCATGGGAGATTTTCAAGATAGAAAAACACATCTGTTGGATGCCGTCCATGCCATAAACGACGAGGGCGACCTCGCCGAATGGGAAGAGGTTTATCAAAAAATCAAGGCGCGTCGGGAGCGGATGCTTCAGTATCGGGCAACTTTGCGGGAAAAATTTGACCCCGAAACGGTTCGGCGCAGCAGAGGCTACCGCAAACCTGATAAAGCAAACGTGATGCGGCTAATCAAACAAATGAATGTCCAAGAACCTGTTGAATTGCTGCTTTCGCAGTTGACCATTTGTTTTTGGGTGCTTGTACCGGCTGCTTTAGCTGCCGGATGTGCAGGTGGCTCCCAGTATTCCGGCAGCTAAAGCAGCCGGTACATGGGACTCGCCCGCCGCGCTGAGAAAAATGTCCAGCAGTATGGTGTGTGACACCTCAATTTCCCTTCAAAAAAACAACCCACCCCGCTCGCCCGCCCGATTTCAATTGCAGCAAATACGCCCCGGCTGGCAGCCCCGAAATATCCACGCGCTGTGCCGCGCCGCTCGCTTCCCATTCGCAAGTTCTGGCCAAACGCCCCGTCGCTTCAAACACCGAAGCGATGATTTTTTCTGAAAAAAATG
>JBJXFT010000437.1:0-6293 GCA_046155725.1 Saprospiraceae bacterium
CCGCTTTGGGTGTGCCGAAAGCGTTGGTAGCCGATGGGCAATGCGATGTCAATTGCAAACATCTCAAAGTAAAATTGGAAACCTATGCGGGGCATCACTTTGGTCCAAGTGGTTTTTACTTTGCTGGAATACGTCGGGTTTTGCCCAGAACTGTAGGCGTATGCTTCCCGGCCAAAGTGAAGGTCAAGCCCCCAATACGCTTTGCTAACATCGCCCGTCAGCCGGCCGAGCGAGAATTTTTTCAGGACTAAGCCGATTTCTCCGCTCAGCCCGTTTTTTTTAAAGTTGTCGTAGTAGTTTCGAGGTTCCAAAAAGATGGGGCGCAGCACTGCCCCCAAGCGAAATGGGCTATCCTCGAAGCCCATTTCGGCACCAAACTGAAGGAATGAGTTGCCCGATATTTCACTGTCAAACAAGAACAGGTCTACGGGCGATACGCCGACCCAAATGATGGTCTTGGGCTTGCTGAGATCGGTTTCGCTTTCTTTTTGACAAAAAGCCGAGGGCGAAAAAAGCCCTGCGACAAGGAGCGAGAGGAGGTAGGTTTTTTTCATAAAAGTTGGGTTTGAAATTGATTTGCTCAAGGCCTATCCGAAAACCTCTCACCAGTTGGCGAAGTCACGTTTACTAAACCTTGGAGGTTTAGCAAACGTATCGTCGGGCCGGTTTTCGAATAGGCTCTTAACCACGAAGAATACGGAGGGCACAGAGTGGCTTACTTGGCCACGATATTGTACTGCGCCCCAATGCCAAACGTCAGGAACGCCCCGCGCTCTCCGGGGTTGAACACCAAGCCAAAATCTGGGCGGATGGCCCAAACGTCCAAGTTTTGGCTCAGGCCCAAGCCAAAGTTCAGCCCAAGGAGCGTCTCTGCACCCTCCTCAAAAAAAATGTCGCCGCGCAACCCGAAAGTGCCCTCGACCTTATTGTTCTGGTTCGCTGTGAACAACAACGCAGGGTGTATGCCCCAAGTGGATTCGCCTTCCTCGAAGTACGCCCCAATGGGCAGCATAGCGGCAATCTTGTTCGGAATCAGCGCGATTTTGGGGCCGAACACGAGATAGTTTATGCTGGCGCCCTCCTCGACGGATATCCGCTCGTAGCGCACTTTTAGGTTTACCCTGTTTGTCACGCCGTAGCCTAAGCCTAAGCCCAGGCCGTCGTTCAATTTTTCGCCTTCGCCACGCTCCGTAACCCGAACGTACGTGTACGCCGCTTTCAGTTCTGTACCGCCCTTGGGCAGCATGCGCGCACTCTCGTAAGGGACGATGCAGCGGGTGAACGAGAAGAGAGAAACTGCCAGCACAAAAGCCAGCATGCGCTTGGAAAAGATTGAGTTTTTCATAAAAAATATTGGTTGGTGGTGAAAAAGACAAAGATTGAGGGGGCGTGCGTCGAAGTCAACGCCCAAATTCCCAAATCACTTTCCCCACGCCCACGCCCCGCGCAAAATGTGCTTTCAGCAAATACACCCCGCTTGGCAAATTTTCTTTTTGAACCAATACCTCCGAAGCGTTCAGCCCCGCCCTTTGCCAAACAAGCCTGCCGTGAAGGTCATACATTTCGACGGATAATATTGGCTCGTTTGCAAAAACGCGCGTTTCGTTCACGGCTGGGTTGGGGCTGATTTCCAAAAAATGTTCTTGGGGCGAAGGTTCTACTTTGGCACTTTAGCCCCACGGGGCTTAACGTCGGTAGGCAGCGCGCTGAACAAGATTGGACATCATTGCCCGAATGATGTAATGACGGTAAACATCGCTTTGAACACCAGCATACATTCTGCGCCACTATCCTTTATTTTTGCCGCCCCATTCGACCGCCCGCGCACTCACCTAAAACTTGTAAATCTTTTTTCATTGCCTTGCCCGGCGAGTTCAGGCCCAAGGCAATAAACCATTCCCGACAGCATGACATCCCGCGACATCCGCCGCCAATTCCTCGATTTTTTCGCTTCCAAAGGCCACAAAATCATCCCCTCCGCGCCCATGGTGGCCAAGAGCGACCCTACGCTCATGTTCATCAACTCCGGCATGGCGCCGCTCAAAGATTTTTTCCTCGGCAACCAAGCCCCGCCCTCGAAGCGCGTGGCCGACACCCAAAAGTGCCTCCGCGTGAGCGGCAAGCACAATGACCTCGAAGACGTGGGCCTGGACGGCTACCACCACACCATGTTCGAGATGTTGGGCAACTGGTCGTTCGGTGATTATTTCAAAAAAGACGCGCTCGAATGGAGTTGGGAACTGCTCACCGAAATCTATAAAATCCCGAAAGACCGACTCTACGTTTCCATTTTTGAGGGCAACGAGGCGGAAGGCGTACCCTTCGACCAAGAAGCCTACGACGTTTGGCGCACGATGCTGCCTGAAGACCGCATCCTCAAATTCGGCAAAAAGGAAAATTTCTGGGAAATGGGCGAGCAAGGTCCCTGCGGCCCCTGCTCCGAAATCCACGTGGACCTGCGCTCCGATGCCGAACGCGCTCGCGTGGACGGCAAAACGTTGGTGAACTATGACGACCCAAACGTGATCGAAGTTTGGAACAACGTGTTCATGCAGTTCAACCGCAAAGCCGACGGCTCGCTCGAAGAACTCCCCGCCAAAAGCGTGGACACCGGCATGGGCTTCGAGCGGCTTTGCCGCGCCGTGCAGGGCGCGCGCTCCAACTACGACACCGATCTCTGGAAGCCGCTGTTCGACTTTTTGGGAAAACTTTCCGGCCACGCGTATCAAGATGTTTATCCCGGGAGCGACTCGCCAGCGCTCAAAACCGACATCGCCATGCGCGTGGTGGCCGACCATTTGCGGGCGGTTTCGTTTGCCATCGCCGACGGCCAAATGCCAGACAATGGCGGCGCAGGCTACGTTATCCGCCGCATCCTGCGCCGCGCCGTGCGCTACTATTACTCGGTGCTCGACATCAAAGAGCCGGTCATGTACCGCATGGCACCCATTCTCGCCGAGGAATTCCACGATGTTTTTCCCGAACTGAAGGCGCAGATTGACTTTGTTTCAAAGGTGATTCTGGAAGAAGAAAAGTCGTTCCTGCGCACCCTCGAATCGGGCTTGAAACGCTTTGAAAACATTGACGTTCAAAACAAAACCGTCGGCGGCGCACAGGCTTTTGAACTCTACGACACCTTCGGGTTCCCTTATGATTTGACGGCACTGCTGGCCAAAGAAAAAGGCTGGGGCGTGGACGAAGCGGGTTTCAAAATTGCCCTGCAAGAACAAAAAGACCGCTCGCGCAAAGACGCGGTGAAGCAGGTGGGCGACTGGAGCCTCCCCCCAACCCCCTCCAATAGAGGGGGAGAGATTGAGGCTGTGGAATTCGTAGGCTACGACAAGTTGGAAACCAGCAGTTCGCAGGTGGTAAAATACCGCACGGTGACGGTGAAAGAGCAACAGCAATTCCAACTCGTGCTGAACCGCACCCCCTTCTATCCCGAAGGCGGCGGTCAAGTGGGCGATACGGGCTGGATGATTTTTGGCTCGGAAGGCACGGGGCAGGAGCGCGTACGAGTCGTGGATACCAAGAAAGAAAACACGCTTATCTATCACATCCTCGATAGGTTGCCCGAACAGATTGACGACGATACGGTGCGCTGCGAAGTGGACGAACCCAAACGCCGCCTCACGGAGGCAAACCATTCGGCCACGCACCTGCTCCACGCTGCGCTGCGCTCAGTGCTGGGCACACACGTCCAGCAGAAAGGTTCGTACCTCGACGACGAGACTTTGCGCTTCGATTTCCAGCATTTCCAGAAAGTCGGCGACGAAGAATTGGCCCGCATCGAGCGCATCGTGAACCAAAAAATCCGCGAGAACATCGCCCTCGACGAGCGGCGCAATCTGCCCATCGAAGAAGCCCAAAAGGCTGGTGCAATGATGCTCTTTGGCGAGAAATATGGCGAGTCGGTGCGCATGATCACTTTCGACCCGGCCTACTCCCGCGAGCTCTGCGGCGGCTGCCACGTCCAGCACACTGGCCAAATCGGCTACTTCAAAATCACGGCTGAAACGGCCATTGCAGCTGGTGTGCGCCGCATCGAAGCAGTGACGGCTAAAGGGGCGGAACAGTGGATTGAAAAAAAATTGGAAAGGCTTTCCATCTACGACGACGCTTTCAAAAATCCGCGCGACCCCGGCAAAGCCTTTTCTGATTTGAACGAAAAGAGAAAAGCCTTAGAAAAACGGCGCGATGAGATGTATTTGTGGAAGGCTTCCCGTTTTTTAGAAGGGCTAAAAGGCAAAATGGAGGAATATCAAGATGCAAACCTCATTGCCCAAAAGATTGATTTGGATGACGCTAACGCGATGAAGGTCTTAGCAGACAACTTGGAATCGTCCATTAAGGATGCAGTCATCGTATTAGCCAGTAACATAGAGGAGAAAGTGCATCTTGTTGTCCGTGTAAGCGATTCTTTGACTAAGAAAGGCATCCATGCGGGGAAAATAGTTCAAGAAATTGCCAAGAAGCACCTCGACGGCGGCGGCGGCGGACAACCTGCTTTTGCCACAGGCAGTGGCAACAATAAGGCTGGGATAGATGCAGCCTTAGCAGCGGTCAAAAACTTTATACCCGATTCGCGACAGTCGGCATCAGTAAGATCGCAAGAGGTGTCGGTTGAATATGATGTGCCTACCTCCGGTTTTACCAAAAGCCTAATGGAGCAGTTTGCCAAAAAGCCTTTTAAGCAACACTACGACCATCCATCGTGGCGGCATTTTACCCAAAAATCTGCTGAGACACAGCGAAAGGCTATCTTGATGCAAGGGCGTGCAGATTTTACTCAGGCTTATCGAGACGTTGACTTCGACTACGATTTGCAACCGTTTGAATTGGTGGATATGTACTGCTACTATTATATGCAGATGCACTATTCGAGCAGTTTGGCACTATTCACTGGGGCGAAAAAGTTTGTGCAAGAAGTATTTGTGCAAGAAAAAGCCTTGCTCTTCCTTGACATTGGCTGCGGCCCGATGACTTCGGGGGCGGCATTTGTGGAAGCACACCGCCAATCGTTAGAAGCCTTGCCGTTTCGGATGCAATACATAGGCTTTGACAACTCGGAGGCAATGCTTGAAAAAGCAGAACAAGTGGCAGAAACCATACTCGCTAACGCAAGCGAGTCAATTTTTGAATTCGCCTCCGACCCACTTCGAGTGCTGGAGCTGGTTGATGCCTTTGTCCGAAGCAAGCCCAAAGAGAAAACTTCGGTTGTCATCAACCTTTGCTATGTGATGGCCGCTTATTGGTTTGACCCGGAAGAAAATCTGAACAAGTTCGCAGATTTCCTTCAAGAAGTGATCCGCCGTTTTGAAGGCCAAAGTATCATTATCGTATACCAAAATCCAGTTTCCGCCCAATTTCATAGGAATTGGGCGCGGCTAAAAGCAAGGCTTGAGGATTTTGGAAGCCTAAAAACTCGGACTGGAATCGTCAATTTTACGTTCCAAGATGTGGTGGGCAGCTGGGAAAAACACCCGAACAACCTATCCACCCGTTTTGAAATATACTTCAACGAAACAGTGTAGCGATGCATGTACAGTCAAAACTGTTTGAGGCGACAATGCCGGCATCGCAGCCTTATGCTACCATCGAAGGGCTATCCTACATCGGGCACTTCATCACCGTTGAAGAAGAAAAATTGTTGCTCACAGCGATTGACGCGGGTGTTTGGCTTCATGACTTGAAGCGGCGTGTGCAGCACTACGGCTACAAGTATGATTACAAAGCGCGCCGTATTGACTTGAATATGAAGATTGGGCAATTGCCCAATTGGTTAGAAGGCATCGCACAAAGGCTCAAATCTGAAGGGTTCTTTCAAGAAGCACCAGATCAGGTTATTGTGAATGAGTACCAGCCCGGGCAAGGAATATCAGCGCATATTGACTGCGAACCTTGCTTTGCCGATACGATAGTTTCCCTTTCGCTCAATTCGGTGGCCGTCATGGAATTTTCAAAAAAGGGAGAAAAATTGCCGTGCCTCCTTGTGCCAAGGAGCATAGTAGCCCTTACCAAAGAAGCCCGCTACCATTGGATGCACTGTATTCCGGCGAGAAAAAAAGATGTTTTTGAAGGCCGTGTTTACCACAGACAAAGGAGGGTGTCGCTCACGTTTAGAAAGGTGATATTGTAATCTTTACTTGACCACAACCTTGGGCGCCATCGTGCGCGAACTCGCGCTAAAGTTCTTGAAAGGCGGCGGTGGCGGCCAGCCGGGCTTTGCTACGGCGGGCGGCACAGAGGCTGGTGGTTTGAAAGATGCGGTGGAGGGGGTGCGGGGGTATTTG
>JBJXFT010000445.1:0-24940 GCA_046155725.1 Saprospiraceae bacterium
CCACAGAATCGCCCAAAACCGACCTCGCCCCTTTTGTGGACGACCTGGGCGAAACGGTTTTTCTGGTCACCGATGTGGCCCCGGAATTCCCCGGCGGCACGGCTTCTTTGAATGACTACCTGCAAAACTCGATTGCCGACCTGCTTTCAAAGCCGGGCGAAGTGACGCAAAACACGCTGTTTGTCAAGTTTTCTGTGACGAAAGAAGGAAAAATTGAAGCGGCAGAACCTGCCCAGCCCTTTCCAACATGGGTGCCCACGGACACCTCCCAAAGATGCATGGAAGCGGTTCGAGAAATGCCCGCTTGGTCGCCCGGCATTTACAAAGACCGGCCTGTGAAAGTGAAGATGATGATGTCGTTCAGCTTGCGTCAATAATCAAGTTGGGCGGTGTCACACCCGCACCAAGCTTGCCCAAGTCCTGCCTTCGCCGGCTCATTTTACTGGTTTAGAAAGTTTAGATGGTTTAGATGCCAATCGCTCCGGCGATTTTTTTTGCCTTTGAATCAATGCTGTACCACCAGCCTTTGGGTTGCCCATTCCCCTTTTTCATTTTGGACAACGACTTCGTAAAGGCCGTTGGGCCAACTGGCCACAGGTATTTGCAGCGACTCGCCTGAAACGGTGCCGCGCCATTTCAAACGCCCCAAGGCATCCTGCACTCGGACGGAGCAGGGCGCATCGGGTGTTTTTTCAAAAACCAGCCAAGCCGCGTCGGAAACGGGGTTGGGACGGATGGTGCAAGCGAGCGTGTGGGGTGTGCTGGGTTCGTCGCTTCCGACCGAGACATCTCGTTTCCAGAGGCCAAGCCCAGAGGAGGTTCCGCCAAGCTCTCCACAAGCATAGATGGTGCTGCCGTAGAGTGTGGCGACAAATTGATATTCAATGGGCGGTAGGCCGAGCTCCCAGCCGCCCGACCAAGATTGGCCGTTATCGTCAGAGATGAAGAGCAGCGGGTCAGCAATCATTTGTTTTGAACCAGCGAGCAACATTCGCCCAGCATCGCCCGTGATTTCTACAATATACGGCAGGTTGCCCTGATCGTCGTAAAGACCGGCAGTGGCTGGCTTCCAAAGGTTGTTTTCCCTGCGGTACAGTTGGTCGTTAGCCGATGCAAAAGGGATGTCCTCTACGCCCCAAAGCCCTTGAATATATGGGTTGCTGCCAAGGCCGTTGTTGGCAAGGCTGAACGATTGGCCGTTGTCGGGAGAGAAATAAACATCGTAGCCATCCGTGATATAGAGTGCATTGCCCGCCCCCGCCACAAATTCAAGAGAAAAAACGTTGGGCGGTAGATTTAACGAGGCCCAATTAAGCCCCCAATCGGAAGAGCGGTAAATCGAATCGGAAAACCAAACCGATGCGAAAAGATGGGTGTCTGTGGAAGTAAACTCGAAAGCCCCGCTCAAGGGGTGATAAGCGTTCGTGCTTCCAGGGATAAGCTCCCAAGTGTCACCGTTGTCAAAAGAGAGCGTCGCGCCGTCTCCTAAGATGATGATAGAATCGCCTTTGGCGAAAAAGCGGCTGGAAGTACTAAAACTATTGCTGCGGAAAAAACGCCACTCTACGCCTTCGTTTTCCGTAACGTAACCTTCGTGGAGGTTGATGAGATATAGTTTCCCATTGTGGTATTCCAGGAGCGAGGGGAGAATAGACGATGACGGAACTTGCCCAAGCGCTATATCCAAGCCAACGTTGCCAGTCCACCAATTTTGCCCTTCGTCTGCAGATTTGAAAAAGCCGTCCGTGGCGCCGAGGCAGAGCGTGTTGCCCAGTTTTTCAAAGACCCAGCTGCTGGGGATTCCGACTTGCGCCCAAGTGCCTCCTTCGTCGGCAGAAGACCACAAGCTACTATTTTTAAGGTAAAGTTTGCCGTTCAAAAACAGCATATCTGAGATAGAAGGTACCGGAATTGGAAAATCTGCCCAAGACTCGCCTAAATTGATAGAGCGATAGAGGGTGCCGATGCCGGCATTGTAAAACTGCACAAACGCCCCAATTTCGGTTGGGTAAATGGGCAATTCTGGCAAGTTTAAGCCCGCAGCATTGTATGGCGCGATGCTCTCTTGCCAAGTAAGCCCGTCGTCGGTGGAGCGGTAGAGCCGGGTCTCTGTGGTCATGAGCCAGGCTTGGTCGCCTATTCTTTTTAGGTCGTAAACTTTCCCTTGCGTTTGAAAAACCGTTTGCCAATCGCCTCCGCTATTGCCGCTCCGTTGGATGACCGAATCGTTGACGGCCAACAGCGTGCTGCCCCAAGCCTCGAAAAGATCGGTTTTCGTTTGGTTGGGCCAGCTTAGCGTTGTCCAATTTGCCCCATCGTCGTTGCTCACAAAAGCGAGGAAGGTGTTGAACTGGTCATTTTTACCTGTCACATAAAGTCGGTCGCCATCAGAGAAGCTGCGCGGGGTGACAGATTGTAGGTTGGTTGGCAACAAGGCTGCCTGTTCCCAATGGATATTGTCATTTGTGCGGGCTACCCTGATTTGGAAGTTTTTGTAGAGCGTGGTGTACACCGATTGTTTGTGGGCCGTCATGTCGTAAAAAATACCTGGGCCAATAGGAGTTGGCAACGCTGTCCATTGCGCAAAGGAAAGGCTGGGGAGCAAGCCGAAAACGGCGGAAAGGATGATTTTGTGGCAAAGTGTCTTTTTCATGTTCACTCATTTTTGAGGGTAAAATTAGATTTCCAAATGTCTCGATTGTACATTTTACTGCTTTTGATTTTGCCCAAAACAAGCAAACCATGTACTTTGGAGGGCTATTCAAGCAAACTGCACACAAAACCTATCATCTCCTGACTTATGAAAAAAACGCTTACCCTCGCCTTGCTCTCCTTCTTTGCCTTGAGCCAAACCCCTGCGCAGCCCGCCCAATTCTTCCTCGGCGAAGAAGGCCGCGACATCCTCCAGCAATTGCTGCCTGCGCCCGATGGCAATTTCTACGCCGTTGGCTCCCGGACAATCGGCAGCGCGCCCTCCAAAATCTGGCTCCTCAAAATCGGCACCGATGCCCAGATCATTTGGGAAAAAACCTACGCGCCCAACAACCCCGTTTTTGAGGAACACGGTTTTGGCCTGAGCATCTTGCCCGACGGCAGCCTCATCGTGACTGGGGTGCAGCGCACCGATGATGTTTTTGACTCCGAAATTGCCCTTGCCCTCAAGACCGACGCACAGGGCACCCAGATTTGGAAACGCACCTACGCCAACGTGACGGCAGTTTTCGACGCCGCTCCAGCGGGAAACAACCTCATGCTCGTCGGTTGGTCGGATTATACCGGCGCCACCGATGGCGGGCAAATACTGCTGGTCAATGCCAACGGAATCCTCCAATGGAAACTCCCCGTCGAGGTGTTCAACCAGACAAAAGTCAGGCGCATCTTCCCTACCAGCGATGGCAAGTATGTGCTTGTGGGTCGCACCAATGTAATCGGGGCAGGGTTTGGTGGTATTTTCCTCCGAAAAATAGAACCTGACGGCACCCAAATTTGGGAAAAAACGGAAGCCACCGACTGGGACGAACTCCACTCCAGCTCCAGTTCCGATTTCTACAACCAGTCATTGGGGGCTGCTCAAAAATCCGATGGAAGTATTTTCATCACCAACCCTTCGGGGTACTATGCTGACATCGCCCTGCTGCATTTTTCGGCAAATGGCGATCTCTTGGCAAAAAAAATCTACAGCAGCCCCAATGAATCTGAAATCCCTTATAGCCTGCAAATCTTGCCCGACGGGAAAATCCTCCTCAGCGGCGAAGCTTCTGGAAACACCTTCCCCAGCAATTATCAGGGCTTTGCCATGCTCACCGACCCCAATGGCCTTGAACTTTGGCGACAGTATTACGGCACGCAAGACAGCAACGAGAAACTCTTTAGCGGCGCGGTGCTCCCCAATGGCGACTTCTTGTTTGCCGGAGGCTCCAACCTGCAAGCAGGCGGCGGCGCGGAACAGCCCGACGGATGGCTGCTCCGCACCGAACCAGACGGCAACGCATTGCCCTGGGCCATTCGGGGCAAAATCGTCATTGACCTCAACAACAACTGCCAAGAAGACCCCGGCGAACCGCCCGCCCGCCATTGGTTTGTCAGCGTGACGGACAGTGTTGTGCGCACCTTGAATACCGACGACGATGGCTTGTTCGAGCTGCACACCGGGGATGGGAATGCGGTGGCGACGGCTTTTGCCCCTGCCGCTCAATCGGGGATTTGGGCTTTTTGCCAAAATGATTTCCCAGTTCTGACCGATGCTGCCCACCCTGTCGCCAACGTCACATTCTTTGCTCAATCTACCGACGGCGGCTGCCCGCACACAGAGGTCAGCGTTACCCAGCCCGATTTGCTGCGCTGCGACACGAGCCGCTTTTTTGTCACGGTGCAAAACCACGGCGCAGGCCCCTCCAACGGCCTACTGCTCGAAGTGAAACTCGACCCGGAGCTCAGCGTCGCTTCTGCTTCCGAGCCATTCTCCCAGAGCGGGCAAACCCTCGCCTTTAGCATAGACCCGATGTCTGGATTTGCCTCAAAAACCATCGAAATCAGCGCAAAATTGGGCTGCGATGTCCAGATGAGCGCCACTCACGCCGTCGTTGCTACCATCAGCCCCATCGAATGCGCCACCGAATGGGACGGCCCGATATTCAAAGTCGAAGGCCGCTGTGAGGGCACCGAAGTGAAATTTGAAATGCAAAACATCGGCGGTGGCGGCGCAAGCGCAAGCACCTTCTACCGCATCATGGCCGACGACCTTTTGGTCGGCAACAGCACGGCGATTGATTTGCCAGAAAATGTCCCTCCCAAAGTCCTTGCTCTTCCCGCCGATGGCCGCACGTGGCGGGTCGAGTTGTTGCAAGCACCCGGCTACCCCGCCCCAAGCCAGCCATCTGCCACGGTGGAAGGCTGCGGCAGCGGATCGAATGGGTTGCATTCCATAGCACAACGGAACACTTGGCGGTTCGACGACAGCGCGCCCGAGGTGTCCGCCGTGCTTGCTCCCAACACTACCGGGCTTGCAGACAAAATAGCGGAGGCGACCCACGGGTTTGGGCTTTACAACTTTATCGGCGACAAAGATTGGCTCGAATTCACCGCCCGGTTTGAAAACCCGCTCCCCACACAGGCCCAAGGCGTGGAGTTCAGGCTGACGTTCAGCGCTACGCTCGACGTGCGCACTTTCCAGCCCCTGGCTTGGAATGCCCCCCTGTCCTTTGACTTGGACAACAATGGCGCAATGCGCGTGGAGATGCCGGGAGCGACGCTTGATACAAGTGGGCCCGGAGCTATTGCCATGCTGCGGTTTCGCGTCCGCCCGATGCCGGGAGTGCCGGCAGATTCAGGTTCATACAGCCTTTTTGTCGTGAGCGGTGATGCTTATGTAGGTGGCACTGGCCCATATACTTTGGCCGATGGCTTTCTCAATTATTCCAAAACCTTCCCTGAAAGCTCGGATTTTTACAACTCCTATGAGCCTGATGTGCTGCGCTTTGGCGGCAGGAGTTATGATTTCGGAAGCACCCTGGCGCAAGCAGCTGACGCCAGCGTGTTCCTCGCAGGAGAATCCAGCAGTTACAGCGACCGAACGAACTTTGACGGACTCCTCATAAAAGCCGACACAAAGGGTCGGGCTTACTGGCTCACGGCGATAGACTTGGGAGACGAGGCCTCCAACACGATACGCGGGGTGGCGCCATTGGCCGATGGAGGCTGCCTTGTTGCTGGGAACTACCGCCCAAAGACCGCCACAAGCAACGATCTCTCAGAATACACCCCATACATCGCCCGCATCAATGCCGCAGGGAGAATGCTGTGGCACAAAAAATTCCGGCCTTACGGCAATCAGTACGGGGCATGGACATACGGGATAATCCAAACTGCGGATGGGAATGCCCTGGTGTTTGGTTATTCCGAAAGCGAGTTTGGCTTGGACCAATATTATCAGAAAGTGACGGCGGACGGTGATGTGCTTTGGGCCACCACCGAAGCGATCAACGGGTCGGCTTTTATACCTACAAAGGCATTGCCCACTCCCGACGGCGGGTTTGTTTTTGCTGGAACAAACGGGAGCACCGTGCTGGATTTTGACATTTACCTTGAAAAAATAGACGCAAATGGCAACAAGGTTTGGGGCCAAGGGCACAATCCTGTGGAAGGAATATATTTTGGATCGGCTGCGCTCGCTCCCGATGGCGGCTATATGGTGATGGGGTACACACAATGGGAGGCCGACAGCAACAACTATGTAACGACCCCTCTTTTTGTCAAATTTACCCCAGAGGGAATGTTTGAATGGGAGAAAATGCCCATTGTTGGCCCCTGGGAGAGTGCCCGGGCGTACAATATTGTCCGCGACCCAACAGGCGGCTACTTTGTAACTGGAGAAATATTTGTGGACACCCTCGATCATTACAGCGATATGATGCTCCTCAAAATTGACGACAATGCCGACACGCTCTGGTGGCGGCACTACGGCGCCCGCAATACGGAATGGGCCGAAGATTTGCTGGTTACCCCTACCAATGAGGTCATCCTTTGGGGCTTCAACCAAAGCCGCCCGCCCCTTTACGACCTTCAGTGCGTGTTCGTGCAGACCGACCTGCAAGGCAACGTGCCTACCTTAACCCCAGACCCTTTGCCCCTTACCAACAAAGCGGTAGTGATGCCCAACCCTGCGCAGGACTTTACGAAAGTAGTTTTGCTCAACGGACAAACCAGCCCTATCCATTGGCAACTGCGGCGCATTTCGGGCGAGTGGGTGCAACAAGGCATCTCGACCGGCCCAACTTTCTACGTAAACTTGGAGGGGCTTCCGGCTGGAGTCTACCTGCTCACATTCCCCGGCGAGGGCATGGCGGCAAAGAAGTTGGTGGTGCTGCGGTAAGGGCGCTTTTGAAAATATTGAGGCCAAAGCCATTCCACGCCGTGCGTGGCCGTTTCGCCGGAGCGATGCCCATCGCTCCGGCGATTTTTTATGAAGGCTCAAAGCAAGCCCTCATCCTTGCGCCTCTTTTCTGACTCTTCTGGCCATTCCTCGGCTTCTATGCCCAACGGCTGCTTGGGCTTGCTTTCCAATTCCTCAAATTCTGCAAACCCTTCCTCGTCCTCACGAGGGTTTTCGGCTGCGCCGAATTGGCGGCGCAGCTGCTCCATTTTGCGGTAGCCAATGGCTTTCAAAAAAAGGTAGAGCGAGAAAAAAGGGAACACCAGCACCACGAGCGCGAGCGCGAGCAAGGCGCTCAGAGGGCTGGACTCCAAATGTTTGAGCCAATTTTTGAGCGTGTCGGGGAATACCCGCCAGTTGATGATCAGCGCAAGCACCAACAGCGCGGGCGCGGCCCAAAGCAGCAGGTAGTAAAGGCCCTGCAAAAGGTAGTAGCCGCCCACGAGGATAAGCACCGCAGAAATCAGGCAACCAAAACTGCCGCCCGGAAATTGGCTGATGCTGCGGCCAGAGTTGAAAGATTTGTAAACCATGGCTCAAAGGTCGGTTTCCCCCAATTTCAATAGGACAGAAAATTCGTCGGAGCTCACGGGCATCACCGACAAACGGCCGTTGCGCACCAAAAGGAGTTGCTGCAAATCGGGGTGGGCTTTGATTTCGGCGAGCGTGACGGGGCGCGCCAAAGGTTTCAGGGCCTCCAGTTCCACGCAAGACCAATCGCCCGATTCCGCCGTCGGGTCAGGATAATGCTCTCGCGCCACCCGGGCGAGGCCCACCACCGCGAGGCCGATATTGGAATGATAGAAAAAGCAGAGGTCGCCCAGCTGCATGGCGCGCAGGTTGTTGCGGGCCTGATAGTTGCGCACACCGTCCCAGCGGCCACGGCCTTCGGCCACCAATTGGTCATAGCCGTACACATCGGGTTCAGATTTTACGAGCCAGTAGTTCATGTTTGTGGATTTGTGGATTCGGTTATTTGGTGATTGGCTGGCGCAGCTTACTCTCACGCCTCTCACGCCTCTCACGCCTCTCACGCCTCTCACGCCTCTCACACCTCTCACGCCTCTCACTTTCTCACACCTCTCACATCTTCAACCTCGGGTGGTAAAGGTAAATCGTCTCCTTGAGGTACTCCGTGTCGAGGTGCGTGTAAATCTCCGTGGTAGTGATGCTCTCGTGGCCCAGCATATCCTGCACGGCTTTGAGGTCGGCGCCGCCCTCCACGAGGTGCGTGGCAAAGGTGTGGCGGAATGTGTGCGGGCTGATGTTTTTGAGGATGCCCGCTTTGGCGGCGAATTCTTTCACGATGAGGAACACCATCACGCGGCCCATCTTTGCTCCTCGACGGTTGAGAAACACCACGTTCTCTGCTTCTTTTTGTAGGTTGGGTTGCAAGTTTCGGATGTTTTCGAGGTAGATTTTCAAGTGTTTTACCGCTTCTCCGCCAATGGGCACCAAGCGTTCCTTGTTGTTTTTGCCCACCACTTTCAAAAAATTGGCTTCCAAGAAAAGCCCCGTGAGGCGGAGGTTCACCAACTCGCTCACCCGCAGGCCGCAGGCGTACAGCATCTCCAAAATGGCGCGGTTGCGCTGGCCTTGCGGTGCCGACAAGTCCACGGCATCGAGCATGGCCTGCACCTCGCGCACGCTGAGCACTTCCGGGATTTTGCGCCGAAGGCGCGGGCTTTCGAGCAGTTCGGTGGGGTCGTCGTCGAGCAAATCCTCCACCAGCAGGAATTTGTAAAAAGCCCGCAACCCCGAAATGAGCCGGGCCTGGGTGCTGGCCTCGAGGCCGAGGCGGTTGGCCCAGAGGATGAACTGCACCAAGTCGTTGGGCTTGACCGCGAGGGGCGGCAGTTCGCGCCCTTCCAGTTCGAGCCATTGGGCAAACTTGCCCACGTCATTGAGGTAGGCCTCGATGGTGTGAGGGCTCATGGAGCGTTCGAGCAGGAGGTACGCCCGGAACGATTGGGTGGCGGCAGGCCAGTTCATGGCGGCGAAGGTAAATGCGCAGCGCTTTGCCTCATGTTAAAATGGAAGGTGTTTGGCCGTATGCCCGGTCTATGTATACCTTTCCGTGCCAAATTTAATGCCCACACAATCCTATTCTTTGCTTGTTAAGGAAGAAAGAAGGCTTGCTGCTTGGCAAATTATCGACCCTATTTATGGCAACTTTTCGCTTGTCATGCTTCATTTTCAGAGCCGATTGCATTGGTCGGAAGCGGATCAAAATGCTCACAGCTCGAAGTTGAAATTGTTTATTGACGATTTAGAAAAGCAGGTAAGCCATGATCGCACGGTTGTTTTGGGCGATTTCAATATGAACCCTTTCCAGTTTGGCATGGTTCAGGCGTTTGGCCTTCATACTACGATGGACAGGCGAATGGCTGAAATGGGCAGCAGAATGGTGGATAGAGATTCTTACAAGTTTTTCTACAACCCAATGTGGAGTTTTTTTGGGGAAAAGGGGAAAGGTCAGACAAACGGCACTTATTTTTACCGCTCGGCCAACCCCATTGCTTACTTTTGGAACATCTTCGATCAAGTAATCTTGCGCCCGTCTTTGTTGCCCGCTTTTGACGAAGATTCTTTGCAAATACTGACCAATATCCGCCAAACCAGCCTGCTTAATCATACAGGAGTGGTTGACAAAAACATTAGCGACCACTTGCCAGTGGTTTTTAACTTGAACCTAAATTTGTTGAAACATGACACAAGTGCAAAGCCTGTGGCCAGACACGCTGGGTAAGATAAACGTGTCGCCCCCCGTTCAAATATTGGCTGGGCAAGCGGAATATTTCAATGCGCTCGTGAAAAACGTATTGATCGCAAAGGTCACTTCTCATACTGAGAACAATGGCTGGTCGGCTCCTGCTATGGGAGGAAATATTTATTACAGGCTTCAAATCCAAGTACCTGCCATAAACTATGTGCTGAATGTGCTTACCATGCATCACCATGGCCTCAAAGACCTTTACCCCGTCAAACTTTATGATGCTATCAGAGATAAAGAGTTCGAAGGCATACCAGATCAGCAAGCCTTGATCGGTAAATTGCGAGACATCTTGAGCTCACACGAGCTTGATGTCACCATCTCCTCCCTCCTTTCTCAAATAGAGTATTTGGCTGCGTAGTGCTTACCTCCCCTGCTTGCCCCAGCCCCCCGCATCCAGCCAATAAATCACTTTCAGCGTCAGCGAGTTGTTCTGTGGGGCGCGGAAGGTTTTCTCCAAATTTTTCCCGAAAGCCCCGCCCCGCTCGCCATCGCCGGCAAAGGCCGATTCCTTCCAAATCAGGTTGAGGAAACTGCCCGGCGCGAACTGCCAGGTGTACACAAAATCCACGTTGAACAGGTTGAAATTCTCGTCCGCCGAGCCTTGCCAATCGCTGGGAGCGAAGGTGCCGTCGTCGTTGAGGTGCAAGTATTGGTGGTAGTAGAGATTGGCCCAATAGTGGCGGGCGCGGGCGGTGATGTTCATGCGCGGGCCGAAGAGATACTCCACTGAGAAGTCGTTGTTGAACGTCGTGATGTCGCGGCGGCCAAAGATGATATCGGCGGGATTGCTCGCATCCACCGCGCCAAAGTTCGAGTGGTCTTTCGTGAGGTTGAGGCCGAGGTTGAGGCGCAGGTGGTCGCTTGCTATCCAAGTCGGCTCTATTTTCAGGCCGATGTAAGGGTCGTTCGGGATGGGGCTTTCGCCATAAAAGATTTCAAACTTGGCAAAAAGCCGTTTGGCGGAATTGGTGCTAAAACTCGGCGCAAAGAAAATGTAGGGCGCGTGGTAGTATTTTTTGCCCCACACGCGGGGCTCAAAATAGTCGTAGTACCAAATCGGTTTGGAGGTCATGTAGAGCGAAAACCCCTGCCGCTTGGTGTTCACCAATTCATATAGCCCTTCCAATTCCAGCGATTCCCACTGGCGCGGCGTGTAGAGCCAAGTGTTGTTGGCGGTGACAAAGAAAAACGTCGAGGCGATGTTGCCGCGCTGCGTGAAGTTGCCGTGGTTTATCACCCCCAGTAGCCGAAAGAAATTGTCGCGGCGGTTGAAGCCAAGGTCGCTGGGGTCGTAGGTATCGTTGACTGCCGTGTGCGCCAATTGCCCAGTCCAAGCCCCGCTCACCTTGCGCCCGCCGAGGTTGTAGCCAAAACCCGTGGCAGGTTTTTCGGCAGGAGCATAATCTGGATTGAACAGCATGCTGTATTGGCTGCTGCCAAAGACTTCGTAGCGGTTGGCCTTGTCGCGGAAATTGAACGCGAGCGCCGACACGTTGGCATCGCGGGCCGCGCCCTCGCGCAGCACGTTGGTGTTGGTAAAACTCAGGGCGGAGTTGTTCGGCAGGGCTTGGTCGAGCACCAGCACATTATAGTTCGTCAGTTCCGAAGTCTGGAATTTGCGTTCCTCGCCCGTCACTTCGTTCCGAATGGTGGCATGGGACGGGGCGGAAACAGCGTTCAAAATCCCGATGCCGAGCTTTGACTTTGTCCTCCCGGAAAATTTGGTCGCGTTGTAAAGTTGCGCTTGCGAGGGGTTTTGGCTCAAAACCTCGTTTTCCCCCACGTCAAAAACTGCGTTGTAAAACTTGCGCGGCGTACCGCCGATGCGGCGCGAATAGAGCAGGCCGCCCTTGCCAAACAACTCCGTGCCTTCGGTGAAAAACTGCCGCCGCTCCTCGTACTGCACTTCGAAAGGCGAAAGGTTGCGGATGATGTCGTCGCTCCGTGTTTCGCCAAAGTTGGGGATGAGCGTCGCGTCGAGCGTGAAACTTTCCGACAGGCCCCACTTCAGGTCCATGCCCCCGCTGATGGAGCGGCTGTTGGCGTATTCCACCGGGTCGCCATTGACGGGCGAGCGCTGCACGGACGCTGCGAGGTAGGGCGAAAATGCCAAGCGCAGGGGCGGGTTGATGTCGCGGATGCCTTCCAGATTGCCCCATTGCGGCATGGCCCCGCCGCCGTTGGGGTCTACCGGGCTCCAGGAACTGAACTCGTTGACGTACTGGATTTGCCGGGCAAACTGTACGCCCCAGTGCTGTTCGGGCTGTTTGGCGAACCGGATGGCGCTGAACGGGATGCGCAATTCCACCACCCAGCCATCGGCGTGGGTTTTGGTTTTGGAATCCCAGACGGCATCCCAAGTGGGGTCGTGGTTTTCGGGCGACATCTTGAGGTCGCTCTGCACATTGCCCGCCGTGATTTGGAACCGAAAGGCATTTTGGCGGTCGCGGTAAGTGTCGAAGCCGACGTGCAGCGCGTCGGCGGTACTTTCCCCGTCGCGCGGGCAAAGGTCGTGGCGAATGGTGTTGGCGGGCTGGTAGAGGTACGCGCCGACATAGATGGCCTCGTCGGTGTACACCAATCGGACCTCGGTTTTTTCGGCGGCGGGGTTTCCGAAGTTGGGGTTGTTGGTGATGAAGTCGGTCATCACGGAGGCCGATTGCCAGCACTCGTCGTCGAGGTTGCCGTCCAATCGGGGCGGTTTTTCGGTGCGGGTGGCAAAGCCTGTTTTGCGGTTGGCATCGTTGGTGGGGCCCATTTGGCCGAAGGCCAATTGGCTCGCCAGCAGGAGCGTGATAGGGAGGAGGTGTTTTTGTTTCATGGCGTAAATCAGCGCAATCGGCTCCTACCTGCTTGTCAAAACTCTACGAGCGAGGGGGAATCAGGCGGTAAAGGGCGGGTTTGTGCGCGTCAATTCTCCGCACTTCCTGTCCGCTTCCGAGGCTTTTTGAGTTGAAACTTTGCCTTAACTTTGTGACCTCATCCTGTTCTCACAAAAGCAAATCAATGTCAGGCCAAGCATCCACCCGCATCCAACAATTGCTCTCAGGAGCCGAGCAACTCAGTGACAAAGACCTGGACGCTTTTGCGGACAGGGTGATGGTGCTGCGTGCAGGACGTTATACGCCACACCTGCCTACACGGGAAACCTCCTTGCTGGAAATTATCAATAGGGGGCTTTCAGCAGACCAACGGTTGCGCTTGGAGGTGTTGAACCGCAAACGCAAATCGGGCAGCTTGAGCGATGTGGAGCATGGCGCACTGCTGACCCTGACCGATTTGGCCGAACAGTTGGATGCCGAGCGCATCGAAGCACTGGCAGAATTGGCCCGTCTGCGCCGAACGACCGTTCCGGCCCTCATGCTTCAGTTAAACTTGCGACAAGCCGAGGTAGATGGCTAAAAGATTCGCACGCTCTATCAAAGCAGCCATTGTGTCAAGGGCAAAGGGGCTCTGTGAATACTGCCTCTGCCCCATGGCTTTTTCCACGAATAATTTTTCCATTGAGCACATCATTCCGTCCGCACTTGGAGGGACTGACGAGCTGCATAATCTTGCTTTGGCTTGTCAGGGCTGCAATGGTTGTAAATACACCAAGGTAGAAGTGCCTGACCCCGTTAGTGGCCAGACCGTGCCTTTGTACCATCCACGTCTGGATACTTGGAACGAGCATTTTACTTGGAGCGAGGACTTTCTTTCTGTCCTCGGGCTTACGTCCACAGGCCGTGCAACAGTTGCGGCACTCCACCTGAATCGCCAGAGCGTGATGAACCTGCGATACGCGCTGTTAAAAATAGGCCAGCACCCGCCGGGCAATTAGGGCAAGGCTTTCTCCACTACCCATTTCAGGCCAAACACGCCAGATTCCGTGCGCATTTGCAAAAAGTATAGCCCTTTGGGCAGGCGAGGCAAATCCAAATTCCAATACTGGCCGGGCGAAAGCCGCTTCTCCGAAACCTTTCTGCCTGCGGCATCAAACACGCCGAAGGCGATTTCTTCTTTGAAAAACGAGTCGGATTGCAAGGTCAATTCTCCTTGGGAAGGATTGGGGAATATTTTAAAAACAGGTTTTTGGCTGGGGTCAGTCAGCGTTTTTGGCAAAGGGTAAGTCCAGATGCCGCCGCCATCGGTGCCTACCCACACGCTGTTTTCATCAAAAGAAATCGCCGTAGGGTATGGGTAGGGCATTTGTGGCTGTGCGGGGTAGAAGCGGCCTGTGTTGTCGGTGGCGTAGAAAAGCCCCTTGCCTTCCAGCCCCACCCAAGTGATGCCGTTGTGGCTGACGAAGAACGTCATGCGGCTGTGGTAGAGTGGCACTCCGATCGTCCAATCTTGGGGGTATATTTCTTGCCAATCTTCAGCTTCGTGCGGAAGGATGAAGGCGCGGTCGTTGCAGAAATTGTAGTAGGTGTTGCCGTCGAAGTAGAGACTGCCAGGAGCAAACGGAGATGAGGAGCAAGGTGTGGCGGGCAAATGGCGAATCAAGTTCCCATTTTCGTCAAAAATCACATAGTCGTTCAGCAACAACAAAGCCAGCCTGTCGCCCAAGCCAAACATCCAAAAGAAGGGCTTTTCAGGGTCGAAATCAACAAGGTGAATAGGTTTGGCAATAGTATCGCTGTCTGCGATTTTCCAAAACCTGTTGAAAAGGTTGCCGTTTTCCCATACGATATCGCCGTGCCAAAAGGCATGGTCGGTTGCCGTCACAAACCCTGTCACCTCCGCTCCCAAAGGTTTCCAAGTCGTGCCATCATCTTGGGTGTAAAAGACTTCAAATGGGTCGCTCTGAAAACGAAATACTTTTTCGTTGGTGGGAAAAAACTGTAAGGATGAATTGCAATAGTACTCCGATTCAGATGGGGGCGGGTAAGTGGCCCAAGTTTCACCTCCGTCATTGGAAATATGGCCGCGTTCCCAACGGGTATTGGAAAACACGGAGGCACCGTGATGGACGATTTGCTTGATGGCCGCAGTTTTCAAATCTTCTTGTGCCTCAAAAAACGTTCGCGCACTGTCCACAGAATGCTGAATCCGCTCGCTCGCCAGTAGGAGGTGATTTTCAAAATTTATCCCGTCGTTCAATTCCCTGCCAATGGGCGCTTGTTTGCCATTGTTCCCCCGATGCCAAGTGTTGCCCCCGTCGGAGGAATGACAAAATCTGAACGGGCAGTAATAATGCACATTACCCAACTGGAAATAATAGAGGTTCTGTCCCGAGCCGCCTACCCATTTGGATGGATAGGCTCCGTAAGGATCCTCTTCAAGATGTTTCGCAATTGTGTCCGTATCAATCGCGTCCCAAGTCCTAAAGCCATCGGTGCTGCGCACAAGGCGGTTTTTATCGGCATAAAAAGCCAGCAAAAACGAGTCCGTCGCCGTCACGGCAGCATACCCCACAGCATTGGCGAACACGTTTTCCCAAGTCATTCCGCCATCGGAAGAGCGATAGATGTATCGGTCTTGGGCAGCGAACAGTTCGTTTTTGAACTCAAAGATGGAGACAAAAGAAGCCGGTGCAAAGTCAGCCGTAATCGTCCAAGTTTCGCCCCGGTCGGTGGAGCGGTAGATGGTGAACAGGCTTCCCACCAGCAGCGTGTCGCCCTTGACAAAAACCTGCTGGAGCGTTTCGGTTTCAAAATCAAAAGGGAAAGGCTTTTGCAAAATGGGTTTCCAAGTCGCGCCTTGGTCGTCGCTGCGGAGGAGCGAGCCTTTCGAGTCGAGGGCATAAAAAATGCCGTTTTCGGCACGGAGTTGGCGTTTGTCGCGGGTAGTGGAGAGCGAGCGCGGGAGCATTTTCCAGTGATAGCCCTCATCGTCGGAGCGGTAAATGCCCGCACGGGTGAGGGCGTAAAGTGCGGAACCGTCCATGTCGAAATTTTCGACTCCTCCCCCGTCAGGGCCGGGGATGTGCTGCCAAGCGGGGGCTTGCGCCGAGAGGGTCAGGAGTTTGAAAACAAGGCCAAGGGTGAGGAGGAAATGTTTTTTCATGACAGATTTCGGATTTGAACTGGTTGCAAGGATTTGCAGCAAACTTCCCGAAAGTTTAGAACTTTCGGGAAGTTGTGACAGACAAATGAGCGGACGAGCCTAAGAGCAGGGCGAACGCTGGCTTTGGCCGAGCAGCCGTTCCAAAAAACCTATCCGGCAGAAAAACCGAATGCCGTAGGTTTGCCATAGAAATTTATTTTCCTAAACAAATTCTCACCATGAAAGAAATCTACTTCCGCCTGCTCCCAATCCTACTCTTCGCCAGCCTTTTGGCTGCTCCCTTGAAAGCACAATTCCCGCACCTCATTTTCCACGCCGAGTTGGGCGGCGCAGAGGTCATCCCTGCCGTGAACACCGATGGCAAAGCGCTCATCACCTTTCTCTACACCCCCGACCGCACCAAAATAACCGTGAGCGGAATGCTCGTGCGGCTCGAAGGCACCGTGACCGAATGCAAAATCCGCATCGGAAAAACCGGACAGACAGGCCCCGTGCTGCTCGACCTAATGCCCATCATCGCAGGGCGGCGCATCAAAGGCGACATAGCCGCCCCGCCCGCGCTCCTCCAAAACCTGCTCCCCGACGGCGTGTACGCAGAGATAAAAACCACCGCCCACCCCAACGGCGAGATACGCGGCCAGTTCATCTGCGAAACCGACGTTGACTACGGCGTGTCCATGTCCGGCGACCAAATGGTGCCAGCTAGCGGCTCCACCGCAGTCGCTTTTGGTGGCATCCACTTTCCTTTGGGCGCAGCCGATGTGGTGTACGCATTTCCCATGCGCGGGCTGAGCGGCCCCATCACCGGGGTAGGCATCTATGAAGGCCAGCCCGGCGAGAACGGCACTTGGGTCAGGCACATGCCCATTCCCTTGGGCAATTTCATGTCAGGGCTTATTTATCTGGACACCATGCCGCCTGATTTTCTCCGAAAGGCCCGTGAAGGGAAATATTACATCGTGGTAAAAACGGCCGCTTTTCCCAACGGGGAAATACGCGGGCAGATAAATCACCTCGGCTACTTCTGCTCGCTTGCGCCCGTCAATGGCCTCCAACAAGTGCCGTCGCCGGGGCCTACGCCCGGGTTTGGGTTCAACCACACCACGCACAACGCCACGCTCAGCAGCCTCACCACCCGCGTTTTCATCAACACCATCACGCCCACCTCGGTCAAAATCCACATCGGCAACCCAGGGCAAATCGGCCCCGCTTTTGTCGAACTGAGCCCCGAAGCCACGCCCGGTTTCTATTCCGCAACGTACGCAATCACCGAAGCGCAACTGACCGATTTTGCGCAAGGCCGCCTCTACATCAACGTCACCACCGCCGCGTTCCCCAACGGCGAAATCCGGGGGGTCATGAAAAACACCCTGCGAAAAGGCTACGCTTTCGACCTCTGCGGCATCCAGACCGTGCCGCCCAATGTCAGCCAAGCGCTCGGTGTGGCCGTGGCTTCGGTAGACCAAGCCAATTGCTACCTCAACTACAAAACCATCTCGGATGGCTTGGGCGGGCTGCCCAACGATGCTTATGTTGCGGAAGGCGTGTTCGGCTCAAACGGCCCTGCCGCCGTGGATATGCCGACGACCGACCCCATCATAGCCAATGCCACAGAAATCATGACGATCTTCGGCCCCACCATCGAAAACGACAGCACTTACATGGAAATCCGCACCCCGGCCTTCCCCAACGGCGAAATCCGGGGGCAAATCCGCCGTGGCCTCAGTTGCCCCGAGTTCGTCGGCGTCACCACGCTCGACCACATCAGCAAGGTGCGGATATCGCCCGTGCCGTTCCAAGAAGTGCTGAACATTGAACTCGAAAGCAGGGAAGGCTTCAAAGGGCGCGTGGTGCTGCACGATTTGATGGGCGTGCCCGCGCTGGCGCAGCCTGTGCAAGTGTTGCCCGGCGGGCAAACTTTCCAAATCCTGACGGGGAATCTTCCCGTTGGCGCCTACACCGTGTCGTTGGAAATGCCGAGCCGAAATGCCGCCGTGCTGTTGAAGAAAGTGGTGAAGGTGGAGTGAGCATCTGTTTACCTTTGACTCAAAAGCAAGTTCCATGCACATCAACAGGATAAGTATCCAAAACATCCGGGCGACCAAAGATTTTGAGATGGTGTTCGAGCCGGGCAAGCAGAGCGGCTGGCACGTCCTCATTGGAGACAATGGGGCTGGCAAAAGCTCTGTCATCCGGGCTATTTCCGCAGCTTTGGTAGGCCCCGAAGAGATAAAGCGCTTGGACCCCAATTTCGCTACTTGGGTAACCGAGGGTGCTTCAAAGGCTCATATCAGCCTTGATATCACAAGGGATGAATCGGACAGACGCTCTGGGCAAGGCGGCGCAAGAGGAGGGGTGAAAGACATTTATGACATTGTCTGCCAGACTGTGATAGAACAGAACAAGGAGAACGGGCGAGACTGGGAGTTTAAAGACAAGACCGAAAAAAAAGGTGGCGCTCACCCCAGTTACTATTTTTGGGGGAATGGCTCGGGTTGGTTTTCAGCGGCTTTTGGCCCTTATCGCCGCTTCAATGGGGGCACCGAGTCTCTTGCAACTTTTTACGTGCGGAATCCAAAAATCGGCGCACACTTGACCATCTTCAAGGAAGATGCTGCTTTGACAGAGACCGAAGTCTGGCTCAAAGACCTGTTGCTTCGGAGTTTGTCGAAGCAACAAAAAGGGGAGGGCAAGGCACTCAAAGCCATTACCGGCTTTGTCAATCAAGATGGATTGTTGCCGGAGGGCTACCGTTTGGAAGATATCACAGCCGACGGGCTTTTTTTCAGCACTCCTTCTGGCAAACACATTCAATTGTACGAGTTGAGCGAAGGCATTAAGTCAGTGACCAGCTTGGCTTTCGAGATGATGCGCTTGCTCATGCGCACCTATGGGGCAGATGAGGTCTTTCCTAGTTTTCTTGACAATGACAAAACCAACGATGCCATCTTGACACATGGGGTAGTGCTGATTGATGAAATAGATGCCCACCTTCACCCCGTCTGGCAAACGCGCATTGGGCAGTGGTTCACCCGGTGCTTTCCCAATATCCAGTTCATCGTCACCACCCATAGCCCGCTTGTCTGCCGCGCTTGCGAAGACGGCAAAGGCAGCATCTGGCGCCTGCCCAAGCCCGGAACGGAGGAAGGCGTTCGCCAAATCACAGGGGCTGAAAAAGACAAATTGGTGTACGGCAATATCTTGGATGCCTATGGCACCAACGCTTTTGGGGAGAATCTTGAGCGCAACCCAGAAGGGGTGAAACTGCTGGAACAATTGGGCAGCCTCACCCAAAAGAAGATGTACGGGATGCCGATGACCAAAGCAGAGGAAAAGCAATTCCGTAAACTGTCAAAAATCTTCCAAACAGATGCTGCCGTTAGAATCTAAAATCCGAGCCAACCCGCTGTCGGAAGCTACACAGGCACACCTCGCCAGCAAGCAGCACAGCATCAACAGACAGGTGTTGTTTGCTGAAAAGTGCGACCGGGCACAAAGCCTTTGGGGAAACAAAAAGCAAGGCGCAGGGCAACGGGCATTCAAAGAGATAGAGGAGAAACTCCGCTTGATTGCCCCCTCTTTGGAGGAATGCTGCTACTGCGAGCGCAACGAAGGCAACGATGACGAGCATATCTTCCCCAAGTCAGCCTATCCTGAAAGGGCCTTTGACTGGGACAATTTTTTGCTGGCTTGCCAGAACTGCAACTCCAACTACAAGCGAAACCAGTTCGCTGTGTTTGACCCGCCAGGCTCCACCAACGTGGTGGTGATTGCTTTTGACAAAAACAGCACCGCCCCGCCGCCGAGCGATGATGCGGCCTTCATCAACCCGCGCACCGAGAATCCGCTCGATTTTTTAGAGGCGGTATTTCTGTACAACGTTGGCACTTGTCAGTTGCTTCCCAAGCACAACCTGACCGCTCAAAGCAGGGAGTGGCACAAAGCCGACCAAACGAAAGAAATTTTGGGGCTGAATCGCCAAACCCTGCCAGAAGCTCGATTCAGAGCCTGCCAAGGCTTTGTGCTGCATCTGCAAAAATATGCCGCCATCTGCCGGGCTGCCGATTTTGCAGCGTTGGAATCCACCACCAATCATTGCCCCTCTTTTGACAAAACTCAACCCTTCGAGCAGGAAAAACAGTGCGTCTTGGCGAGCATGAAGCGTTACATCTGCACCATGAGCCATCCCACCGTGCTCAAGGAGATGATTCGCCAAAGGCATATTCATCCTCAGTTCCGCGCTCTTTTCGAGCAACTGCCCGATGAGGTGCTGACTTGGGTTTAATTTGCTTTTCGCTGGACTTGCGAGGCACGAGTCCCGATTTGATCGGGATCACCTCAAAAAATCATTTTGAATTTACGCGGGCTGAACCCCGCGCTCCCTCCCCCTCGCTCCTCAAATTTCCCCCAACAAATCCTTGAACCCCGGCTCCAGCCGCCCAAACTCCTCGGCGGAAAGCGGCTGGTTGCCATACCACACGCGCTCGTATAGGCGCGTCGCGTCGCGGAACTGCGCCCCCAAGCGGTGGTTGCGCATCTCGCGCAAGTAGTCGCGGTTGGTCTTTTCTTTCGACCACGCGATGGCCTCTTTTTCCGACAACTGTTTGATTGCCTGTAAAAAATAGAGCCGCACGGCCAAAGGCCAATTGGCCGAAGCGAGCGCTTCGCGCAGGAACCTTTCCAAATCCGTTTCGTGAATGTACTCGTCCAAGTTGGCGAGCGTGATTTCCGTTCCGTCGCGCGCGAGGGTTCGGTTGCGCGGGGCTTGCATCATGGAGTAAATGCCGTAAGCAATCACGGCCAGCGCAAAAACCACGGCCAGCACTTGGAGCAAACTGCCCAGCCCCTGCGCCATACCGCCCCAATTGAAGGGGGTGGAGGGTCCGTTTGGCTCAGGCTCTTTGCGCTTTTTGCGGGCTTTGGGGTTGTCTTGGCTATAGTCCAGCCCATCCGAGGCTTCGTCCCATTGGTTGGGGCGCACTTCGCGCAGCGCGAGCGGCTCAAGGGGCGGCGCGGTGTAAGGCTCGCGCACATATTCGCTTTCCAACACGCCCTCCTCTTCTTCCTCCAAATAGGCCGTGTCGGCGGTCACTTCGAATGCTGGCAAAGAATCTTCCAGCACTTCTTCGACCTGTGCCGAGAGCGCGAGCGGGAATAAGAGAAGGAAAAGGAGGTGTTTCATTCAACTTGAATTTGTGTGTCGGATGGCTCATGTCTTCGGGCAAACGTATCACTTTTTCAGCAGCTTCCCCAAAAACACCGGTTGGCTCCGCCATGCCCCTCCATCGGCTGGGGCATACTGCAGCGTCACCGTGTAAGCCCCGCATTTTTGCCAATCCATTCCGCATCAGATTTCAGCCGCTGCCGCAAGATGCTCCAAAAATTCAATGCCGCATCTTCTTTTTGCTCCAAAACCACCTCTGCCTGCAAGTAATACGGCTCGCGCTCGGCCAATTTTTGCTCGATAAAACGCTGGAGACCCAAGTCATCCAAGCCAGCGAGCAAGGGGCGCGTTTCCTTTTCATTTCGCAATCGTTCGGCCAGCACATCAGGGGGCGTTTTCAAATACACCGTAGTGCCGGTGCTGTTCATCCAACCCATGTTGTCAAAAAAGCAAGGCGTCCCGCCGCCAGTGGCTATGACGGTGGGGGGAAAATGCTCGAGCGTTCGCAAAGTGTCGTGCTCCAACGCGCGAAAGGCGGCTTCGCCGATTTCAGCAAAAATTTCAGCAATGGTCTTGCCCTCTTTTTCCTCCAATAGGCGGTCGAGGTCTAGAAAAGGCAAGCCGGTTTTTTCGGCCAACAGCCGACCCCAGTGCGTCTTGCCGCAGCCCATGAAACCGACGAGAAATAAGTGCTGTTGGGTTTGCATATCGTTTTAACGGCGGAACATATCGGGCAAAGGTAGCCGCGTTACCTTTGCTGACTTTCGTCGCACCACAAGCATTTTTTAAAATACTAAGGGACTAAGAGACACTAAGGCTAAGAGGGGTTTTTGAGGTGCAACGCTTAGTGTCCCTTAGTCCCTTAGTGTTTTAAAATCAAACTCGCGGTGTACGTTATTCACGCAAAAACACTCATTTTTTATGAAACAAAGCCTCTTTCTGCCCATCGTGATTGCCCTGTCGTGGGCAGCCTGCAAGAACGACCCCGGCGGGGTGCAGGAAATTCGCGGCGGCGGCCCCAACAGCGAACTGGTGCGCAACCCCGCCACGGCCAATATGCCGACCGACACGAACCAACTGGCGCGCATCACTTTTGACCAGCCAGAGTTTGAATTTGGAACCGTGGACGAGGGCACTGTGGTGGAGCACGTTTTCAAGTTCACCAATACGGGCAAGGTGCCGCTCACGATTTTGAAAGCCCGTTCTTCTTGCGGCTGCACCGTGCCCGAATGGCCCGAAGAACCCATCCCGCCTGGCGGCACGGGCGAAATCAAAGCCAAGTTCAACACCGAGGGGAAACTGAAGGAACAGAAAAAATCCATCACCGTAACGGCAAATACCTACCCGAACGACACCAAAATATTCCTGAAAGGAATGGTGAACCCGGTGAAGGGGTAGCATGGATGGTTTGATGGTTTTAGAGGGGTTTGATGGTTTAGAGGCTGCGCGTTTAGGAATGGGTGAATCCGAGCGTTTTTCTGCGGCAATAAAAAAAACGGAGACGCGATATCGCGTCCCCGTTTTTTTTATCCTGGGAGACTGAGGGGTCTCGAACCCCCGACCTTCGGTACCACAAACCGACGCTCTAACCAACTGAGCTACAACCTCCATTTTGCTCGAAAGCGGTTGCAAAGATAGCAGCCGTTTTTCAAAATAGCCAAGCCTCAAACGGGGTAAAATTTCAAAAAGTTTCAGGCGGGCATTTCCTGAGGCTGCTTCGCTGCCGCAGCGGGTTGTTGCCAGCCGCGCAATTTTTTGAGGAGTTTGAAAAGTTTCAAGTTGAGGGCGGGGTTGGCGGTAAAAAAATGGTCGTTGATGGTGAGCCATTCCTTTTCTTTTTTCACCTCTTTTATTTCCGTGTAAAGCGCTTTTCGGCTCCGGTCAAATGGCGCGCGCCAATAAATGCCCCGGTCGGTCATGGCAAAACCCTCTTTGCAACTGCCTTTTAGCGAGAGGTCGCAGATGAAAAAAACCTTTTCGCGCCGCTCCGCCAAGAGATAGTTTTTGCAGGCATTGGCAAGCAGGTCGCCGCGCATGGCGATGAAGTCGAAGTAAAAAACCTCCTGCTCGCGCTCGAAATCGAGGAAGTCCTGCATCATCAACCAAAGATCGGTCCTGCCGGGCTGTGCTTTTTCGTACTTCAAAATGGCGGGCGGGAGCATCACCCCGTTCAGGTCGGGGCAATATTGGATGGTGAAAAAATCGAGCAGCCCCTCGAACGACCTTTCGATGCGCCGATCAATTTCGGGCAAGCCCTCGCTGCCAAAACGCTCCCATTGGATGAGCGCGTCTTCCCCAATTTGTTCGGCTCGCAATTCGTAAATCTCCCGGAAGCGCGATTGGTAAAACCGCTCCACATAGTCGCTGTACTTCGCCACATCGTGTTCTTGTTCCACCCGGCGGCGCAGGCTTCTGAAAAACAGCGCCTTGACCTGTTCGGTCAAAGTTTCCGGGTCAAAGTCGAGCGCGTAAGTGGGCTCGTACCGGTGTTCTTCCACCCGTTGCTTGCCCTCAAAATGGAAGCCGCAATGGTGGCAAAAAACGGAAGCCAAAGGGCTTTGCTGATGGCAAGCCGGGCAGGGCTTTATCCGCTCTGCAACTTTGTCGCCACAACGGTTGCAAAACTTTGAGCCGGGGATGATGTCAGACGCGCAGTTAGGACAGAGGTTCATGTTGTCGTGAGTAGGTGGTCATTGGGGAGGCAAAAATAAAACTTTTTGTTTTTGCAAATCGTTTTCATAAAACTTTTTTTGAAAAAGAAACAGCCCTGGAGCGCACGAGCGCTCAGGGCTGTTTCTTTTTCAAAACAATATGGAGGAATCTGTCAGGCTCGAATCACGGGCACTTTGGGCAAATTCGGAATCGTCGGGTTGCCGTCTTTCTTTTTGCTGGATTTCTGGATGACGCGGTTGAGGTCGTCGAGCCGGAACTTGCCTTTTATGGTCACGAGGGCCGAGCCTTCGGGCGAATTGACCAGCACCACCACTTTTCGGATGGCGTTGCCTCGTTCTTTGGCCAGCACCGAGATATAGGTTTTGCCCTTGCGCACGGTCATCAACTCGTCCAAGTGGCGGCGTTTGGCCTTGCGGGCAAACCGCTTCATATCGCGCTGGCTGAACGGGCTTCCATCTTCAAAAAACAGCACCCGAACCTTGCGGATTTTTCGCACCAGGCGGCGGTCTTCTTTTTCGTCCACGAATGCCGAACCGACGAACGTGGCCCAACGCGGCACGCTCACGGCAATGGCCCCGTCGTAGTCTTTGTACTTCCAATACAGGCCATAGTCTTGTGCTTGCAAGGCATTGGCAGTAAGGAGAAAAGCGGCAAAAAACTGGATTGCTTTCATGGACGGGTCAGTTTTTGTCTATTTTGATTTTCTCCACTTTTTTGGTGTTGATTTTTTCCAATTGTTCGGCGCCCTTCACGTCGAGCACTTTGGAAAGGGCAGAGATTTTGTCGAGGTCTATTTTGCCCGTGAAACTCAAGAGCACGAACTCGTCGGGCTTGCCCACGAGCAGGAGCAGCTCTTCGATGATGTTGCCGGAATCTTTCGTCCAGATGCGCACGTGCTCTTGTTTGTCGCGCACGGTGAGCAGTTCGGAATACTCGTTGGTGGGCACTTTGGCGAGGGCCGATTTGTAGAGCGCGATGCCGTCCACAATGCTGTCGGCGGCCAATACGCGCAGCCCGCCGAGGTCTTTGACCACGTCGCGGATGTTGTTCCAGTCCTCATCGTCGGTTTCTATCTTGGCAATCAAGTGGAAGAGTTTGGGCGCGACGTACACTACCGTGAAGCGCTCGTCTTCCGAGTATTGGTTGAAAAAACGGGTGATTGCGTCGTTCTGCGCATCGGCAGAGAAGGCTGCTGCAAAAAGCAAGAGCAGGGAAAAAAACAGTTGTTTCATAGCTTGAAAAAATTGATGATTGAAAATTGGATTGCTGAAAATTGGATTGCTGATTGGAAATTGCTGATTGCCAATTGGAAATTGCTGATTGCCAATTGGAAATTGCTGATTGCCAATTGGAAATTGCTGATTGCCAATTGGAAATTGCTGATTGCCAATTGGAAATTGCTGATTGC
>JBJXFT010000446.1:0-5090 GCA_046155725.1 Saprospiraceae bacterium
GCGGAAGCGCATCGGGGCGCGGGAGTGCTGCAATGGCAGCAGCAGCGGGAACGCTATGAGGTTGGAAGTAGGTAAGGGTTGCGGCAAAAATGCCTGCGGTAAGGGCTGTGCTTGCGGCGACGAGCGAAGATTTTTTTGCAAAAAAACGCTGCGTACGCCGCAGCAATCGCTCCGGCTTAGAGTCTGGATTCACGTTAGAAATGGAAGATTAAGAAAAACGGTTGAGTAAAGATTGGCTGCCGGGGCTGGCCCGCCTTCGCGAAAGCGCTATGGCGGGTGAAGGGACAAATGTAGCATTGCATTTTGTTTTTCGCGCAAGGGTGGGGTTTTTTTTAACTACCGGGGTGGGGCCGAGGACTTACCTCACCATATCGTCCCGGCCTCTTCGCTTTGAAGAAGCCGGGACTATCCAATTTTCTGCCCCCCCCCCCCCAGCGCCAGCCTCTTTTTGCAAGTGGTGGATGAAATCTGAGAGTTGGCGCACCTGCGCTCGGAGTGCCTCCACCTCCTGTTTGAGTCGCGCATGCTCGGCGAGTGCAGGCTGCTCGAAGCACTTGGTGGAGAGGTTGAAATGGAAAAAATCGACAGGCTCTATGCCGTAGCACTCGGCAAGAGGTGGAAGATAACCTGCGAGGAAGGGCGCTTTGCCGCACTCGACACGCGAAAGGGTGCGGAGACAAATGCCGAGCACCGCGGCGGTAGGTTTAAGGGCAATGCCTTTGAGCAGCCTGATTTCGCGGGCAATGTCGGGGAAGAAGATGTTTTTCATGGCACGTAGGTTTGTGTTTATGTGTTGGGGCAAAGGTGCGGGCATCCGTGCCGCATAAAAAAGGACACTTTACCCGATTTCAATACAGGCAGATGGCATTTTTGCACGGCAAAAGTGTCGGCATCCTCCCACCTGAAAAAGGGCGCTCCCCCCGATATTCGCCCCCACAGGTTGCAAAACAGACAGTTTTGTCGCCTGTATGCGACAAGCTTGTCACATACAGGCGACAATGTGTGCCCCTTCATCCGACCCACCACCCTTTACCTTTGCTGCACGGCAGGCACCTCTGTTTTTCACCCTTTACTTTCATCCTTCAAACTTAACCTATCCCACCATGAAAGAAATCTCTCGACTTCTCATCCTGTTTTTTTGCTGTACGCTGCTGAATAGCGCAGATGGGCAGACGGCCATTGGTGGCTGCTCGTCCGTAAAAATCACTTCCCAGCTATTCGACAAAAAATTGATCGAGGAGGCTACCATTATCAATGTAATCAGTCAATGTGAAAAAGTCATTGACCTTGCCCCGTCAGGGTGGGGGCACGCCAGAATTTGGCTGCAGAAAAAAAATGCATCCGGGGTTTTTGAAGATTATTTCCTAAACCCCATCCGGTCGAGGGTACCGGTTTCCGCATCTGTCCCCGACACATATGGGGAGGTGACTTTCACCAATTTGCCCCACGGGGTTTACCGTGGCAAGGTGCAGGTACCCGTAAATTATTACGCCACCTGCGGCTTGATAATGTACCACAGACCCCCAGAACTGAATGTGGGGTGGCAGGCCGTGATGTCCGAAATTTTCTTCACCGGGGAGGCAATTGTCGGGCCAACCGTTGCGTCAGACATCTCCTACACCTTTTTGGACGGCGGCGGCGGCGACGCGAACCCTACTGCCTTCGATTTTGGCGAAGAGGTGAGGATAGATGCCACCGCCAGCAAAAATTATGACCTGTACTGGCTCGCCATTTTTGAACTCAGCGGCGCCATGCGCTATTGGTCGCAAGGCTGGACTTCTGGGAGTACTCTTGGAGTTGCTAACCTTTCACAGAAATGGGAAAATGGTGGCACCCCGCCTTGGGAATTCGAGTCCTTGGGCTCTTACCGCGTCCAGTTTGCCATCGAGAACTCGAAGTGCATTAACCCGTCGTGGACTGGTTTGGAAAGAGATTTTTTCATCTGTCCTGCGGGCAGCGGGTGTCGTTTTGCAGACGAAGCCTACAGCGCGCTGCGCGTCAGCCCCAACCCCGCTGCCGGAAGTTTCCAGATTTTGGGCTTCGACGCTTCGCTGCACCCCGCCAGCCGTCTGGTTGTGTCCGACCTTTCGGGCAGACAAATAAAATCGGTGCTGGCCTCTGAGGGCGACGTAGGTATTTCGGACTTGCCCAACGGGATGTACGTCGTGACCCTGTGGGACAATTCTGCCCGCCTTTTTAGCGACAAATTGGTCATCAGCCAATAGTTTCTCCCTCTTTTCAATCCCCTGCCCGGAATGGCGCACCGGGCAGGGCTTTTCTTTTTGTTATGCAAAAGGCACTCCTACTACTGGCCTGCTTTATGGTTCATGACGCATTGTCCGCTCAAAACCTGATACCAAATCCCGGTTTTGACTCCATAACGCATTGCCCAGGAGGCAATGGAATCGGAATCGCTTTGGCCCCTCCGTGGTATTCAATAGTAGAGACACCCGATGTGTTCAACGAATGCTCGCCCTACCTTTACACCAACGTTCCCCACCCAATCACACCTGACCATTATCAACCAGCAAGGAGCGGGGAGGGGTATGCGGGCATTTATGTTTATAACGTAAATGGGTCTGATAATGAATATATGGGTGTCCCGCTCTTGCAGCCCTTAGAGAGCGGAAAAATGTACTTCGTGCAGTTTTTTGTATCTCCGGGTTTTGCTGCGTGGAGCGAGATATACTCTGATGCGGTGGGCCTTGCTTTTACAGAGAGCGAAGCCGTGCCGAACAGGCTACCAGATGGCTCTATGCCTTTGCTCCCCGCTATAGAGCATCGCGGCGAACCTATCAAAGACACCATGAACTGGGTGGAAGTGAGCGGCTGTTACCGCGCAAAGGGAGTGGAGCATTACGCGGTCATGGGGAATTTCAGGACGGATGCCGAGACGAACATAGAAATACTGGGACCTTATGATGGCAGTTATTTTTTCATCGAGGACGTGGGGGCATGGGCGTTCGACCCCCTGCCCGACACCGTGCTGCTGTGCGGCGGAGAATCCCGGGTGTTCGATGCTGGTTTTTTGGACGCAACCTACGAGTGGAACACGGGAAGCACTTTGCCCAGCATAGAAGTGAGCAGCTCAGGTACTTTTATCGTGGCTGCCCAGATGCTCCACTGTGCGCTCCGCGACACGATGGTGGTGATTGACAGCGGTTCGCCGGCTTATCTGCCTTCCGACACGCTCGTCTGTGCTGGCCAAAGTGTGACGCTCGCCGCACCACTCCCCGGCGAGTTCGCGTGGTCAACCGGAGCCGTGGCGCAGGAAATAACCGTGCAAGAGGCCAACAGCTATTCGCTTACGGTCAGCAATCGCTGTGGCATATTCGATTTTGAAAGCGAAGTGCGCACTGAAGTGTGCGATTGCCGGGTGTTCGTGCCCAATGTGCTTTCACCAAACGATGATGGCGCGAACGACTTTCTTGACATCGGCTTTGGCTGTGACTATCCTTATCGTGTCATCCGATTCCAAGTGTTCGACCGTTGGGGCAGCCTGGTATTTTCGACCGCCGACCCAGAGCGCGTCCATTGGGACGCTCAAAAATCCGCACCTGGGGTGTACGCTTGGGTGCTCGAATACGAATTCAGCCGGGACGCCAGCCCCGAGGTGGTGGTAAAAACCGGCGATGTCACCTTGATTCGATAACTTATGCGACCCTTGCTTTTCTTGTTGTTTATGCTCCATGCCATTCAGCCACAGGCGCAAGCCCGACTTTGTGGCAATGAGGTGTTGCAGCAACAATTTGGGGAATACGGAAAAAAATTGCGAAAAAGCGAGCCGCCCGCCTTTGAGCGACAACAGACAACCATCGCTGTGGTGGTACACATTGTGTGGCATTATCCTGACGAACACCTTTGCGATGAAACCGTTTTTGCTCAAATTGAAGCCCTAAACCGTGACTTTTCGAGCCAGAACTTGGACGGCACCCTTGTTCCAAATGAGTTTGAATCTATAAAATCTGGCGATACGGGTATCCGTTTTTGCTTGGCGAGCTTTGACCCTGCAGGCTTGCAAACTACCGGAATCGTGCGAACCTATTCCCCTCTTGCAGAAGCAGGGGTATCCGACAGCCTCTTTTACAGCGACAGGGGCGGGAGCGATGCGTGGGACGCGGAAAGATACCTGAACGTATGGGTAGCCAATACAGGAAAGTTCATCGCTGGTTTTGGCACTTACCCTGGCCTTGTGCCTCCCGAAAAAAGTGGCGTGGTAGTCCACCCAAAGTATTTTGGGACACAGGCCGAAGGCCGCTTTAATTTGGGTCGGACTGTGGTACACGAAGTAGGCCACTACCTTGGTTTGTTGCACCCGTGGGCGGGCGGCAACTGTGATATTGGTGACAGCATAGCCGATACGCCTCCTCAAAGCCTCGCTTACGAAGGCTGCCCCGATTACCCGCAATATTCGTGCGGGCATTCCAATGCTTTCATGAACTACATGGATTATGTGGACGATGGGTGTATGGTGATGTTCACGGAAGGGCAAAAGGGAATTATGCTCGCTATACTAGAGACCTTACGACCTTCCCTTGGTGCGACCCAGACCACTTGTTCGGCCAATCTCACCAACAATTTTGATTTCAAAATTTATCCTAACCCAACAAGTGGGGAAATTTATCTCAGTATGCAAAATCCGCTAATTGCCGAGGCATATTCGATTCAACTGCTCAACTCATTAGGGCAGATATTAAGCACGCCCCATTGTATCAGAAGCACCTCTGCAATACAGGTAAATGTAAGTTCATTGGCTCCAGGCATTTATTTCGTGCGGATCGGCAAGGTTGTCAAGGCGTTCGCAAAGTAGGCCTGCCTACACTGTCAATGCCGAAAGGCGCGTCTACACATGCCGCGCCTTTTCTTTTTTGAGGGACAAAAAACATCCCGCTCCCACCCACCAAAAACATCGCGCCCAACATCTTCCCTTCAAATGGCCGACCAGCCGAACCCCAAAAACCAAAATTTTTTCACCCTTAAATTTTTGTGCCATGACTGCTCCTGAATCCGTGTCGCACCGCGACGCGCTGGACATCGTTTTTGCCAACCGCAACCGCGCCTACGGCGCTTACCAACTTCGCCGCGAATAC